>CAZJAK010000001.1:0-72858 GCA_964543935.1 uncultured Spirochaetaceae bacterium
CTTTATTTGTCAGCCGGTGCCGAAATAGCGCAGTCGAATGACAATGGCGAATACCCGATTCATTTCTCCGCGATGAACAATCCCAATCCCGATATCACCCGCTTGCTTCTGGACAGGGGAGCCAAAGTCGATGCCAGGACCGCGTATGATGAGACTCCGTTGATGTTGGCGGTGGCGAACAATCCCTCCATCGAGGTGGTCGAGTTGTTGCTCGACTACGGTGCGGATGTCAACGCCCGTGATTACGACCTTGCCACTGCATTGATGGCGGCTGCTAGATTTGGCTCGCCCGAGACCGTACACCTGTTGTTGCAAGCGGGCAGTGAGGTCGATGCCGAAGACCAATACGGGTATACGGCGCTGTTGTATGCCGCCACCGATACGCTTTATGCGGAGGTTGTGGATATCCTGTTGGCAGCCGGCGCCGATACACAGCATCGCTCATGGGACGACAAGACTGCCTACGATATAGCCGGTGACAATTACAGCCTCAACGCCACCTACGTTTACGATTTGTTGAAACCTGTGGCGAAGTAGCCCCTCATTCCCCCTCATCGGCGATGAGAGCGGCCATCTTTTCAGCAATGCGGCGGGCGGCTTGGGTAGTGGCCCGCTTGTCTTTGCGATAACGTCCCTCTCTCAGAACCAGGATGTCACCCTCGTGGCAACCGGCAGGCAGTTTGTCCCGTTCGATGTGTGCTGTAGTTCCGTCCGACACCTCACATACGGCACAGGTGCCTTCAAAGCGGTCGATCGTCCATCTGGTGGTCACGGTGTACCTCCAGCAGCCGGTAGACATACCATGCATGCTCCATAGCCGAGAGCAGCGGCATCGGCTTCGTCGAAGATGCCGACTTGACTGGCGTCGGTGGGGAGTAACGGACAGGTCTTGGTGTGGTATTGCTTGGTAGCCCGATCGCCGATGAAACGGACCTCGCGCCAGGCCGGATTGCCATGCTTCTGAGCCGTGCGTACCCTGAGGGATCCGTCAGTGGCGAAATCGATGATGACCGATCCATCCAGGTCGGTCCGGTAGATGGTGCCGGGTATCCGTTTGAGTACGGAGAAGGTCGGGTGGCCGTAGGGATTGCCCTTGCCGACATGCACGACCGAGATCGAGGGCGAGACTGCCTTGATGAAGGTGCTGTTGGTCGAGGTGTCGCTGGCGTGGTGGGCCACTTTGAGGACATCGGTCGCTAAGTCAGCCTTGTTGGCGATCATGTGCCATTCACTGGTGGTCTCGGCATCGCCTTCGAACAAAAAGCGCTTGCCGTCGCGTACGAGTTTGAGGACGATCGAATGGTCATTGATGTTGATGTAGTCGGTCCGGACGGGAGCCAGCACCGTGATGGAGGACGACCCCAGCGTGAAGGTGTCGCCGACCTTCGGAACCGTGATCTTTTTGTCCAGTCGGGCGATGGTGTCGATGACATCCTCGAACGAGCGGGTGGTGTGGGTTTGGGCCGGCATGAGGATCTTGCCGATACTGAACGCTTGCAGCACGTCGTCGAGTCCACCGATGTGGTCGTGGTGGGGGTGGGTACCGACAAGGATGTCGATATGCTCGATGCCGAGGGCTTTCAAGTAGTGGACGACCAAACGTCCGTCCGGATTCTCACCGGCATCGATGAGCATGACCTGGCCATGATCGATGACCAAGGTGCTGTCGGCTTGTCCGACATCGATGAAATGGACTTGGAAGTCTTGACCGGCTGCCCCGAAGCAAAACGAAAGCACCAGTACAGCCAGCAGTGCAGTGATTAGGATTCTCCTCACGTTTTCTCCCTCCTGAAGGTGAGTATGCTTCATCCTTAAGATGGTGTCAAACCGAATGTTCGGACAGCCTGTTTTCTGAGAAATCGCAATTGCGTTTGCATACTTGTTGATATACAATAACCTGTTATACCCCCCTGAGGGGAAGACCTAGTGTGAGGGCAGTGACCGATGATTGACGTACGCATCCACTCCAGCCGCCATCTGGAGACAAAAATCACCTATCCCATCCCGATGACCCGAGAATACGAGCGGGATGTGCATTATTATATTTTTTCACCAGCCCAATTGCATGTCTCTTCGTCGATGGTCAGCGACGAGGCCATGTTGCGGAAATTCCAAACCCATGCCCGCTATTCTTCGCCTGAGATCACGATGGACGAGTTGCTTGATGAAAAGAACCATGCCAGTCCGTTGATCATCCTGGAAACCTATGTGAAAAACCGCATTGAGAACAGCAATGACGTGGCCGATCCGGTTTTCATCACCGAACTGCAGACCTTGACGAATTCCATTCGGCACGATACCGGTGTGGTCTTAGCCGATTGTCGATCGTTGACAACCGAGCGTAAGACCGAGGACCTCACCTTGATGCTCGACCGGTGGTGTTGCGAGATAGGGGAGGTCTTGGCCAGATTGCGTTCGCTCTTGGAAAAAATGCGCATCCATTACCCGATGGGCAACCGCATGGTCACTGCCTTCGAGTGGGCCGACGAGGCGGTCAGCTTGATCGTGGAGAATACCAGCCTTGAGATGTACCTGTCGTTGGAACCGCTGTTCAGCCAATTGCAAAACCACGCCCAACGCCTGCTTAAGCTTTCCAGAAGCGAGCTTTCGCACCGGCGCGACAGCGGTTATGAGTCGGTGGTCGGCCAGGGCAACAAATACTCGGCCGAAGCGGTTGCTTATCGTTCTGGCGTATTGAAAAAGTGGGCTCAGTCAGTTTTGTACCTCACCCCGGTCCAGTCGAAAGCTCCCGAACGGGTGTCCGGCATCCTTGCGGGCACCGCCGCTGCCATCGCAATGACCTTCGCCACCATGGCAGCCATCTTCGCCGAGACGTTTTTCTTGAAGAACAGCATGCAATGGGCCCTGTTGGTCATTCTGGCTTATGTGTTCAAAGACCGCATCAAAGAGGGCTTGCGCAAGTTCTTCAACAAGGTCGTGCCCCGCCTACTGGCCGATCAAATCGCATCGTTTGTCTCGCCACGCACCGGCAAGACGCTCAGCAAAGCCAAAGTGATCATCGAGCTGACCAAAGCAACCAAAATCCCGCAACGCATCCGGGATGTGCGTCGTGAAAAGAGCAACCCGTTCTTGGACATGTTGCCGGTCGAGGATGTGGTCCATTACACGCGCTTCGTCAAGATTTATAAGAGCGAGCGCAACAAGTCGGTCGGGCCGTGGATCAATGCGATGACGGTCATCACCCGTATCAGGATCGACGACTTCCTCAAAGAGATGGACGATCCCAGCGATGTGATGTATGTCAGCAGCGACGAGGGCGATTTCGAGCAACAAAACAGCGAGCGTGTCTACCACCTGCACCTGGTCATTCAGGAGACCTCGTTGCGGGACGGCATTGACAACATCCAACACTTCAGGGTTGTGTTGAACAAGGCCGGCATTATCAGGATAGAAAACCTCACCACCTGTTGAGAATCAGCCCAGATCGATCTCCGAGGCGACTTCGCGCATCCCTTCGATCGAAAGCTGGATGACCACATCGAGGTCCAAACCGAGCAAGTCGGCTCCCTTGGCGATCAATTCACGGTTCACTCCGACCGAGAAGCCCTTGGCCTTCCATTTCTTCTTGACAGAGGAGACCTCCAGGTCCATGAGGCTGCGTGAAGGACGCATCAGGGCGGTGGCGGTGATGAGTCCGGTCAGTTCGTCGATGGTGAACAACACTTTCTCCATCGGCAGGACAGGCTCCACTTCGCTGCACAGCGTCCATCCGTGGCTCAACACGGCATGGATGACGTCCTCCCCGATTCCCGCCTCGCGTAGCATGGCCGGGGCTTGTTGGAGGTGTTGTTGCGGATACAGTTCGTAATCGATGTCGTGCAATAAACCTACGACAGCCCAATATGCTTCATCCTCACCGTAGAAGCGGGCAAAGCGGCGCATAACCGCCTCGACACTCAAGGCATGGCGGTACAAGCTTTCGTTGGAATTGTATTTCCGGTACAGCGCAAGGGCTGCTTCCCTATCGATTGTCGGCATGGCGTCCTCCCGTTGCCACCCGTTCTACTACACAATGGACCTGCAAGGCAACCCGCGCGGTGGAAAAACCATCAGGTGCGCAAGAACCTCTTCCTCACCGTCAGGTGTTGTGGTAGACTGGCACAGTCCGGTCCCGTCGCGCGGCGGGTCAACGCCAAACAGTTGAAGGAGGATGCAATGTCTAGTTCAGACGAAGGCGGCAGTAGACGCCCTCCGGCTTCATTTCATCGACATGCCATGCTCTCCCGCACCTGTTTGGTCCTCAATATGAACTGATATTGCGGATCTCGGTTCCCGGAGGGCCCAAGGAGGAACCATGATCACCATTCGCGATACGATTTCGCAACGGGTCCTGCCGACGGGAGAAACTTCCGCCGGATACAAGTGGGTTGATGCCAGGGAACTTACCCGTGACGACATAACTGAGTTGGAGGAATCCTACGGCATCTCGTCGGAACTCCTCGCCGACATCATGGATATGGACGAGCAGGCCCGCATCGAGAAAGAGGACGAGTACGTCGCCCTCATCGTCAGGTTGCCGGCTTTCGCCGACGACAGCCATGGAATCAATCAATATTGTGTACCGCTGGGCATTGTGATGTTCCCCGGCACCATCGTCACCATTTGTCAAAGCGACAGCGTCATCCTCGAGGATTTCGCCCGCAACCGTTTCAGGCAATACCCGGTGCAAACCCAAGAGGGCTTTGTCATCAGCCTGATGGGTCGGGCAGCGATGGTGTTCATCCGTTTGTTGAAATACCTCAACCGTCAAAAAAACCTCATCGAGGAGGAGTTGCATCGCTCGGTCATGAACGATGAACTCATCCAGTTGCTCTCGATCCAGAAGTCGTTGGTCTATTTCACCACCTCGCTGACAACCAACGAGATCCTGCTGGAGAAACTGGTCAAGTCGCCGCTGTTCAAGGTCAACGACGAGGAGGAGCGCGAGTTTCTCGACGACGTCATCATCGACAACAAACAGGCTATCGAGATGGCCAACATCTACTCTTCGATCCTGACGGGAACCATGGATGCTTTTGCTTCGGTTATCTCCAACAACTTGAGCATCATCATGCGCCGGCTTACGGTGATTTCAATAGCATTGATGTTCCCGACCTTTGTGGTGAGTTTTTATGGGATGAACGTCCAACTGCCATTTGACCACAATCCGCTGGCAGTCGTTGGAATCTTGGGCTTGTGCGTACTGTCAGCTGCAGGGGGGATATGGATCCTCAGCGACCACCGCAAGCGCAAGTTCAAGCGCACCGAAGAACCCTTGCGCGGGCGGCGTTTGCTACGCAATGAGAAACGGTTTGCGAAGAAAGCTCCAAAATCGAAGTCCAAAGCCAAGCCGGCCAATTGACCGTACTGGATCGTTTCCGCTACGCTGTGCCCCATAATCATGACGATTCACGAAGTATGCTCACGGTTGCCGGGGACTCTGGTGGCAGAACAATGGCAAGCATTGCTGACCCTCTACGATGAGATCGATCGCTATGCTGCGTCGTTCCAGAACCGCCATCGGGTGGCTTGTCCACCCGGCTGCGGCACCTGTTGCGAACATTTCACCCCCGACCTCACCGATGAAGAGGCCAGCTTGATGGCGGCTTACCTGTTGTTCGTCAAACAGGATCAAGGTGCCATCGCCCGCTTGGCCCAATCAGGTGCCGACAGTCAATCGTGCCCGCTGTATGATCCCGAATCGACGTTCCACTGCACCGTCTACCCGGCTCGGGGCATGATTTGCCGCTTGTTCGGGGCTTGTCCGTCGGAAGACAAACACCACCGGCCTGTCTTTAGGAAATGCAAGTACAATACCTTGACCGACACCCCGGTCAAGTTGGAGATGAGCGATTTCGAGGGTGACGAGAGTCCTGTGCTTACCATGAATTCGTTCGGCATGCAACTGCAGGCTATCAGCATGCATGCTCAGACAATGCCGTTGCCCGAGGCACTCACCGTGGCGGCGATGCGTCTGCGGTTCTTGTTCAATAATGGCGGCTTCAATCCAAACGACAACGATTCGGGACCCGATGTGCCCAACACACCAACTCCTGTGGCAAGCTGAGGTGGCTTTCCTCACTCGATCAACGGTATCTCATGGTGTTCTTTACGTTTGAAATGGCGCATGGCCAGCAGTGCTCCGACCATCAAGACCGGGTATATGGTGGCAAACAGCATTCCACTGCGCAATGCTGTCTGTTGGTCCGACAGTGAAGAGAGCCAGGGGAATGCCTTCACTAAGGTCGGGTTGATGTCGGCGACCAAACCTACCAACCAAGGCCCCACTGCGGCCCCCGTGTCTCCGCCGGCCGCCAACAGGGCGAACAGCGAGGCTCCCGCCAATGGAAATCGGTCGGCGGCATTGACCACCGAACCGGGCCATAGTAACGATGTCCCCAAGCCGCACATTGCACAGGCCGCCAATGAGACGAGCGGCCAAGGCGACAACGCCGCCACAAGGTAGCACCCAATGGTAAACAAAGATCCGGCCAGCATAACCTTGGATACGTCGATGCGGTGCCCCGACTTGCCGTAGATGGCCCGTCCAGTCCCTAAAAAAGCGGCGAACAAGCACAGTCCCGCCAAATCTCCGACTGCTTTGGGGAGGTTGAGCGAAGCCTCCACAAAAGCGGAAGTCCATTGCGACATCGATACTTCTGTGGCTCCCCCGAAGGCGATGCCGGCCACTACCGCCAAAAAGTAGGGCGAGCGCAGCAACACCCGCGTGCCGGTGCGGTGTTCTTCGGCTACCTGAGGAGCCAACGGGACACGCAGGAAGTTGATGAAATTGATCAACGGCAGCAGGCTCCACAGCAAGACGACCACTTGCCAGTTGTGTTCCCCGAAGATGGACAACATCAGTGTCGTCCCGACCACCACGGCGATGAATCCCCAAGCGTAGAACGAGTGCAACAAACTCATTGCCGACGCTTTGGCATCGGATGGGATTGCTTGGATGATGGCGCTGAGCAAAAGTTCCAACAATCCTCCACCACAGGAATACACTACGGTGGCGATCATCAAGCCAAAGTAGGGGTGTCTTGCGAACAACACCGGTACGCCTGCCATCAGCAAAAATCCAACGAACACGCAGGCGTGACCCAAGGCGATGAAGGGCCGTACCCCGTGACGGTCGACCGGACGGCTGAAGGCCAAATCGGCGACGATCTGGGTAAAAAAGTTTATCAAGGTCAACCGCCCGGCCTGTTCGAAGGTGATGCCGAAGTTGCCGATGAACAAGATGTAAAGCAGAGGGGCTAGGTTCGACATCAACGCACCGACGAAATTGCCGATATAACAGGCTTTGATTGTTGAGCGGTACATGCGAGCGATTATAGAGCCGATGGATGCTCGTGTAAACATCTGGTATACTCGTGACATGAATGTAACAGCAAAGCGCGTGAAAGCAGTCTTGTTCGATCTCGATGGGACATTGGTGGACACCATTGGTGACATCGCTTATGCCCTCAACACTGTGTTGGCAAGTTTGGGCATCGCTAAAATCGAAGATGCCACTTGCATGCGGTTTGTGGGAAATGGGCTGCGCAATACCCTGAAAGGAGCATTGCAGGCGGCTGGTAGCGATGTCGACGAGGCAGAGACAGACCGTTTGTTCGCTCTGTTTCTGGACGCTTATGCCCGCAAGCCGTTCGAGCGCAGCGTCCTGTATCCCCACATGCCAGCATTGCTTCAGAAATGTGTTGCCGCCGGCCTCCCGGTAGGGATACTATCCAACAAGGACGATGCGTTGGTCAGGGTGATTGTCAAAGCCTTGTTGCCCGATATCGCTTTTGCGTTCGTGCGTGGCGCTCTGCCAGGCGAACCGTTGAAACCTGCCGCCGACAGCGCGCTTCGGTTCGCACGCATGATCGGCCTCGATTCCGCTGACATCCTTTTGGTCGGGGACAGCGAGGTCGATGCGATGACTGCCAAGGCCGCTCACATGCAATTGGCCTTGGTCGGGTGGGGGTACCGCCCGTTGCAAGCGTTGGCTCAGGTCGGTTACGGTAGTCTGTGTAGGACGGTGGAGGAGTTGCAAGCGGAGGTGTTCGCATGAAGTTTACCGATGAAGATCGCGTTGCATTGTACAAGAAAGCCCAGTCCTACATCGATGCCGAAAGCCATTCCGATTTCCGTAACGAGGTGGTCCATGCCCTCGATGAACGGGCCGACGAGGACCTCTACGACCGTTTTTACACATCGCTGGCCTTCGGGACGGCCGGCATGAGAGGTGTCATCGGCGGCGGGACCAACCGGATGAACGTTTTCATGGTCCGCAAGGTGACCCAAGGTCTGGCCGATTACATCACTGAAAGCACCGTCAAGGGGCCGGTGGTCATCGCCTACGACTCACGGCTGTACTCGGATGTGTTCGCCAAGGAGGCCGCTTTGGTGCTGTGTGCCAACGGAATCGCGGTCAAACTGTACGGAACCATCCATCCGGTGCCGATGCTCTCGTTCGCTGTGCGCTACCTCAAAGCAGTGGCCGGTATCGTCATCACCGCCAGCCACAACCCTGCCAAATACAATGGTTACAAGGTCTATTGGTCGGATGGCGGCCAGGTCACACCGCCGCATGATATCGGCATCGGTGCGAAGGTGGCATCAGTGCATGCCGAGCACATCCGCTCGATCGAGGCAAGTGCAGCTCGCAGCAACGGCTTGCTCGATTCCGTACCTGCCGAAGTGGACGAGGCCTATTACGCGATGGTGGTGGCCAGCCTGAGGCGCCCGGCCCTGTTCAAGAACAGTTCCGTCAAGGTCGCCTACACTCCGTTGCATGGGACGGGCAACATCCCGGTCAGGACGATTTTGGAGCGCGTGGGCATTGCCGTGGCGGTGGTCGAGCGCCAAGAATTGCCGGATGGGAACTTCCCCACCGTATCGATGCCCAATCCTGAAGACCCCCAGGCGATGCGCTTGGCGATCGAACTGGCCAAGCAACAGAAGTCCGACATCGTCTTGGGCACCGATCCCGACGCCGACCGCTTGGGCATCGCCATTCCCGAAAACGATACCAAGGAGACCTATCGGTTGCTCAGCGGCAACCAGATCGCGATCCTTCTGTGCGATTACTTGATCAACACCTGCAAAGAAAGTACACCCGATACCAAAAAGGTCCCGCTCGTGGTCAAATCATTGGTCACCACCGATCTGGTCAAGGCCATCACCGAGCGCAATGGGGGACAGTGCCTCGATGTGTTGACCGGGTTCAAGTACATTGCTGAAAAAATCGCCGAAGTAGAGGACTCGTCCGAACGCTTCTTCTTGTTCGGGTGCGAAGAGAGCTATGGGTATCTGAGTGTGCCGCACATCCGCGACAAAGATGCGGTATCGACAGCGGTATGCGCTGTCGAGATGATGTGCCATTACGCCACCAAAGGCATCACGTTGCAACAGCGGCTCGACCAGATTTACCAAGAGTACGGATACCATACCGAGACAGTGCTTTCGTTCTCGTACGAAGGGAGCTCGGGGAAAGCCAAGATGGCGGCCATCATGGCCGACTTCAGGGCCAAACGGGTCGGTGACAGCTTCGCCGGCCACACGATCAACCGTGTCCAAGACCTGCTGACAAGCGACGGCAGTTCTGAATTCCCTTCCTCCGATGTCGTGATCCTGTGGTTCGACAGCGGCGAGAAACTTGTCATCAGACCAAGCGGGACTGAACCGAAAATCAAGTATTACTTATTCTTCACAATCCCGGCCGATCAGCGCCACGCCTTCACGCAGTCGATGGCCGAGCGGATCGCCGGGTTCAAGGCAGCGCTATGAAACATGGATTCATGATTCGCAGGACAAAAGGGACGACCCTCATCCTCTCTCCGTTTGAAAATCCGGTCACTGCCGGTTCGTGGGAGCCTCAGGAAGAGGTCGTGTGGTATGGAAGCACCATCCTCACCACCAAGGAAAAGGATGATGCGTTGTTCGTCATGTACAAGCACATCGACCGGGGTGTCGACCGCTGGATCCAAGACGCCCGCTATCTGCCACGCTTGTTGCTGTGCGCCTTGGCCTTCCTCATCACCTACTTTTTCTTCTCGTTGGCGGTCCGCGATCCATTGCCTATGTTGGACGAGCTGTTGCTGGCCGGTGGTGTGGCTTTCGCGCTGGGGGCTTTCCTGACCTCGCGCGACAAGAAAAGCGACATGGCCATGAAACGCCGCATGGAGCTCAAGCAGAACGCCTCGCGCAGTGATTTCCTCGTGGTGGAGGGGCTCGGCTCGTACGAGAAGTATGTGGACGATGCCGCCTATATCGACACCATCGAGTTGGCGGACCGGTTGGCGATGGTATCGGATCACCCCTTGGAACGCTTGCAGGTATCCGAACAACAATCTGGCGAGTGGCAAGCCGAGCTCGATCAACTGATCCGCGATCATTTCAAACTCACCGGCCGGAGCACATGGTTGTGGTACCGCAAGGTCATGGAGGCGCGTACATTGGGCAAAGCCGATGTCGGTTTGTCGGCCCGCTTGCTCAAGCTGGCCATGAACCAACAGATCGACTTGTCCCTGCTGGCGCTCTTGGTATCCATTTCGAAGCAATGAGAGTCTTGAGGGCATCGATCGAGTATGCCCGATCGTTTCGTATCCAGCATCGATTCCTTCATGATGGCGAAGATCGGCACGATGTGCTTGGTCTTGGCTTGGCATCCCTCTTGTTTCCACGATATTCGCTTGGGTTTGTTGGTGGCCACGGCAGTAACGGCTGTGTGCATTGCTGTCTCCCCGTGGGTGGTTCACCGCGTGGTGACGGCAGTCCTGTTGCTTTGTTTCATCTGGATGCTTACGATTGTGGGATTGCAGCAATCCTATTGGATGTCCAGACCATGGTTCGCCTTTCCACCCGAGAGCATCACAGCGGTCGAAGGAACGCTTGTCTCCGATTCGCATACGAGTATGAACGGGAATCTCACGGCGACTGTCGCGCTTTCAACCTGCACCTCCTGTTTTGGAGCACAGGGTGGGTGCGGTGGGACTGTCCAGGTTGTCGGCCAACGCATCGATGGAATCATCCCGGCTGCAACCAAACTGACCATCGGCGGTACGCTGGAACTCATGCCGGACGGAACGTATCTTTTAGCAGCCGACTCGCTGATGCCTCTAGACTGTGGTGGAGCTCTGCGCACTGTCCGGGTGCGCATTCTGGCCGTAGTGTCGCACTCGTTGTGGCAGTTGGGCCCGCTTGCAGGTGAGTTGTCCAGCCAATTATTGCTTGGACGTAGCGATGAGCCCGGTTCCCCGTTACGGACCCTCTCGGTTGCCGCCGGCTGTTCGCATGTGTTGGCTTTGTCCGGGATGCATGTGCATGTCTTGGCAGGGTTGACCATCCTGGTGCTCTCATTGTTCATGGGACGGCTGCGGGCCCGTCGATGGTCGTTGGCCACGACGCTCCTGTTTGTCTGGATTGCCGGACCGAAACCTTCATTGGTCCGCGCTGCGCTCATGCAAGTTTGCCTGGCGTTGCCGGCGAGAGCGTTCACGATCGAGGAATCGTTGTATGTGGCCTGTTCCGTTCAGATTCTGTTGTACCCGCTGCATGCGGCCAATGAGGCCTTCATCCTCTCATACGCAGCGTTGGCCGGCTTGGCGTTGTTTTCCAAGAGGTGGTCTGCTCTCTTGTCCCTGTTCTTGCCAGCGCCGGTCGCTGTGACGCTGGCGACCTCGTCGGCGACCCTTTCCTTGACGACCGCCTGTGCGTTGGCGATGTTCGGCACGTGGCATCCGGTCGCGATCCTTAACGGTTGGTTGGCATCTGTGCTGGCCATGGGAGCCATGGTGGCGGGTTTGCTGTGGTTGGCCGCTCCAATCGCACCGGTGGCGGCTCTTGCACGGCTGGTCTCACAGTGCTACCTGGCAGTGGTGACGCATTCGGCCACGTGGTCGGAAAGCCATCCTCAGGCTGGCACGTTCGTTACCTATGTCGTCTTCGTCCTGGTCGTGTTGACTGTCCTCGCTCTTGTTGGGTATGCTGGCTCACGGATTGCGGCGAGGAGCACAGGTGAGCATGATGTGGGATTTTCCCTACGATTCAGAGAAAGCATTGGCGGCCCTCCTGGAGACTGAAGGGTTGGCGATGACCAAAAAGTTCGGGCAGAACTTCCTGATCTCGGCATCGGCACGCCGCAAGATTGTCGAGGCTATCGCAGTCGGTCCTGCCGACAGAGTCTGGGAGATTGGACCAGGTCTCGGTTCGTTGACGGCTGATGTGTTGCGCACAGGGGCTTCGGTCACCGCCTTTGAAATCGATCATGGGTTTTGCCGGATCTTGCGGGAACAAGCTTTCAGCGGCCATGCCGCATTCACGTTGATCGAAGGCGACTTCCTCAAGACGTGGGAAGGGGAATTCTCCCGCAACGGGGTGCCCGAGGTCATTTGCGGCAACCTTCCCTACAATGTCGGTTCAATCTGCATCGCCCGCCTGATCGAAGGGGGCTGTGTGCCACACCGGATGGTCTTCACGCTGCAAAAAGAGGTCGCCGAACGGTTGGCGGCAACTGTGGGTTCCAAATCGTGGTCGACACTGTCAATCTTGACTCAATTGGATTATCGGGTGGGCAAGCTGTTCTCCATCGGGCCGGGATCGTTTTTCCCTCCTCCGAACGTGGAATCGGCAGTGGTCCTCCTGAGCAAACGTGAAGTTCCGCAAGTTGACGAAGGCCTGCGCAAATCGTTTCTCAGATTGGTGGACGACATCTTCACCCAACGACGAAAAACCGTGCGCAACAACCTGCTTGGCGGCGACACCGGCCAGCGCTATGGCAAACAGCTCGTCCTACAAGCTTTGTCCCTAGCCGAAATTGAAGAATCCGAGCGCTGCGAGCAATTGGGAATCGATCGGATCAAGCAGTTGGCCGCAGTGATCGAGCGCATCAGTCTTTCCAGGCCCTGATCCATCGTTTCTTGACGAAGCGGTTCACATTGAGCACTCCCCGCACGATCAAGTCGGCCACCATGCAGGCCCAGGCTGCTTGCAAGCCCAAGTTGAACACTTTGAGCAAGACAAAGGCGGGCACGATGCGGATCAGCCACATGCCGATCAATGAATAGATGAACGGCCAGCGGGTGTCTCCGGCTCCGCGCAGGATCCCGGTGCCAACAATGGCAAGGGCGAAGAACGGTTCGGCAAAGGCTTCGATGCGCAACACCTGCGCTCCCAAGGCGACGACTGCCGCATCGGGTGTAAAAAAGCTCATCAAAGGCCGGGCGAAGAGGAACATGAGGCTGCCGGTGAAGGTCATCAGCAGGACGCCGAAGGTGAGGCATCGCCGGGCGAACGAGAGGGCTTGCTCCTCTCGACGGGCTCCCAGCGATTGGGCCACCAGCGTGGTGGCGGCTATCGAAAATCCGCTGACCGGCAGGTACGTGATCGATTCGGCCACGATAGCCAAATGGTGGGCAGCCAAGGCTGTAGTCCCGATACCGGTGACCAAGACGGTCAGCGTCACCTGTCCCAACGAGATGGTGGCCCGTTCCATCGCCAAGGGTACGGCCAGTTTCGTCACGCTGCGCCAGATGTCGGCTTGAGGTCGCCACGGTGCACCGGTGAAGACCCGGATGGAGGCTTTCCTGGTAAAGAGAACGAACAAGAGGATCGAACCGGCCAGCACGTTGGACAGGGCTGTCGAGATGGCCGCTCCGCTTACCCCCAGTGCGGCTCCCCACACGGTGAATCCATGGCCGTTGACGGTAATCTCCCGGGTGGGAAAAATCAAGAGGAAATTGCCGATGACGTTGGCGATGTTGGCAGTGATATTGGCGATCATCGGCGATTTTGTGTCGCCGGCGCTTCGCAGGAGATTGGCGATGAACATGAAGGCGATGGTGAACGGAAACGAAAGCGCAATGTAGCGCATGTAGGAAACCGCATCGGGAACCACTTGGGGTTCCACCCCGATCCAATGGGGCAAACGACTTCCGATGATGAGCATCAAAGACAGCACGGCCAAGCCGAATGCAGCGATGGCCACGAGCGCTTGATGGACGATCCGGTCGACATCGGCTTGCTTTCCAGCACCGATGTTGCGTCCTGCCAGCACGGCGAAGGAGGCCCCGAAAGCGTACATGATCCCGTTCACCAACCAGATGGTCGAGGTGTTGGCCGCGACCGCGGCGGTAGCATAAGCTCCGAGCGAACCGAGCATGGCCGAGTCGACATATTGCACCGCTGTCTGGAAGAGTTGGTCGACAATGGCCGGCCAGGCCAGCATCCAGATGACGGCCGACGGGCGGCGGGTACTGTCCAACAGGAAGTTGTTCTGGTGAGTTTGGTTCATGGCGGGATTGCTGTCCTTGAAGTAAACAGGGCGGCTTCAAGCCGCCCTCTGGATGCGTTCCTAGGCAGGCTTCACGCGCCTGCTTGAGCCAAGGTGATGGCGGCTGTGACGACGATGTCTTCTACCGAACACCCGCGCGACAAGTCGCTGACCGGACGGGCGAATCCTTGCAGGATGGGGCCGTATGCTTCGGCTCCCGCCAACCGTTGCACCAGCTTATAACCGATGTTGCCGGCTTGCAGGTCGGGGAACACCAAGACATTGGCCCGACCGGCAACCGTGGAGCCGGGAGCCTTGCTCTTGCCGACCGACGGGACGATGGCGGCATCGAGTTGCAACTCTCCGTCACATTGTATGTCCGGCCTTTTGGCCTTGAGCAATTGATAGGCGGTGGTGACTTTGTCAACCAAAGGCCCTTTGGCTGAACCCTTGGTGGAATACGAGAGTAGGGCGACGATCGGCTCCACCCCGAGATAGATGCGGCAGGACTCGGCGGCCTCTTCGGCGATCTCGGCCAATTGCTCGGCGGTCGGTTCGGGGATGGTGGCGCAGTCGGCGAATATGAAACTACCCGAAGCGCCGTACTGGCCCTTGTCCGTGGCCATGACGAAGCATGAGGAGGCGCTCTTGATACCTGGCTTGGTCTTGATGATGTTGAAGGAGGCCAACAGGACATTGCCGGTGGTGTTCTCGGCACCAGCGACCATGGCATGGGCCGCTTGCGTGCGGACCATCATCGCTCCCCAGCGCAACGGGCTGACGATTCCGTCAAAAGCCTCTTGGGGTGTCATGCCTTTGTGCTTGCGCAACTCGTAGTATTCATCTGCATACGCTTTGCGCAGCGAAGATTGTTCGGGGTCCACCACCAAGATGCCGTCGAGCGAGACATGTTGGGCTGCGGCTACCGCAGCCACTGCCTCTGGCTTTCCCAGCAACGTGACGGCGCTGGCGATGTTCTGGTCAATGATCAAGCGGGCGGCTGCAACCGTCCGGCTTTCTGTTCCTTCCGGAAGGACAAGGGCTTTCTTGAGGGCCCTTGCTTTGGCTTTCATGGTTTCTGCGAATGTCATAGATGCTCCTTGGAGAGATGCAATCGGTGTCTTCCACCACCTGCTACGATAGCACATCGGGCCATGCGGGAAAAGCGTTCCACAGTATCCATGCGCTCGATGTTCATGCTATCATCCACAATCGTCGGAGCCGAGGGATGGTCAAGAGTATCATTTTCGCCGCACTGGTCCCGTTCTCACTCGTTGGTACGGTCTTCGGACCGCTCGGCAGCGACATCATCGCCACGATGGGCATGACGGTCGCCGACCTCGGCAGGATGATCAGCATCTCCCAAAGCGGTGTTTTCGTAGCATTCTTTTTGCAACCGCTTTTATTCAGATACCTGAAAGCGCTTGGCGTGCTGAAATTCAGCCTTGCTGCCTACGCTGTGGCTTTGGCTTGCATCGCGTACTCCAGCGACCGCACTATGTTGACCGCCTCCTATACGTTTCTGAGTTTTTCCTCGTATTTATTCTCCAATGCCACATTCGTCGTACTGAACACCACCTATCCCGAACAACGCTCGGCAAACATTCCGTTGACCCACTTGGTGTACAGCATCTCCTCGATTGCTGCAGCCTGGTCGGTCTCTTGGTTCAAAGGCCCGCATTGGCAACGAGTCTATGTGTATGCTTCGGTTGCGTTCATGCTGTTGGCAATCTTCTCAGTGGTCGGCAAATCACGACGCGAGCCGGCTAGGACGAGCGTCTCGAAAGGGACCAAGACGCTGAAGCACTTGATCACCCGCCAGGAATTTGTGGTGTTTTGCCTGCTGATGACCGTGTATCTCGGCAGTGAAGGAAGTGTGGCCACCTTCTCTCCGATGTTGTTCGATTTCGTGTTGCACAGCAGTCCGGCCCAGACTGCTGCGGCGGTGATGGTCTTCTGGATCGGCATGACCGTCTCGCGGGCTGCCATCGTGCCGATGCTCAAGAAAGCGAAGGTGAGCCCGCATCTGTTCATGGCAGCATTGGTGCTGGCCTGCAGCGGTTCGGTGTGGTTGCTCAGCTCGGCGATGACCAATCGTTCGGCCAACTTGGCCATGCTGGCGACCGGTTTGTGCATCGGGCCGATCAATCCGTTGTTGCAGTTGATCATGGCTGAGTGGTACCCCGATTGGTTGGCCTTCATGTCCAATGTCAACCTGATGTGTTCCGTCATCGGACGGATGACCATTCCGGTGGTGGTGACAGCGCTCGCAGAACGAACCTCCATGCAGGGTGGGCTGAGAGTCGTGGTGCTCTTCCTTTTGGTTTCCATCATGCTTCTTATCGGAGCGGTCTCCTTACGCCGGCGCCAATTGAGGAGCGACGGCCAAACATGCTAGGATGGGCCCATGAAAGTTGGAATTTACGGTTTGGGGCGCTTCGGATCCTTTTGGGCTAAGGCGCTCTCATCGAATTGCGAGGTGGTGGCATACAACCGCACTGCCGGTAAAGACATTCCTGATGGGGTGGCCAAGGCGTCTCTTGACGAGTTGACCGGATGCGACACGATTTTCTTGTGTGTGGCCATCTCCTCGTTTAAAGATGTCGTCAAGCAATTGGCGCCCCGTTTGAAGCCTGGCACGTTGGTGATGGACACGTGCTCGGTCAAAACCTATCCTGCAGCGGTCATGACCGAGTGCCTGCCTCCAGGCATCTCCCTCATCGCCACCCATCCGATGTTCGGCCCCGATTCGGGCAAGGATGGTCTGAAGGGACTGCCGTTCGTGTTCTGCCCATTGCGGTGCGACAGTGCCAGAGCCGATCGTTGGCGCTCGATGCTCAGTGGCATGGGGTTGAAGGTTTTGGAGATGGATTGCGAACGGCATGACCGCGAGGCCGCCTATTCGCAAGGAGTGACCCACTTCGTTGGACGGGTGTTGGACGAACTGCACCTCAAACCGACTGAGTTGGCCACCGTAGGCTATAAGCGATTGATGTCGATAGTCGAACAGACCTGCAACGACCCGTTGCAGCTGTTTTATGACTTGCAACGCTACAATCCCTATGCACACAGCATGCACGTCGAGCTGAAACGAGCCCTCGAGACCGTCATACTGGCTTTGGACAGGCAAGATGCCGCCGGGTGGAAGCAGCCATGACCGTTTCCGTCTATACCTTGGGATGCAAGCTCAATCAATGTGAAAGCGAGGCGATCGCCGATGCGTTCGCCGCAGAGGGTTTTTCTGTCGTCGCTGGCGATGCACTGGCCGATCTCTATATCGTGAATACATGCACGGTCACCAGCAAGGCGGAACAAAAAGCCCGCCGGATGATCCGCAAGTACGCCACGGAGGGACAACGCCCAACGGTGGTGGTCACCGGGTGTTATGCCCAAATGGAGCGAAGCGCCATCGAAGCGTTGGCCGAGCGGGTGGTGGTAGTATCGTTGGACCGCAAGAGCTCTTTGTTGGGCTTGCCCGCCTTCCTCGGGACACGTCTGGTGGCGGGTATCGACGTGCTCGAAGCGGTGCGATCGTATGCCGCACAGCACGAGTCGGGTGGTGAGCGCGATGCCTTCGCTTACGATGCGGCCACCTTCTCGTACCATAGCCGGGCTTTCTTGAAAATTCAGGACGGGTGCGACAACACCTGCGCCTACTGCCGCGTAACGTTGGCCCGTGGCGCCGCGGTGAGCCTGGCAGCCGATGAAGTCGTGCAACGCGCGCTGGCCTTGGAGGCCCAAGGCTACCCCGAGATTGTTCTGACCGGGGTGAACATCACTGCCTACCATGCTGCGGGAATCGGGTTGGGAGCACTGCTGCAACGTTTGTGTGTTGCCATGGGGCCTACGATGCGCTTGCGTCTCTCCTCGCTAGAACCCGACCGGTTGGACGACGAGTTGTTGGCGGCAGTCGCCGATTCCAGGATCCAACCTCATTTCCACATCCCGGTGCAATCGGCCTCGGATGTCGTGTTGGATCGCTGCAACCGCCATTATACGGCGGCAATGCTGGCTGAAGCCATCGCGCACGTGCGCCGTGTTAAGAACGATCCATTCATCGCCGCCGACATCATCACCGGCTTGCCGGGTGAGACCGACCTTGAATTCGAGCAGACCTTCGATTTCATCAAGCAACACGATATCGCTCAATTGCATGTGTTCCCGTATTCCCCGCGTCCCGGCACGGCCATGTTCCACGCAATCGACCGGGTCCCCGAATCGGTTCGCGATGCCAGGGCACAACGGTTGCGCAACCTGTCGGCCGTGCAGACTCAGCGGTATGTCCAGCGGCAGATCGGCACGACTTGCGAAGTCATGTTGGAAGAGCATTCGGGCGGGCAATGGTTTGGACTGACAGGCAACTACCTTCGTGTCCGTTGTCTGGGAGTGCCGCCCGCTGCTGTCAGCGGCATGCGGGCGACGGTGACGCTTGAAGAAGGTGGTCCGCGCTCGGTACCGTTCGTACGCTGGCCGTCGTTGCCGCTTGTCAGGTCATGAAATGGGGTCTATGCTGGTGGTGGAGGCTCTATGGACGTGAATCCCGTCAGGTTGGAACTGCGCTGTTCGCTGGAGAACGACTTCATCAGGGCGATCACAGCCGGGAACCGGACCAAAGTCGAGGAACTGATCGCCTATCGCCTCACCATGTTCCCCAACCCCGAATGTCCTATGGCGACCTCGGCCAGCGATAAACTGCGCTCGTGCAAGAACGCGTTGATAGGGTTCGATGCGTTATGCCGGCAGGCAGCCCATCAGGCAGGGGTGCCGCCATTGGCGCTGCAATCGCTCTCTGTCAAATTCATGGGGATGATCGAGGATGCCACTTCGGTCCAGTTCCTCCATGAGCGCTTGTTCGCGCAGATGGTGATCGAATACGTCGACATCGTCTTGGCGATGTCGGTCAAAGCCTACGGGACCGCTGTCCAACAGGCGATCGTCTATATCTGTTGCCATATCGGGCAAGAGTTGTCTCTCAACGATGTCGCCTTGGTGTGCCACATGAACGGAGCCCATCTGTCCCGCCAATTCAAACGGGAAACGGGCATGACGATGACAACCTACATCAATCGCCAACGGATTGCTTTGGCCAAGACGTGGCTCGAGTCGGGTAAAAGCAGCTTGGCCGAGGTCGCCGAACGGGTCGGGTTCGCCAACGCCGATTACTTCGGCAAGGTGTTCAAACGGGAGACCGGCCAGGCCCCTTCCGAGTACCTGCGCCATGTGCATCAACGCAAAACCTGCGACTGAGGGCAGGTCCCCTTACGGATTGAGCGGAGGACACTGCGCTGGTTGCGGCTTTTGCTTGATTTGCCGCAAGACAATCTTGGGATCCTCCATTTGCACCAAGGTGTTGGCCGGTATGCTCTCTTTGATCCACACATTCGAACCGATGGTGGTGTTGTGGCCGATGACGATGTCTCCCAACAATGTGGCGTTGGCATAAACGGTCACGTTGTCTTCCAAAGTAGGGTGCCGCTTGGTGCCGCGGATGAGCGCACCGCAGGCATCCTTGGGGAAACTCAATGCGCCGAGGGTCACCCCTTGGTAGATTTTCACTTGATTGCCGATCACCGAGGTCTCCCCGATGACCACTCCGGTACCGTGGTCGATGAACAAGCACCGCCCGATTTTCGCTCCGGGGTGAATGTCGATGCCGGTCTGTTTATGGACCGTCTCGCTGAGCATCCTTGGTACTAGCGGCACATGTTCGCCATGAAGGAAATGGGCGATGCGGTGGATGGTCAACGCCCGCAGGCCGGGATAGCAGATGAGGATCTCGCGAACCGATTTGGCAGCGGGGTCTCCTTCCAAGGCCGCCCTGGCATCCTCCTTCATCATCGCCCGCAGTGAGGGCAATGCATCGAGCAGGCGCATGACAGTCTCTTTGGCGAGCTTGAGGTAGGGCTCTTGTTCACTATCGGGCAGGCCGAGCGAATCTTCATGGTACCAGGCCAAGAACATCTGGCGTTCCAATCGTCGGGACACCTTTTCCATCGATTCACAGATGATGGAACGAACCGTCGTCTCGTCGTTCATCGGACGGCCCCCACGGCCGGGGAACAGCAGTTCCAACACCTCTTCGACCACGGTCTCGATCTCGGTCATGGACGGACTTGGCCTGAAGCCGATGAAATTGGTTTGACTGTAGCGGTCGAAACTCCTGAGATAGGAATCGATGAACGGTTCGATGGATGAAGACGTCTCGTGCATGCCTGCAATCTCCTTCATGGTAGTGCAACAGTACACCCATGCCCACATTTGGACAATATGTCGGGGATGCGTGCGCCCCCTTGAAGAGGTCCCGGTCATTCCGTATAGTAGGACAAGCATGCGGCGACATGGTCCGCCTGCCGGGAGAATGGCGATGCTCAATACGATTCGGATGCAATGGAAGTCTTTGGTGGAGCGGGAGCTGCACTCGTATGCCCAAGAGGTCGGCTTGGATCTGGCTTTGGTCGATGCAACGCCGGTCGTTGTGCAAAAACCACCCAAACCGGAACTCGGGGACCTTGCTTTTCCTTTGTTTGCCTTCGCAAAAGCCTTCCGGATGGCTCCGCCAGCTTTGGTGGCCGCTCTGAAGTCGCGCTGCGAGCGGCAAGCCGATGCTCCCAGCGGAGCCCTGTTGGCGGCCGGGCCTTACCTCAATGTCCGCATCGATACCTCCAGCTTGGCTGAGAAGGTGGCCCGTTGTGTCGCCGAGGAGGGCTCGCGCTATGGGCATGGTAGTGCATTGGCAGGCAAGCGCATGATGGTCGAATTCTCCTGCCCGAACACCAACAAACCATTGCATCTCGGCCACTTGCGCAACGATGCCATCGGCCAAAGCGTTGCCGCCATCCTCAAGGCCAATGGGGCCACGGTGCGTAAAGTGAACTTGATCAACAACCGTGGTGTCCATATCTGCAAGTCGATGCTGGCCTATATGAAATTTGGCCATGGCGAGACGCCCGAGCAAGCCGGCATCAAAGGCGACCACTTGGTGGGCAAGTATTATGTCCGCTTCGCCCAGTGGGAGAAAGAGGACCCGACCGCGTTGGAGCAAGCCCAAGCCATGCTCAAACGTTGGGAGGAGGGCGACAGCGAGGTGCTTGAGTTGTGGCGCAGGATGAACGGCTGGACACTGGACGGCATCTCCGAGACGTATGCGAAAACCGGTATCTCTTTCGACCAGTATTATTATGAGAGCGACACCTACAAGCTTGGCAAGGACAAGGTCCTCGCTGGACTTGAGGCGGGAGTGTTTTATCGCGAGGACGATGGAAGCATCTGGATCGATTTGGCCGATATCGGACTCGACAAGAAGGTGTTGTTGCGCAAGGACGGGACTTCGCTGTACCTGACCCAAGATATCGGCACGGCCATCGCCCGTCACAAGGATTGGCCGTTCGACTCGCTCATCTATGTCGTGGCCAGCGAGCAAGCCTACCATTTTAAAGTCCTCTTCCATGTACTGTCGCGATTGGGCTACCCATGGGCCGAGGACTTGCATCACCTCTCCTACGGAATGGTGAACCTGCCCGAGGGAAAGATGAAGTCGCGCGAAGGGACCGTCGTGGATGCCGACGACCTGATCGAGGAGCTGACCGGCATGGCCGCCAATGAGATCAAGGACAAGGAACGCGAAGAGGCCGTCGAGGATGTCGGGGCGACCAGTTCCGCCATCGCTTTAGGAGCGTTGAATTATTATTTGCTGCAGGTGAATCCCTTGAAAGACATGGTGTTCAATCCGGCCGAATCGTTGTCGTTCACCGGCAATACCGGTCCGTACATGCAGTACATGGGAGCCCGCATCAGCAGCATGCTGCGCAAGTACGAGACCAGCGGGTCTGCGGTAGCTGCGGTGCCGTTCGATGGCAGTGCCCTCGAATTACCCGAGGAACGGGAGTTGGTCAAACTCATCGCGGGCTTTTCTGAGACGGTGGCCCAAGCCGCTACCGATGTGGATCCCTCTTTGATAGGCGCTTACTTGTACGAATTGTCGCGCTCATTCTCGAAGTACTATCATGATCATCCCATCCTTAAAGCACCGTCCGACCGGTTGGTGAAAGCTCGTCTCACCCTTTCTTCGATGGTGCTGCAAGTCCTGAAAAATGCCTTCGAACTGCTTGGAATTCCTTTCCTAGAGACGATGTGAGAAGAATCGGAATGGCCAATAGGGTCTTCGGTCGAGGGTATTGCCAATATCGGGTGGTTGTGGTATAAGGAACCCTGCATATTTTTATAAGGATGTGATGGACATGTACGCATTGGTAGAAATTCTCGGAAAGCAGTACAAGGCCGAAGAAGGTTCGTTGCTGCTCGTCGACAAAATCGACATGGAAGCCGGCAAAACGCTGGAATTCGATACTGTGGTTGCAGTTGCCGACGGAGAGAATTCCGTGTTCGGCAAACCCTATGTCGAAGGGGCAAAAGTGGTCGCGACCCTGGGCGAAGTCGTCAAGGGTGAGAAAGTGAAGATCTTCAAGTATCACCGCAGAAAGGGATACAAGAGGACTCAGGGTCACCGTCAACAGTATTCGGTACTCACCGTCACCGCGATCAAAGCGTAAGGAGAAACCACAATGGCACATAAGAAAGGTGGCGGAAGCTCAAGAAACGGGCGCGATTCCAATTCACAACGTTTGGGCGTGAAGCGTTTCGGGGGACAGCAGGTGAAAGCCGGTGAAATCATCGTGCGTCAGCACGGGACCAAGTTCCATCCTGGCGAAAACGTCGGATGCGGCAGAGATTTCACCTTGTTCGCCAAGGTTGCCGGTGCGGTTGATTTCCACAAGAGGAACAATCGCCAGTACGTCCGCATCGTTGCGCTGTAGCGCTCCGAGCGCTCCGCTTCGGATGCGCCAGGAGATTGCATGTTTGGATTTTCAGACGAGACCTATATAGACGTTGCCTCCGGAAACGGGGGCAACGGTTGTGTTTCCTTCCGTAGGGAGAAGTTCATCCCCAAAGGCGGACCCGACGGAGGCGACGGCGGGCGCGGTGGCGATGTCGTGTTCGTCGTACGCGAGAACCTCAGAACCTTAGGCCATCTGAAAATGGTGCGCAACTTTAAAGCGGAGAACGGCCAAAACGGCATGGGAGCGCGCTGTTCGGGACGCAACGGTGCCGATGTCGAAATCCCGGTGCCTCCGGGGACGGTCGTCAAAGACGCCCAAAGCGGAGAGATCATCAAGGACCTTACCGGTGAAGAGCGTTGGGTGTTCCTCCACGGTGGCCGGGGTGGTCAAGGCAACTGGCATTTCAGAAGCGCCACCCGTCAAACACCCCGCTTTGCGCAACCGGGCGAGAAGGGTAGCGCGATACGCATCGGTGTCGAGCTGCTCGTCATCGCCGACATAGGATTCGTTGGCTTCCCCAACGCTGGTAAATCTTCGCTATTGAACAATCTGACCAATGCCCGTACCAAAGTGGCCGGTTATCCATTCACCACCAAGATCCCCCAGTTGGGGATGTTCCGCCAAGGTGATTTGGATATCGTGCTGGCCGATATCCCCGGCATCATCGAGGGGGCCAGCAAAGGGGCCGGCATGGGTTTCAAATTCCTCCGCCATATCGCCCGGACGACTGGCTTGGCCTTTTTAATCGACCTTACCGATGAAGCATATCTCGATTCGTATGCGACACTATGCTCTGAGCTAGGCTCATACGCCCCGCAGTTGTTGGACAAACCTCGTGTCGTCATCGGCACCAAGATCGATGAACAAGGCTGCAACGAGCGCTTGGCACTGCTGCAAGCCAGTCTCGGCGATACCCCTGTGATCGGTCTGTCCAATATTACTTCAGAGGGTTTGGAAGAGGTCAAACGGGCTTTCATCGCTTTGGTCCAATCCTATGGCAGGACCAAGCGAGTCGAGCAAGATTTTTCTTCCTCGTTCGATTCCGAAGCTGAATACCGGGAGGAGCCATGAGGACTGCTGTACTGGGCGGGACTTTCGATCCTGTCCACAACGGCCATCTGCACCTCTTGCATTGTGTACTTGCCCAAGGTTTTGTAGAACGAGTCATCATCGTGCCCACACGGGTCCCCCCCCACAAACCCTACCTCAAGCGGGTAGAGGATAGCGACCGGGTCGCCATGTTGAACCTCGCGTTGCGAGCCTTTCGCAGCGCTTACCCCGAATGTGCTGGTGTCGACTTGGTGATCGACACCTGCGAGCTTGAACGCCAAGAACCCTCCTACATGTATGACACCGTGATCGATGTGAATCAGCGTTACCCCATCGAGGGCAAACCCCTTGTTGTCATCGGTGACGATTTGGTCGCTGGCTTGCCCACCTGGCATCGTTTCGACGAGCTGAAAACGAAAGTGGCTTTCATCATCGTGATGCGTGATTCCAAGCAGATCAGCGAGGTCCCTGACGGGGTGGAGGCCACCTTTGTCGAGAACGAGACCTTGGAGGTCTCCTCGACAGCCATCAGGAGAGCGATTTCGAGCGGGAACCGGTCATTCGCCGCTTCCCTGATGCCGCGATCGGTCGTAGACTATATCCAACGCCATGGACTTTACCGCGATTGAATCATACCTAAGCACCTCAGTCTCACCCAAACGGGTCCGCCACAGCCTGTCCACTGCCGAAACCGCCCGTAACTTGGCCCGGCGCTTTTGCGATACGCACGTGTGTGCCGACGACGCCTACTTGGTGGGACTCTGGCACGACATGGCCCGTGAATGGAGTGGCGAGGCGTTATTGAACCATTGCTTGGTCCACCAACTGGCCATGGAGCAGGAGGAGAAGGCTTGCCCGATGCTGTTGCACGGACCGGTCGCTGCCGACCTGCTGCCGGCTCAAGTTCCCTGCGACAGCTCGTTGCAGCGAGCGGTGCGCTGGCACACCTTGGGTTCAGCCGGCATGGGTGCGCTCGGAGCGGTATTGTTCATAGCCGATTACGCCGAACCGCTCAGAACCCATTTGGATGAAACGCAACGTCAAGCGATTTTCTCATTGGGGAGTCTCGAACAGATGTGCCTGCACATCGTCGCCATGAGTGCCGACTACATGCGTTGCCGCAAGGGTTTGCCATTGGCCGAGTCCACTTTGGACTTGCAACGGTACTTGCAAGCGGGGGGACGGTTTTCATGATGAGGTTTCGGCTCGTAGCCCTCGTGCTCCTCATGGCAGGCTTGTCCACCTTCGTGGGATGCCGACAGCAAGACGATGCGACGGTGTGGTATGCAGTGGCTGCTGACGGGGCCTACTTGGCCGTGCATCAAAAGCCCTCCCGCACACTCATGGTGGTGCGCTTGCCTGTGGACCTGTTGATGGCCTATCGCATTGGTTTGCAAGAACGTGAGGTGGTTTCCGATGAATTGGGAGCCTTGCAGCACCTCTTCGGATTGCAGGGAGACCATTATCTGAGGGGTAGCGCCCAAGATTGGGAAGAAGTCACCGCAGTGGTTGAATCCTTGGCGGGTAGTGCCATGCAACGGCGGTTGAGCGTCCCTGAGCGCTTGGAATTGGTGCTTGCCCATGCGCGAGTCTTGAGTAATTTGCTGCCGCTCGATACACTGGACAGGCTCTCGGGACCACACACGAGCGGCGCAATCGTACAGGACGCTGTCGGTGGAATCCCGAAACAGATCTCAACCATCCAGTATTTCGATGCAGGGACCTTCTTGAACGGCTCCATGGGGGCCGACGCCTTGAAACAGTATCTCACCGACTGGACGCGCCAGGCGGTTCAGTCGGTATTCGTTGCGAAACAACAGTAGGAGTATGATCGATGCTTGACGACACTATGAAACAGACCGCTAAGGAAATCGCCATGTTCATCGCCGACCACAAGGGGGCCGACCCCGTTGTCATCGATGTATCACGCACGAGCGGGTGGGCCGATTGTTTCGTGATCGCCACGGTATCGAGTCTGGGCCACCTGCGCGGATTGACCCGCGAGTTGTGGGGCTTTCTGGCAGAGAAGAAGATCGAGGTGCTGCACCGCCATAAGAACGTCGCTGGAGACGGTTGGGAGCTCATCGATTGCGGTCCCATCATCATCCACTTGATGAGCGCCGAATTGCGCTCGTTCTACTCGTTGGAAAAATTATGGCACGAGGGCGAATCGTTCAGCGTCCCTGCCAGGACATGAAAACGCCGGCAAAAAATCGCCGGCGCATGGTGGATTCTTTTCAGCGTGTCGAGAGCAGGCTCTCATCGTGATCGAATTCTTTGTTCTTGATCTGCTTGAACATCTCGACAAGACGATGGACAGTCAACTCTTTTTTCTGCCCGGCGGCCAAGTCCAACAGGATCCGCCCCTCATCCATCATCAACAAACGGTTCCCAAAGTCTATGGCATGCTGCATGTTATGGGTGACCATCAGGGCGGTCAGGTCATATCGTTTGATGAACTGCATGGTCAGTTCCATCACGATTTGGGCATTGCGTGGATCGAGTGCGGCCGTATGTTCGTCGAGCAACAGCAAGCGGGGCTTGCTCATGACGGTCATCAGCAATGTCAGCGCTTGGCGCTGTCCACCCGATAACAATCCCACGTTGTCCTTAAGACGCGAGTCCAAGCCCATCGACAACTGTTTGAGATCCTCGGCGAAGCGTTCGCGCAGTTCGCTGCTAAGGCTGATGCGCAATCCCTTCATCCCCTTGCGATAGGCCGTGACCAAATTGTCCTCGATCGACATTTTGGCTGCCGTTCCTTTCGTGGGGTCTTGGAAGATACGGCCGATGGTGAAAGCGCGGCGGTATTCAGGGGTGTTGGTGACGTCCTTCCCGTCAAGGACCAACTTACCCCCGGTGACAGGGTAAGTCCCCGAGATCAGATTGAACAAGGTGCTCTTGCCCGATCCGTTGCTCCCTACGACGGTGATGATGTCGTGCTCGTTGACCACGAGGTTGATGTCCTCGAGGGCAGTCTTTTCGTTGACCGTGCCGGGATAAAATACTTTCGAGACCTGTTCAATCCTGAGCATGGCTGTCCCCCTTGCCGTTCTCGAGCGCTTCCCGGCGCTCTTTGTTCCGTTTCAACGCCTTTTTGCGGGCATCGGCCGATGAGGCCGCGCTGCGTGTCTGGGCGATGATCAGGGAGACGATAACCAAAATTCCGGTAAGGAGTTTCAAGTCGCTGGGGGTGAGCTTGATATAATAACCGTAATAGCGGCCGAAGAACATCAATCCTTTGTAGATGATGGCCCCAAAAACGACCCGCAAGGTGATGAACGAGATGCGGTTGCTGTCGAACAAGAACTCGCCGATCATGATGGCGGCCAAACCCTGCACGACCATGCCTTGGCCGAGGTTTGCATCGGCGAAGCCTTGGTATTGGGCCAACAACCCGCCCGACAGGGCGATCAGTGCATTGGAAAATCCGATTCCGATCACTTTCAACAACTTGGGGTCCATTCCGAGGGAGATGACCATCTGCTCGTTGCTCCCCATCGCGCCGATGGAGATGCCCAAGTCGGTCCGGAAGAAGATATCGACGAGGGTTTTGACGAAAGCCACGATCACCAAAGTCCCGAGCAACAATGCCCACGCAGATGGTAGGAATCCAAACCACTGGGGTACTTTTGTGAACAACGTGGTGACCCTGAGCAACGGGACATTGGCCCGGCCGCCCAAGATGCGGATGTTGATCGAATACAACATCGTCATCGTAAGGATGCCGGCCAAGAGTCCAGGCACCTTGAGCCGGTTGTGGATGGTGGCGGTAACGACTCCCGCCAGGCCTCCTGCCGCGAAAGCCAGCAGGAGGGCGCTCGTCAGACCCCACCCGTTGATGATAGACATGGTGGCGACGGCCGCCCCCGTGGCGAACGAGCCGTCGCATGTCAAATCTGCAAAATCAAGGATACGGTAGGAGATCAGCACTCCCAAGACCATGATGGAAAAGATGAGGCCGTCTACAAAAATTCCTTCAAGCATCGGATGAACCTACTTTACGATTTTTTTGCCACCTTCGATTGTGACGGCGGCTGTTGCCAGCAGGTCGGCCGGAATCGTGATGCCCAATTTCTTGGCGACATCAAGATTGAACCACAGCTCGAAGTCTTTTGGGTCGGTGAGGAAGACGGTGCCGACTTGGCCCGGTTTTTTCCCCTCGACCAGGATTTGTTCAACGATGCGGCCTGTTGCAAGACCGATCTTGTAATAGTTGAAGCCCCAGGCAACCAAGAAGTCGATCCCTTCGACGCCGGACGGATCAGCAGACATCAACGGGACATTGTTCTTGGCGCAGACATCGGCGACAGAGGCCAAAGCACTGATGACCGTGTTGTCGGTGGCGATATAGACAGCTCCGACCCGCTTCACGATCGCTTGAGTGGCTTGCATGACTTCCGAGGTATTGGCTACTGCGGAGGTGACGAACTCGACACCCAGCTTGGCGCAGGCTGCTTTGGCTTGCTCCATCAGGATCACTCCGTTGGCTTCGCCGCTGGCGTAGACGTTCCCGATGGCTTTGGCACCGGTGAGCTTGACCAACAAGGAGATCTGCGATTCAACCGGGTTCATGTCGGAGACTCCCGCCACATTGCCGGCATGCGGCACGGTGTAGGAGGGGACCAGTCCCGCCGCCAACGGATCTGTGACAGCGGAGAACACCACCGGCACATCGCTGAACGCGTTCGCCAAAGCTTGTGCGACCGGAGTGGCCACCCCGACGGTCAACGCGACTTTGTCGGCCTTGAACTTTTGTGCGATCGAGTTGGCCGTGGAGATGTCTCCGTTGGCATTCTGGAAGTCGAAATTGACCTTGACGTTTTTGGAAGCCAAGTAATCCTGCATACCCTGTTCAACGGCATCGAGGGCCGGATGGGTGATGATTTTTGATACCCCGATCGTGGGGATTGCCGCTTCCTGTACTCCAGCGGCGCCGAGCGTGGCGATCATCGAACAACCAAGCAATAAAACGAGCAGCATGCGGTTTCTTTTCATGGGTCACTCCTTTGGCGGACGTTTGGACAACTATAATCTGTTTAGGTCATTTTGTAAAGGACGTATGCATTTGTATGTATAAAAATGCACAGATTATACAATCGGGCGATGTGATCAACGAACCGTTTTATGGCCGCCTTCGATCAACACTGCCGCCGATTCCACGTGTTCGGCCGGGATGGTGATGCCCAGCTTTTTGGCCACATCAAGATTGAACCACAACTCGAAGTCCTTTGGATCGGTGGTGAAGATTGTCCCGAGCTGTCCGGCACTCTTTTGACCGGTCAGCACTTGATAGACAGCCTCTCCGGTTTTTCGACCGTGTTTGTAATAGTCGAAACCCCACACCATGAAGAATTCAAGCCCCTCGGCACTGGTCGGGTCGGCAGTGAAGAAGGGGATGCCGTATTGAGAGCACACCTCGCTAAGCGACGCGATGGCCGACACGACGGTGTTGTCGGTTCCGATGTACAAGCCATCGATACGTTTGGCAATCGATAGAATCGCTGATTTCACTTCCGCTGAATTCGACACCCCTGCTTCAACGAAGCCAAGTCCGAGCTTGGCACACGAGTCGGCCACCATATCGCGCAGTTGCACGCCGTTGGCCTCGCCCGATGTGAAGACAATGCCGATCGTTTTCGCCCCGCTGAGTTGTGCGAAGAGCTCGACCTGTTCGTAGACCGGATTCTTGTCGGAGACTCCCCCCACGTTGCCGTCATTCGGATCATAGCTGGGCACCAAGCCAGCTTCGAGTGGATCGGTGATCCCTCCGAATACTACCGGAACGTTCTTGAACACATTGGCCAAGGCTTGAGCGGTTGGCGTGGCTATGCCGACAACCAGGTCGGCGCGGTCTGCTTTGAATTTTTGGGCGATCTGCATCGCTGTCGACACATCCCCGTTGGCGCTTTGTACGTCATAGACAGCTTTGATCCCTGCTTCGTCAAGATAATCGCGCATGCCCTGCTCGATGGCGTCGAGGGCTGGATGGACGACTATCTTGGAGATGCCGATCTTGAATGTCTTTTGGCTCGGTTGTTCGATAGTTCCTTTTGCTGTGACGACATGTGTGAACAACAGCATGATGATGACAAGGTTGGTGAAGATGGTACGGATTTTCATGATCGTTTGTCCCTCTCTTTAGCGAGGGACTATACACCATCGGCATGTTTCTGTAAATAGAAACATCGTAAAGTTCGGGAAAAAATCGAAAGGACCGGTCGCCCGGTCCCTTCGCCCATCGATAAAACCGGTCGATACCGGCCTAGGAAAGCGGGAAGTTCAGAAGTCGAACGGGTCTTCTCCTTCGAGCTCCTCGTCTTCCAATTCAACCTCTTCGTCCTCTTCTATCACTTCTGTCTCTTCGTCGTCGAGGAAGAACCCATCCATTTCGTCGTTCTCTTCCTCTTCGTCGTCCAGATCATCGAGTTCGTCATCATCGGTCAGGTCGCTGGGATCGAATTCGTCGTCGATTTCGTATTCAGCGTCCTCCTCCTCGGAATCTTCGTCGAAGTATCTGTCTTCCCATTCGTCTTCATCGCGGTACTTCATGGCAGTCTCCTCCACCAACGGATCGGATGGTTTTACAGTAGGCGAACTGAATGCTGTTGTCAATTGCCAATAACGCATGCATAGCATGGCTCGTGAACCCAAGCGACGTGGAAGAGCCCTGTATTGCACCGTTGTTACGATGTTGTTATAGTTGAGCGAAGAGAAAGCAGGGGGCAAGCATGAGACGTTTGGCGGTGGTGGCTGTACCGATGGGCGATCCGGCCGGGATCGGGCCCGAGATCGTGCTGAAAGCGGTTGCTCACGGCGATTTGGCCGGTAAAGCGACTACGGTGGTGGTCGGGGACCGCCTCTTACTGCACAAAACGGCTTCCGATTGTGCTGTGCCGCTCATGTTCGATGCGGTGGTCGAGACAGATGCCGCTTGTCTCGAGGCAGTTGAGCGTGGGGTGGACGCCATCCTCTACCATCTGCCCTTGGTGGATCTCGATGCGTTTTCTTATGGTAGAATCGATGCAATGTGCGGCAAGGCCGCTTACGAATCTATTGCCCGGGCGACTAGGTTGATCATGGCAGGCATCGCCGATGCCATGGCCACTCCTCCGTTGCATAAGGAATCGTTGCGGGCCAGCGGGGTGCCTTCGATCGGCCATACCGAGATATTGGGGGATCTGACCGGGACAGTCGAGCCTGTCACGATGTTCCAAACCCTTTCTTTAAAAGTCTTTTTCATGACCCGCCACCTGTCGTTGCGCAAGGCTTGCGACGCGGTGACGTTCGACACTGTGCTGCGGTTCATTCAAACGTGCGACCGCATCGCCACCGGCAGCGCCTTCGACATGGATAAGCCGCTGGCCGTGGCGGGCTTGAATCCCCACTGCGGTGAGCACGGCTTGTTCGGGGACGAGGAAGTAACTGCCGTCACGCCGGCTGTCCAGGCCGCCCAGCGCGACGGCATCGCTGTGGTCGGGCCGATCGGTGCGGACTCGGTTTTCCATCAGGCCAAGATCGGCCACTACCGGGCAGTGCTCTCGCTGTACCACGACCAAGGCCATATCGCCACCAAGACGCTCGATTTCGAACGGACTGTCTCGGTCACCTGGGGTTTGCCGTTCTTGCGTACCTCGGTAGACCACGGCACGGCCTTCGACATCGCCGGCAAAGGTATCGCTTCATCGATAAGCATGACGGAGGCCCTGTTGGTTGCTTTCCGTCATCTGACCTCTTCCAAGGAGTGGCAATCATGATCAGGGTGGAACATCTCACCAAACGTTTCGCAGTGAAAGGTTCACGCAAAACGGTTCTCGACGGCGTCTCGTTCGAGGCCTACGACTCACAGGTATTCGGACTGCTCGGTCCCAACGGTGCCGGCAAGACCACGACGTTGCGGACAATCGCCACCTTGCTCAAGCCGGAAGAGGGGCGGGTGGAAGTGGACGGGTTCGATGTCGTCACCTCAGGCAAGGAAGTTCGCAACAGGATCGGATTTTTGACTGGCGACATGAAATTGTCGGGGCATCTGACCAGCAGGGAGATGCTGGCTTACTTCGGGGCGCTGAACCATATGCCTACCGGCAAGGTCGCCGAACGGATCGCCCAACTTTCGGCTAGTTTGGGTATGGATGATTTCCTTGACAAACCGATCGCGAAATTGTCGGCCGGCATGACGCAGAAGACATCGATTGCCGTGAGCTTGTTGCACGACCCCCATGTGATCGTGTTCGATGAACCGACGAGCAACCTCGACGTGTTGGCGGTGAAGGTCGTCGCTGATTTCATCCGTGACGCCAAAGCAGCCGGGAAATGCGTGGTGTTGTCCACCCATGTGCTCAGCGAGGCCGAACGGTTGTGCGACCGGGTCGGCATCATCCATGATGGCCGCTTGCTCTGTAGCGGCACCCAAACAGAATTGCTCGAGCGTTACGGCGTGTCTTCACTTGAAGATCTGTTTTTTAGCTTGGTGAGCAACGGGGAGGCTTCCAAATGATGCGCGATGCCCTCATCATATTCCGCAAAGAGATCAAAGGACTCGTCAAGGACCGCCGGACGCTGTTCTCCACCTTCATCCTGCCGCTCCTGGTAGTCCCCATCATCTTCATCGGGATGGGGACGGTGATCGGCTCGCTGCAGACTGAGGCGGTCGAGCATGTCTACACGGTCCGTTTTTCCGGTATTCAGGACGAGCGTTTTTTTTCAGCGGTGGCCCAACGGCTGCAGTACTCGGTTGCTCCAGAGGGCTTGTTTGCCGATATGGAGGTGGTGTTCCCGTCCGGCTATAGTGGCGGGCAGAACGCGGTAGTGCGGCTGGTGTACGATTCGAGCAGTCAGAAGAACCAGTATGCCGCCGGACAACTGGCCGATGCCGTGCGTTCGTTCGAACAAATGATTGCCGCCGAGAAGCTCGCCAAGGCCGGTCTTTCGTTGGCTGATTTGTCCACCATCAAAGTCGAGATGGTCGACACGGCTCCCGAGCAAGCCCAGTCGGGCGGTTCGATGCTCGGCATGATGATGCCCTATTTCTTGATCTTGTTCCTGTTCGCCGGGTCGATGGGGGCCGGTTTGGATGTGACGGCCGGGGAGAAGGAACGGGGTAGCTTGGCCGCCTTGTTGGTCAATCAGGTCTCGCGCACCTCGATCGCGATGGGCAAGATCCTCCATGTGATGACCGTAGCGATCTGTTCGGCTTTCGCGACCTTCGCCGGCTTGCTCATCGCCATGTCGATGCCCAATAGCGCTCCCGTTTTTGGCGGCGGGAACCTGGGTTCGGCAACCTTTACGGCCGGCATGCTGGCGACCATCCTGTTCTGCTTGGTTGCGGCGGCTTTGTTCACCGCAACGGTGGTGACCTTGTTGGGCAGCCTTGCCAAGACTGTCAAAGAAGCCAATACCTATGTGATGCCGGTTTACTTGGTGGTGGTGGTCGTCGGTGTATCGACCATGTACATGGATCCGACCTCCAATGTGTTGCTATTTGCCATCCCGTATGTGAATATTGTGTTCAGCATGAAGGAAGCCTTCATGGGTATGAGCGTGCCGCTCCATCTGGCGCTTGCGTTGGCATCCAACGTGATCTACGCCGCTGCCGGGGTGCGCCTGGTCTCTGCCCTGTACAATTCTGAACGGATCTTGCAGACCGTCTGACGATCTGAGGAGCCGCTGGAGGAGTCATGAAACGAACATCCTTGATCTTGGTGCTCGTGGTGCTGGTCGCGCTGTTTGCCGCCAGCGGATGCGCTACGACCGTATCGGTCAGGCATTTGATACCGGCCGAGACCGACATGTCGGCTTACCGGAATCTCGCCGTGGCCTCGACCGAGCCTTTCTCGTTCGGATTTTTCAACCGGCCGTCGTCGATCGTCCCCGATTATTCGGGCAAGTCGGGCCTGACTGTCGCGAGCGGCTTCGGCACCTTCACCGAGTTGTCCATCGCCCGCTACGCCACAACGCGGTTGGTGCAGTCGTTGGACCGGGCCGATTATTTCACGCTGTTGCCCCCTTCGCAGACCGATACGATCATGAAGGGCAAGAACCTCGGCTTCACCATCTCGGAGATGCTGATGCGCAATGGAGTCGAGGCGTTGTTCACTAGTTCGATTGATTATCTCGATGTGGATGAATACATCTATGCTGTCGAGAAAAACCTGCTCATAAGCAAGGACCCGGTCACCGGCAATCCGATCAATCCTCCGGTCAGCCAGAAAGTCATCGTGTATTACTTGATGCAGAAGGTCAGCTTGACCTACTCGTACGAGATCGTCGATGCCCGCACCGGCAAGGTGATTGTGAGCCGGACCCTCCACGACAGCCAGGAGCGCTCCTTTGACCTCACCGGAAAACCGGCCAAAGGCTATGTGGCTCCATCGTTGGAACCGATGATCGAAGAGATGTTGCAGGATTTGATCGATCCAGTTGTCCAACAGATTGCACCGAGGTGGGAGACCACCACGTTAAGCCTGATGAAGAATGAACCCGAGCGAAAGAACGTTGAATTCGCTTGGGAGGAGGTGCGGCGAGGAAACTTGGCCATCGCACTGGAAGCTTTCAAAAAGGAATGGAACCGCAGTGGCCATATCCCTTCAGGCTATAACGCTGCCTTGATCATGGAAGCAATGGGAAACCTTGAACAAGCTATCGACTTGATGGAAGATGTCTATCAAGAGAGCGGCAACAATTCGATTTATTCGATGCTGCGCAGGATGCGCCAGCGTTTGCAGGACCAAGCCGAGGCCGAAGCACAGCTGTTGGGGCAATAAGGGAATCCTCCATGGCGAAACGGGTGAGCTTGTTGATGGTCTACACAGGTGATGGCAAAGGCAAGACCAGTGCCGCGATGGGCTTGGCGTTGCGGTGTTACGGCCATGGCGGCCACTGTGCCGTCGCCCAGTTCATCAAAGCGCCCGAGGTGGAGACTGGCGAACGGCGCGCAGCTGTGTCGCTCGGGATGGAGTGGCGCAATTTCGGATCTGGTTTCACCTGGATGCAAGCCGACGATACAGCCAATCGCGAGGCATGCCGGCTCGGTTGGGAAACCGCCAAGGAATGGATGCAGTCGGGCCGTTTCGACATGGTCGTCTTGGACGAATTCACCTATCCATTGTCATTGGGCTATCTTGATGTGTCCGCTGTCTGCCTTTGGTTGGCAGACCACAAGGGATTGGAGCATTTCCCCCATGTGGTGGTCACCGGCAGGAACGCCCCCGCACCGTTGCTGGCAGTTGCCGACTTGGTCAGCGAGATTGTGGAAGTGAAACACCATTGGCGCACAGCACGGACCAAGGCTCAAGCGATGGTGGAATATTGATTTTTGTGAAAACATAGCCGCTTGTGCAAGTAAGCCCTGATTTTTCTTCTACAAACTCAAGAAACAGGATATAATCGCCGCATGAGGTTCTGCTGATGGGATTCATCGAAGTTCATTCACACCTGTTGCCTTTCGTCGATGACGGGGTCGGAACCAAAGAATCCTGCCTGGCGGTCCTCGAAGCGTACGCCGCAGCAGGTTTCGACCGCGTGGTCGTGACGCCGCACTTGTACAACCCGTATGTATCCACCAGGACACAGAACATCAGGGCCATGTATGCGTGGGCGGCGCAAGAGGCCAAGCGGATGGGGCTCGCGTTGTATTTGGGCAGCGAAATTTACGTGGGGATGTCCGACAGCACCAATGTGTTGCCGTTCATGGGCAGGTTCGTGCTGGTTGAGGTCGATTACTATTCTGAACCGTTGTTCCTTGTCAACCACGCCTACACATTGCTCAAACGGGGTTACCATGTGGTGTTGGCTCATGTCGAACGGTACCGCTGGTTCTCGACAAAGAGCCCTCTGGCTGTGAAGCTGCGCGAATTGGGTGTCCATTTCCAATGCAATGTCGACGGGGTCGAATCGGGTGTCGCCGCCAAATGGATGGCTAGTGGCTGGATAGACGTTCTGGCGGGCGACAATCACGGGGATGCTGGTCTGCCGGCCAAATTGGCCGCCATGTTGCAACGTTATCCAGAAATATCGGCTAGGATGGAATCTCTGTTCATCGCCGATGAAGCAATCATATAGGGAGGGGCTCATATGCTGCTCGACTTGACGGTTTCCAACTTCCGTTCCGTTCAGTCACCGCAAACGATCTCGTTCGAAGCCGTCAAGGACAATCGGCTTCCCGAATCAAAGGTGGTGAGGGTTTCTGACAAATTGAAAGTGATCAAGACCAGTGCGATCATCGGTCCCAACGGAGCCGGAAAGAGCACGATGGTCAGGGCTCTGGAAGCCCTCAAGGCGATCATCGTAGCGCCGGCAGAAGTGGAGAATCCCCTTCAATTGCTGGCCGGCACTTCGTTCGCCTATTCGGAGACGAAAGGCGGTCCTGCCAACATGGTGTTGGATTTGATCCTGGGCAGCGACGAGGCTTCCGGCTTGCCCATTGTCGGCCGTTTCACCTTCGTGGCCGACCGTGAGAAGGTCTTCGAGGAGTCGTTCTACCACATCATCGGACGTTCCAAGAAACTGATGTACGAGCGCAAGCTGATCGACGGCGACGCAGAAACCCTCGCGTACCGCTATCGTTGGGGCAAGCTGTTCAGGGGCGAAAAGAAACGGATGCTTCCCAAGGTCACCCCGAAACAACTCTACTTGAGTGCAGCCGCCCGCAAGGGCAGTCCGACTTTGACCCCGTTGTTCCAGTGGTTCTCGGAGTCGTTGATGATCCTGCCTTTCGGGCTTTCGACCCAGAGCGAAAAGGTCATCGTGGAACAGCTGGTCAAGCATCCCGGCTGGAAAAAGCAGTTGATCGATTTCCTGTGGAGCATCGATATCACCGACATCCGTGATGTGCGCATCCAGGATGACAAGGTTGTCTTCGTCCACACCAACGTCAATCAGCATTATGCCTCGTATTTCTCCAGCGAGTCGCTCAGCCTCAGGCGTTTGACCTCGATCGCGATGGCGATGTTCGAGAGTTTCTCCAGTCCGCGCTGCTTGGTGATAGACGACTTCGGGATGCTGCTCCATCCGGCCGCCTTGGAACATCTGGTGAGCGTGTTCGAATCGGGCAATGTCGGCAACGGTTCCCAAGTGTTGGCGGTCGATTGCAATCCTTCGTTACTGCGCGACGGGCTGCTCCGGCGCGATGCCGTGTGGTTCGCCGAGAAAAACAAGGAATCGGCGACAGTGTATTACAGCTTGGCCGACTTCAAGTTCTCTCGGTCCAAGGAACGGACGGAGATGCTCTACCTCAATGGCGCTTTCGGGGCCTTGCCGATCACCAGCGAATACAGCTTTTCCGATGACGTGAAGAAGGAGCGTTGAACATGAAGAGAAAAAAAGTCCATCAAGAGCCAAGGAAATCGATGTTGATCGTAACCTCGACCGAGGCGGAGGCACTCTACTTCTCCCAGATGCGCAAAGATTGCCGTTACACCAACTTGACGGTCCGCTGGGGTGAAGGTGCGGCGAGCCTCGATGAATTGATCTCCGAGACGGCCCGCATCCGTACAGCTGGAAAATTCGACAACGCTTGGGCGGTGTTTGGATTCGACGCCTTCACGGTCACATGGGATCACGTCAGAAGCGCCTTGGAGAAAGCCGAAACCAAGAAGATCAAGCTTGCGTGGAACAATCCTGGTTTTCCATTGTGGTACCTGTTGCATATCCAAGCTCCCCGCTTGCCGATCGGCGACATGGCAGTGGTGGTGAACTCGTTGCGTGGCCATCTGGCAAAATTCGATCCGGGGGCCCAGTATCTGTTGCAAGAAGGCAACTCGCTCCACCTGCGCCTGTTCCCGTTGAAAGCTCAGGCGGTGTTGAACGCTGGTGCCTACAACGCCTTGACCGAGCGGCGCAATGGAGGAATGCAGTCGACCACGATGGTCCGTCTGCTCAGCGAAATCACCGAATGGTGCGGCTTGGCCGACATCTCCCATAACCAAAAACTGATCGGATTGAAGAATTCATGACGATGCTCGGACAGGGGCTTTCCATCCTGTTGTACATGTTTGCTTTCGCCACGGGGTGCATGACCTTGGTGCTCTCCGTGGTGTTCCATTTGCGTGAATCGTACCAATGGACTAAATACTTCATCGTCTTCCATTCATCGCTCCTGCTGGTCATCGTGTTGCAAGTCCTGCACGTGTTCGTCAATGTATTTGTCGGCGATACGCTCGGGGCGGTCCTTTCCTATGTGATCAAAGCTTTGTTGGCGGCCAATGTCAGCTTCCTCATGGTGTTCATCCCTTATTTCACCACTTGGGTGATCGCGCAACCGTGGCGCAATCCCTACAAGGCCGTATTTTTCTTAATTGCGGCGGCCTACACGGCCTTGTCGGTCCTCGACACGGTGTTCCTCACCATCAAAGCGCTTGAATCATGGATGGTGGTCGTCTTTTGCTTGGTGATCTTTTTCTGCGTCGGCACGATCGTGGTCAACCTCAAGACCATCAAGCGCCACGACGTGCGCACGGTGAGCAATGCCATCATCATCCTCTCGTTCGTCATGATGCCGTTGCTGGTAGTCAGCGTGTTCATCCCGACTGTGCGCTACATCACCTATCCGTTGTACTTCATGGCCTTCTCGATCATCATCCTGGTCTACCTGTTCATTTACTTCCGACGCATCCCGCAAGAGGTGCCCAAAGTCCTGACCATCGAGAGCTTGGAGAAGTATCACATCACCGAACGGGAATTCTCGGTGATCCAGTTGATCAAGGCCGGGCAGACCAACAAGGAAATAGCCGACAAGCTTGACATCTCGGTGAACACGGTGAACAATCATGTGGCGAACATCTATGCCAAGATGCAGGTACGCAGCCGTATCGACTTGTTGAACGCGCTGCATGAAGCCTGACGGAGGGACCGTTATGGAAGGCCAAGCGTTGCCTCAAGTGCGCCGGTGCGCGCGTCCGATCGTGTTGACCCACCCAGAGGGTGCCGACAGGGCCATCGTGGCCTGCCATGGGTTCACCGGGTATGCCGGGGAGTTGGCTTTGCCCGCCAAGCGGTTGTTCGAAGCAGGGTTCGACGTCTATGTGCCGCGCTATCCGGGACACGGCACCAACGGCAAGGATTTCATGGCCAGCACTGCTGAGGATTGGATGGGTGCTGCCGAGCGCCAACTGGACGAACTGGAAGGCAAGTACCAGGGCATTTCATTGATGGGCCATTCGATGGGAGGTGCCATCGCCGTCGTCGCAGCCCGGCATCGGAACATTGAAAAGATGGTCCTCTATGCACCAGCGTTGGCGTTGCCGACCATTCCGGTCAGAACGATAAGGTTTCTCAGCCATTTCATCAAGCGCAAAGGCCGCCCGTGGGCTCGCGATCCACGCTATGTGTTCTTCGATGAACGCGATCCGGATGACGACGAGTTCCTCGGACGCGAGTATTGGTCGTACCTCTATCCCGCCCAAGTGCTGGAATTGTTGCGGATCAAGGAGCGCGCAGTGGAAGCTTTGCCTGAAGTGAAGGCCGATATCTTGGTGTTCACTGGCGGCGAGGATGCGGTGATACCGCAGGAAGTCGGCCCGCTTGTCTTGTCGACCGGCAAAGGCAAGAACAATTGGATCCATCTGCCACTGGCCAGCCATTTGATTCCCTATGATAAGGATGAAAGTTCGCGCGAACAGGCCATGAACCGCACGGTGGCATGGTTGACCCAGTCATAGCCGCACGATTGTCTCGACGACCGTATCGATCCCGTTGCGGATGTCCTCGGCATCAAGCTCAATTTCCACATCGGGCATCAGCGAGCCATCTGGTGCGCCATCGGCATGGAAATATTTGGTCGAATACCCGACTTGGTGCAAGCTAGCCGGCAACGTGAAGCGTTTGACCTCGCCGTAATGACTGGCACTGCCTCCAGAGGGGGTGCCCGCGAGGGTGCAATCGGTCCGGGCTTTGAGATGCAATGCGTTGAGGATCGCCGATGAGAAGGTCGAGCTGCCGATCAGAGCGAACAGTTGAAAGCCGTAGGACTTCTGGAGTCGGCCCAGCAACTTCACTGTTGGTTCGAACAGGCGTGAATCGCCCCCACCGTTGTAACGCAGGTCCACGATGACTTTTTGCGGATGCTTGGCCATGATGGCTTGCTCGATGTCGGCATTGAAGTCGTCCAGTGGGTAAGCGTTGTCCTCGGAGCACCGGTTGTATTGGATGAACACCACCGCAGATGTCCCCATGTCAACGATCCGGTAGAATTCGGTCCCCGGGGATGTCGGAGGACGATTGGTTTGCAAGTAGCTGTATTCCATCCCCGGTTCGGCAAGCGGGATGGTCACTTCAATCTCTTGGCCGTCGGTTGTGATGGTGAACAGGCAACTGCCAACTTGGTCGATGATCCGGCAGTGCCCAAGCGCAGAAGCGTTGCGCATCAGACGGGCACACTGCTGCATCCGCCACACCTCGTTGTCCGCACTCACATATGATTCTAGGACGCGGGCGACATCCTCGATCGGTGTACCGTTGATGGCAGTCACGCAACCTCCCACCAGATCAGCATAAGGTGAGGCAATGGCCGTGACAACATGACGTCCTCCGATTGGAGTGAGTTGGATAGCCAGATAGCGCATCGAGGAGGCCACCGCCGTAGAAGCAGTGACCGTGGTGTGCGAATCCCCCATCAAGGCGGCCAACCGACAGAGCGCAAAGTAAAAGGCGGTCTGGTCCAAATTGTCTGCTTGGCTGAACACCTCTGCGCACGCATCAGCGAACACATCGGCCTTGACGTTGGCCCACGGGTTTTTATGGCGGTCCGCCAACGTCGTGGCGAAGGTCTTCAAGTCGGATGCTTGCGAGAGCGCTAAAGAGCTCTCATTGAGAAACGGATGGTGCAACTGCGCACGAGCTGGACCGATTGCCCCGAACACGGCAACGGTGAGCAGCATCAACCTGAAAAGGAACATGTCCCGATGATAACGCGTTGCGATTCGTGATGCAATCGGGGTGATTGTTGGCTGTCTGTCGATGTTCAATGTTGCCACTTTTTCCTTTTTGCTATAAAACTGTAGCAGCCGGGCCATCAAGGCACCGGGCAGTCAGGAGGAAGCCTTTCCATGGATGTTCGGGTCCGCTATGCCCCGTCACCGACGGGATTGCAACACATCGGCGGCGTCAGGACGGCGCTGTTCAACTATTTCTTTGCCAAAAGTCAAGGCGGCACCTTCATCCTGCGGGTCGAAGACACCGATCAGGGACGTTCCACCGACGAAGCATTGCAGGACCTCTACGACACGCTGCAATGGTTGGGTGTCAAGTGGGACGAGGGTCCCATCGTGGGCGGCCCCTATGGTCCGTACATCCAAAGCGAGCGCTTCGCAATCTACCAGGAATATGCCCGGCAGTTGGTCGAGTCGGGCAAGGCCTATCCGTGTTACTGTTCGGAGGAGCGCTTGGAACAGGTCCGACAGCAACAGGTTGCCGCCAAAGCCCAGGAGCAGGGCTACGACCGCCACTGCCGCAACCTCGACGCCGACCAAAAGGCCGCCTATGAGCGACAAGGCCTCAGGCCGGTCATTCGGTTGAAGGTTCCCCTCGAGGGGAGCACGACCTTCCACGATGTGCTGATGGGTGACATCACCCGCAAGAACCGCGATGTCAATCCCGATCCGGTATTGCTCAAGTCGGACGGATTCCCTACCTATCACTTGGCCAACGTCATCGACGATCATCTGATGGGCATCACCCATATCATGCGGGCTCAGGAATGGATTCCTTCGGGACCGTTGCACATCCTGCTGTACGAAGCGTTCGGCTGGAAAGCCCCGCTGTACTGCCATTGGCCCAGGGTGATGGGCAAGGACGGCCAGAAACTCTCCAAGCGGCACGGATCGACTTCGGTGCGTGAATTCAAGGAGAAGGGCTACTTGCCCGAAGCCCTCATGAATTATGTGAGCATGGTCGGGTGGTCTTACGACGGGGTCAAGGAGTTCTTCAGCAAGGAGGAACTCGAACGGCTGTTCGTGTTGGAGAAGATCAACAAAGCTCCCGGAGTGTTCGACTACAAGAAGCTGGATTGGTACAACGGGATGTACATCAGGGCAAAGAGCGATGCCGAGTTGGTTGCGTTGATCACGCCCTACTTGGTGCGGTCCTCGTTGGTGGCCGACCCGCCGACGGAGGCCCAACATGCCACGATTCTTGCTTTGGTGCCGGTCGTGAAAGAACGCCTCAAGGTCCTATCCGACGTGGTCGACATGACCCGCTTCGTCTTTGCCGACATTCCCGCTCCGTCGGTCGAGGAATTGTTGCCCAAGAACCAAGATGTCGCGACGACTCTGGCGGCATTGCAAAAGGCGGTAGCGGTTATCTCGGACATGGGCCGGCGCAGCGACGAGGAACTCGAACAGGAGATGGCTTCGATCGCCCAATCGATGGGGATCAAGATCAACGGGATTTTCATGCCGGTGCGCATGGCTGTCACCGGCAGCACGGTGAGCCCTCCTCTGTTCGATTCAATCAGATTGTTGGGTTTTGAGCACGCAATGGTCCGCCTAGAACGGGCGGTAGCGATACTTACGCGAGAAATGGGGAAGTGAACATGGGTGAAGTTACGATGGACAAGCTGGTCTCTTTGTGCAAGCGGCGCGGTTTCATTTATCAGTCGAGCGAAATTTATGGTGGGCTCACCGGCGCTTACGACTACGGCCCGCTTGGTGTGCAATTGAAAAACAACATCCGTGATTTCTGGTGGAAGGAGATGACCCAGCTTCACGACGACATCGTCGGCCTGGACGCCTCCATCCTCATGCATCCGCGTGTCTGGGAGGCCTCCGGCCATGTCTCGAACTTCACCGATCCGATGGTGGACTGCAAGCAATGCAAGAGCCGCTTCAGGGCCGACCAAATCGACCTCAACGGGGCCTGTCCGACGTGCGGGACCAAAGGATCGTTCACCGAGCCGCGCAACTTCAACTTGATGTTCGCCACCCATATCGGCCCGGTCCACGACGACGCCTCGATCGTGTACTTGCGTCCTGAGACTGCTCAAGGCATCTATGTCGATTTCAAGAACATCGTGCAAAGCAGCCGGGTGAAGGTCCCCTTCGGTATCGCCCAAGTCGGCAAGAGCTTCCGCAACGAGATCACCACCAAGAATTTCATCTTCCGCTCGTGCGAGTTCGAGCAGATGGAGATGCAATTCTTCTGCAAACCGGGTACGGACGAGCAGTGGTTCCCGTATTGGCGCCAGCAGCGCATGGCCTTTTATCACAAAATGGGCATCAAGCCCGATTCGTTGCGCTGGCACCAGCACGGTCCGGATGAGTTGGCCTTCTATGCCAAGGACGCCTACGACATTCAATTCTTGTTCCCGATGGGTTGGCAAGAGCTTGAGGGTGTGCACAGCAGGACCGATTACGATTTGTCGCAGCACCAGAAATTCAGCGGCAAAGACATGACCTACCTCGACCAAGAAAGCGGCGAGCGCTACATCCCCTATGTGGTGGAAACCTCGGCTGGCTTGACCCGCAACGTCCTGATGGCCCTATCCGACGGTTACGAGGAGCAACAACTCCCCGATGGCGATGTGCGGACCGTCCTGCATTTCCATCCGGCCATCGCTCCGGTGACCGTGGCGGTTCTACCGTTGGTCAAAAAGGACGGGCTCGGGGAATTCGCTGAAAAACTCGAACATGACTTGCGTGAGGATTTCACCACCTTCTTCGATCTCAGCGGGGCCATCGGGCGTCGTTACCGCCGGATGGACGAGATCGGTACCCCGTATTGCGTGACAGTCGATTACCAGACCTTGCAGGACAACACCGTGACCTTGCGCTTGAGGGATTCCATGGAACAGCTGAGGGTGTCGATCGATGCATTGCCATCCGAGATCCGCAAGCAGACCAAGCAGTACAAACGGGTGTAGGAGAAGATGATGAACAAAGGTTTACAGGTCCTCATGGACCGAGGATTTGTCCGCCAATGCACCGATCTGGAGGGTTTGTCCGACTTGATGGACAAGCAACCGGTCAAGTTCTACCTGGGAGTCGATCCGACCGGCCGCAGCATCCATATCGGCCATATGGTGCCCTTCTTCGCCATGCACCACCTCCAGGAAGCGGGGCACTGCCCGGTGGCTTTGGTCGGGGACGGCACCGCCATGATTGGCGACCCGTCGGGCAAGACCGAGATGCGCAAGATGCTTTCGATCGAGGAGATCCGGGCCAACAGCGCAGCCCTGAAGGACCAGTTGGGCACCGTCGTCGATTTCAGTGATAATCCCGATGGCGGCAAGGGCAGGGCCATCATGCTCAACAACTACAGTTGGTTGGGGCAGTTGAACTATATCGAGTTCCTGCGCGACATCGGCAAGCACTTCTCGGTCAACAGGATGCTGACCTTTGAATCCTACAAGCAGCGTTTGGAACGGGGCTTGTCGTTCATCGAATTCAATTATCAGCTGCTGCAATCGTTCGATTACCTGACTCTCTACCGCAACGAGGCTTGCCGCTTGCAAATTGGCGGAGATGACCAATGGGGCAACATCGTGGCCGGGATAGAATTGATCCGCAAACTCGAAGGAGCGGAATGTTATGGGTTGACCTTCAACCTCATCACTCGTTCCGACGGACAAAAAATGGGCAAGAGCGAGAAGGGGGCGGTGTTCCTCGACCCCACTCTGTTCAGCCCGTACGATTTCTTCCAATATTGGCGCAACGTGAACGATGACGACGTCATCAAGTTCATGAAGCTGTTCACGTTCCTCCCGTTGGATGAAATCGAGTCTTACGCAAGACCCGCTGTCAACATCAACGATGCCAAAGAACGCCTTGCCTACGAGCAGACCAAGATCATCCATGGCCAAGAAGAGGCCGAAAAAGCCCGCCGTGCAGCAAAGGCGTTGTTCTCGGCAGCCTCTCCAGCAGCCGACAGCGAGGGGATCCCATCGATTGAACTGGATGCAGAGCGGCTTAAAGCGGGTATCGGCGTCCTGGAGTTATATGCCATGACCGATCTGTGCAAGACCAATTCCGATGCCCGGAGGTTGATTGAGCAGGGTGGGGCTTCGATCAATGAACAAAAAGTCACCGATTCGAAACAAATGGTCGACCTTGAGTGGGTCAAGGACGGGCATTTATTGCTGAAAGCGGGCAAGAAGCGTTACTTCAAGATATCGGTGCGCTGAAGCAGGGTGAGCCGGCCACCCTGAAAACCGCCGGTCCAAGGGGTGTGCGATGAAAGGGAAACGTTCTTTATTCAGGACGGCACTCACTGTTTTGTGCCTGTGTCTGTCGGCTGTCGGCCCGTTGTTGGCGAAGGGGGCTTCCGAACTGGTCCCCGCCACCACGGTGAGGATGGCGGTGATGCAAGGTCCCTCCGGTTTCGCCAGCATCGGGTTGGAACGCAACGACGGTTGGATCACAGATGCCATCAGGGTTGACGTGGCCGTGTATCCATCACCGACGGAGGTGATTGCACGTTTGACCAACGGGGAGCTCGACATCGCCGCCTTGCCGACCAATGTGGCTGCCAACCTGTACAACAAAGGAGTCCCGATCAAAGTAGCGGCGACCTTGGGCGAAGGGATGCTGGCTTTGGTAGGCATCGAGCAGGGGCTGAAGACCATCGAGGATCTGGCTGGAAAGACGATCAACATCCCCGGAGCGGGCAGCACCCCCGACCAAATGACCCGATTGCTCATTCAGGCATTGGGTTATGATGCATCGGTCGATGTGACGCTCGATTACAGTGTGGCGGCACCCGCCCAACTCGCCCAGATGCTCGTTGCAGGAAAAGCCGCTCTGGCTGTCCTGCCCGAACCCTTCGTCTCGATGGTGTTATCTGCCAATAAGAACATCAAAGTCATGCTCGATGTCCAGCATTTGTGGACGTTGCTCACGGGTGTCGACAATTACCCGATGACCGTCTTGGTCGTCTCCAACTCGTTCAGGCAGAACCAGCCTGAACAATTGAAGGCCGTGTTGGATTCTTTGCGCGACAGTGTCGCCTGGATCTTGGCCAATCCGGTGGAAGCGGGGGCTTTGATCGAACAGAAAAGCATCATGAAAGCGGCTTTGGCCATCCCGGCCATCCCCAATTGCAACCTTGTCTACCGACCGGTCAAGGAGGGCAAGGCTGCTGTGCACGATTACCTGATGAACCTGTATTGGTTCGAATCGCAATCAATCGGTGGAGCGATTCCAGATGCGGCGTTCTACATGGACAACTAAGATAGTCCTAGCCTTATCGATCATCTTGTTGCTCGTCGCTTGGCATGTCGGATCGGTGTTGCTAGCTGCCCCGGTGATTTTACCGGCCCCACTCGAGGTCGGTTCAGCATTCTTCAGGATTGTCACCTCGTCGCCATTTTCGTTGAACATCGCCGCTACCGTCGTGCGGGCGCTGGAGAGTTTTGTCATCATCGTCTTTGTCGGTACATTGTTGGGCATCGCGGCTGGTTACTCGGTTCATGTGCAGGTTTTCTTACAGCCTTTTCTCGCTCTCTGCAAAGCCACGCCGGTCATGTCGGTCATCCTGTTGGCCTTCATCTGGTTCTCAAGCGGGACAGTCCCGTTGTTTTCCGCTTTCCTGATGGGTTTTCCGGTCATGTTCATCCAAGTGGAATCTGGGGTGGGCCGGATTTCCAAGAAATTGGTCGAGATGGCCCGCATGTATGGCTTGGGGCCGATCGACCGGATACGGCATCTGGTGTTGCCGGCACTGGCACCCTCCATCGCTACCGGAGCGAAATCGTCGCTTTCAATGGTGTGGAAGGTGGTCATCGCCGCAGAAGTGCTCACCGTCCCGCGCCATGGGGTGGGTTCACGCCTTCAGCTGTCGCAAATCAACTTGGAAACCGCCGATGTGCTTGGTTGGACATTGGTGGCCATCGGTTTGACCGTCTTGGGCGACTTGCTCTTCGATGCGGCTCTCAAACTGCCCGGGCGGATTGTTGAGCGCAAACACAGGAAACTGGCCGGTTTCCCACAGGAGTCGCCATGAAAATAGAACGGTTGTCAAAATCGTTCCAGCGCTCCAGCGGGACGTTGGAGGTGCTCGACAACGTCGATTTTGAAGCTCCTGTCGGCGGCATCACTGTTTTGATGGGTCCTTCTGGATGCGGCAAGACGACGCTATTGCGGATTGCCGGAACATTGGAAAGCCCCGATGAGGGAAGGGTCGTCCTTGACCCGCACGAACAAGGTCCTATCGCCTATCTGTTTCAGGAACCGCGTTTGTTGCCTTGGAAGAGTGTGTTTTCCAATGTGGAGGTGGTGTTGCGTTCCACCATGCCGGACAGCGCCGAGCGCCGTGAACGGGTCATGCATGTCCTGCGGATGGTGGATTTAGAGCGGTTCGCCCGCTTCAAGCCCGATGAACTTTCGGGCGGCATGCGCCAGCGGGTCGCCATAGCAAGGGCCTTCGCCTATCCTGCCCGCCTGATGTTGCTCGATGAACCGTTTCAGGGTTTGGATCATCCGTTGCGCTTTGCCTTGTTGCACTCGTTCTTGACGATGTGGTCGCACGAGCGGCGCACGGTCTTGTTCGTGACGCATGAGGCGACCGAGGCTGTCCTGGCAGCCGACCGCATCGTCATGCTCGGGCCCTTGCCAGCCGCTGTGGTCGACACCTATGTAGTCTCGGGTGAACAATTGGCACGACGGTTGGACGATCCGGCCATGCTGGAACTGCAAGGCCGGATCTACCATACTGTCGAGCATCACACATAACCTTGGTCGACCATCGCGTTGGCGACCTTGAGGAAACCGGCAATGTTGGCTCCGTCCACCAAGTTGCCTTTTGTGCTATAGCGTTCTGCCGCTTGGCTGGCCGATGTATGGATCCCCTTCATGATTTTCTGCAATTGTAGGTCGACTGCTTCGGCGGTCCATTGGATGCGCGAACTATTCTGAGCCATCTCGAGGCCACTGACCGCCACACCGCCGGCATTGGCAGCTTTGGCCGGGGCGAATTTTACACCGTTGTCTTGCAATACCCGCACTGCTTCGGTTGTGGTTGGCATGTTGGCCCCTTCGGCTACCAGCTTCACCCCATTGGCCACCAGGTGGCGGGCGTCAAGCTCGTTGATCTCGTTCTGGGTTGCGCAGGGGAAGGCACAGTCGGCAGGAAAATCCCAGACTTGGTTCGACTTGACCTCATTACGGGGGAAGTAGGTGCTCGAGCGGTAATGCTCGGCATACTGTGCAATCCTGCCGCGGGCGATGTTCTTGAGGGTTTTCACATAGGCCAGCTTGGTTGCATCGATTCCTTCGGGATCGTAGATGCATCCCGAGGAGTCGGAGAGCGTGATCACTTTGGCTCCCATCGCATTCAATTTTTCTACCGTGTACTGGGCGACATTGCCACTGCCCGACACCAGGCAGGATTTGCCTTGGAAGGTTTGACCTGACTCCTGCAACATGGCGGCGGCAAAATAGACTAAGCCGTAACCAGTCGCCTCGGGTCGGATGTAGGAACCGCCCCAAGCCGGTCCCTTACCGGTCAACACACCGGTGAACCGGTTCTGAAGGCGTTTGAATTGCCCGAACAAGAAGCCGATCTCGCGTGCGCCGACCCCGATGTCCCCAGCCGGCACGTCGGTGTCTTCTCCGATATGGCGGGACAACTCGGTCATGAACGATTGGCAGAAGGCCATCACCTCGGTATCGCTTTTCCCTTTGGGATCGAAATCGGAGCCTCCTTTGGCTCCTCCCATCTGCAATCCGGTCAGACTGTTTTTCAAAACCTGTTCGAACGCAAGGAACTTCATGATGCTCAAGTTCACGGAGGGGTGCAGGCGCAAGCCGCCCTTGTAGGGGCCGAGGGCACTGTTCATCTGGACCCTGAAGCCACGGTTCACGTGCAGTTCGCCTTGATCGTCCACCCAAGGGACGCGGAACATGACGACCCGCTCCGGTTCCACCATCCGATCGAGAATCCTGTGGTGGATGATGTGGGGCAGGTCAAAGATGATCTTGTCTATCGAAGACAAGAACTCACCGACTGCTTGATGGAATTCGGCCTGGTCTGGATCGATCCGTTGGATTTTTGCGAACAATTCGGATGTGGTCTCGTGCATGGAATCCTCCTGCTTTGACTGGCGACTATATCAGTCAATTCCAGCTTGGTAAAGTGGGGTGGCTGAAGAAATCCCTAGGTGAATGGATGGCTTCACTGCGTTAAAATCGATCAAAAAATAGCATTAATTGAGGTTCACATCAATTATTATTAGGTTAAATTGATGTATTAATCAATGTATAAATATACAAAAAATATTCAATTTATTGATTATACAGGTCAGAAAAATCCGAAAGCCATCAGGAGTGCAATCCATAAGAACATCGTGATGATTGAGAATACCGTGGTGAAGACCACCAATTGTCCAGCCAGCTCCCCGTCACCATCCATCTGCATCGCCATCGTGTAGGATGAGACGGCGGATGGAGAGGCGAACATCGCCATCAGGATGACCAGCTCGATCTCCCTGAAGCCCAAAGCGACCGCCACCGACAGCCCTGCCATCGGGACGAGGACCAGGCGGGCAATCACGGCAGCGGTGAGCTGGACCCGGTTGTTCCGAATCGAGCTGAAGGTCACCGACCCACCGAGGATGACCAATGCCAAGGGGGTGGCGATGTTGGCCATTTCACCCAAGAACTTTTCGATGATGGAGGGAAGTTTGACTCCGAAGATGACGAGCACCAAAGCCGAGACGGCACCAATGATGATCGGGTTGCCGATGATTCCTTTGAGGACCTTCTTGAGACTCGGTTTGGAGCCCCTGAAATACTCCAAGGCGATGACCGAAAGGGTATTGATCAGCGGGACGACCACACCGACTAGGATCGAGGCGACGCCCAGGCTTTTCTCTCCGTAGAGTGCAGTAGCCACCGGGATGCCGAACAAGATGAAGTTGCTGCGGCTGATGCCTTGCACGAGCACCCCACGCTTGCGGTTTTCCTTTTCAAAGCGCGGAACGATTATCATGGCGATGATGAACAGGACGACCAATGAGGAGCAGGCAAAGGCAATCAACCTCGCCGAGACGGCCTCTTCAAGGTTGGCTTGGTAGATGTTCATGAACAGCAGTGCAGGGAAAAAGGAGCGGAAGATGACGTTGTTCATCTCCTTGAAACTGCGTTCACTCATCAACTTGGTCTGCTTGAGCACATAGCCGAGCGCCAGCTTGAGGAACAGCGGGAACACCACCAAGAAGGATGTCTTCAAATATTCCATGTCAGCGCCTTTGAGCATCCAGCCGGATCCGTTCGATGTGCTCTTTGTACGGAGGCCGGATGATGCCCGCCTCGGTGATGATCCCGGTGATGTGTTGGTGCGGCGTCACGTCGAAGGCAGGATTGTACACCGCCATGCCCTCGGGAGCTACTCGAACGCCACCAGGATGGGTCACTTCAGTCCCATCGCGTTCCTCGATGGGGATGTCGGCTCCGCAGGCGATGGAAAAGTCGATGGTCGAGACCGGCACGACGCTGTAGAAGGGTACCCCATACAGCTTGCACAAAGCGCTGAGCATGAAGGTGCCGATCTTGTTGCAAACGTCCCCGTTGGCCGCGACGCGGTCGCCGCCGAGGATGACCAAGTCGATTTGCCCGTCACGGATCAAGGTGGCCGCAACGCTGTCGGCGATGAGCTTGGAAGGAATCTTGGCTTGGGTGAGTTCCCATGCGGTCAGGCGGGCGCCTTGGAAACGCGGTCTGGTCTCATCGGCGTAGACGAAGATCTTCTTGCCGCTGTAGAAGGCCTCCTTGATGACTCCCAGAGCGGTTCCCCACCCGGCGGTAGCCAATGCCCCGGTGTTGCAATGGGTCAGTATGGTTGCTTTTTGCGGTACGATCTCGTTGCCGATGCGGCTGATTGCCTTATTGGTGGCGATGTCCTCGCTGCGGATGGCATGGGCCTCCTTAAGCAAGGCGGCCACCATGGCCGCGCTTGAATTCCAGCGGGTGCTGTCATAACGGGCCAGCATCCGTTGCAGGGCCCAATGGAGGTTCACAGCCGTAGGCCGTGATGCATCGAGGAAATCGCAGGCCTCTTGGAGCCGGTGGCGGAACGGCCTCTCGTCGGCGGCAGAGAACAAAGGGCTGAACTCGGTGGCGGCCATGACCACCCCGTAAGCCGCTGTCGCCCCGATAGCCGGGGCGCCGCGCACCACCATGTCGCGGATGGCGAATTCGACATCTCGGTATGTGCGGCAGGTGAAGGTTTCACAGGACGTGGGCAAGACCCGTTGGTCGATCAAGTGTAAATGGCCGTCACGATATTCGAGCGTGATGAAGGATTCGTCCATGAAGGGTTCCTCGTTTTACGGTAGTCGACCGCCCTAAGGGCAGTCGGTCAAGCGGTTCCAATTCCGTCCGGCATCGTCGACGACCTGTTGCAAGTCGATCGATCTCAAGATTCGGTTTTTCATCAAGATGTTCCCTTTGCAGATGGTGGTGTCGACATCGCTGGAAGCGATTGCGAACACCAACGCCGAATAGGGGTCGTTGAGCGGAGTGAGATGGGCTTTACGGGTGTCGACGAGCAGGATGTCGGCGTCTTTACCGACCTCCAACGTTCCGCATTCATCGGCGCGCCCCAAGGCCCTCGCACCCTCCACCGTAGCCATGCGGAGTATCCCGTAGGGGGGTATGGCCATCGGATTGCCGTTCTGCACCGAGGCGAGCATGGCGGCCAGGCGCATCTCGCGGAACATATCGAGGGTGTTGTTCGAGGCCGCTCCATCGGTTCCCAAAGCAACCGGAATCCCGGCTGTGCGCAACTTGGTGACGGGGGCGACCCCGCTGGCAAGTTTGCAGTTGCTGCTGGGATTATGGACGACGACCGTTCCGGTATCGGCCAAGATGGCCATATCGTCGTCCTGAGGATGCACGCAATGGGCTAGATAGGTTGATCGTCCAAGGAATCCGAGCGAATGTAGGTGGGCGATCGGGGTTTTGCCATAGCTTGCCCGGCAACGTGACACCTCCACAGCTGTCTCGCTGGCATGGCTGTGCAGACCGAATCCGTGTTCCTTGGCCACAAGAACGGCATGGCGGTAGGTCTCGGGAGTGCAGGTGTACACGGCATGGGGTGCCACGTCGATGTGTATCAAGCCATTCGAGCAGGAGGCCGCTTGTTCGAGTGCTTCCAGATTCTCGGCGCAACGCTTGAGGGTGTCATCGATGCCGCCGAAGAGCGTCAAGCCGATGTTGGCCTTGATGCCGGCCTCCAGGACTGCTTGGCAAGTCGAATCAGCGAAGAAATACATGTCGGCCACACAGGTGGTGCCGGACATGATTGCCTCAGCCAAGGCAAGGCGAGACCCTACCAAGACATCTTGCCGGGTGAGTCGGTCCTCCAACGGCCAAATTTTTGACAACCAGTCATGCAGATCACTGACGGTATCTTGGTAATTGCGGAAGAACGTCATGCTCAGGTGAGTGTGGGCGTTGACCAGGCCAGGCATGGCGATCATGCCGGTGGCGTCGATGACCTGGTCAGATTCTACTTCTGTTTTCGACGGTCCGCAGGCGACGATCTTCCCCCCCTGAATGGCTATGTCGCCGATGACGGGAGGCTGTTCGCCTGTCATCGGCACGATTGTCGCATTGCGGATGAGCAAGTCCATGTGGTGATAGTACCATGAAAGCGTGCCATTGTCACTCGAGCGCCGCCCGAAAGCGGCGCATCAATACCAATCAATACTGGCCGTACAAGGGGCCGTAGGCGGCACAGGCGCGGTAATCGGCCCCCTCCTTGTCCATTCCGAATGCATTCCAAGAGCTAGGTCGGAAGATGTCTTCTTCGGCTACATTGTGCATGCAGACAGGGATGCGCAGCATGGCGCACAAGGTGATCAAATCGGCGCCGATATGACCGTAGCTGATGGCGCCATGGTTGGCACCCCAACTCGCCATGACCGAATAGACATCTTTGAAGGGCCCGTCCTTTCCGTCAGTGCGCGGCACGAACCACGTCGTCGGCCAAGTCGGGTCGGTCCGCTTGTTGATTTTCTCGAACACTTCGGCGGGAATGTCGCAGGTCCATCCTTCCGCAATCTGCATGACGGGTCCGATCCCTTTGACGATATTCAAGCGGCTCATTGTCACCGGCATCTCTCCATCGGTGAGGAAGGTGGAAGAATACCCGCCGCCGCGGAAGTAGCCGCCGTTGGCGACGCTGAACTCAGTATGGGCAAGGGTCTGCTCGACATCCGTTTCGGTGATGTCCCAAAAGTGCTTCATGACCGGTTTTCCTTGCCCGTCTTTCATTCGTCCGGCAGCGTCGAGGGTGGTCGCGCCTGAATTGATGAGGTGGATGAAGCCCTCCTTGGCGCGGCCGACCGGCTTCCAACCGGTGACACGCTCAATGGCCGCCGGACTCCAATAGGTGCGCACGTCGCTGAAGATCTGGGCCCGGTTGGTCAACAATTTGCCGAACACCATCGCCGTCCCGTTGCAAAAGTCGTTCTCAGTGGCCATGATGAACGGCTCGCGGATGCCGTTCCAATCGAAAGAGGTGCACAACATCGTCTCCATGAAATCGCCGTTGGGCCAATGGTCGGTCCATTGCCGCTGGCCTTGGAAACCCGAGAACAAAGCATTGTGCCCCAAGGCTTCTTCAGGGAAGCCGAGCTTGGCCAGGTTGGGATTGCCGATCATCAAGTCTCGCCCGATCATCACCATCTTGATGCAATATTCCCAATCACCCTTGCGCTCTTGCTCTGATCGTTTCCAAGCGGGGAGGTTGACCGTGTCGGGTGCTTCCTTGCAATGTTCGTTCACCCATCTGCCGGCCAAGGCGTATTCTTCAGGATCGAAAATTTCCTCTTCGACCCGACGGGCTATCTCGCTCATGTCGACCACTTCGGTGCGCATGCCAAGGTAGGCTTGGAGAAAGTCTTGGTCGACGATCGAACCGGCGATGCCCATCGAGCAACCGCCGATCGACAAGTAGCTCTTGTCACGCATGGTCGCTACAGCCAGGCCGGCGCGGGCAAAACGGAGGATTTTTGCTGACACGTCTGACGGAATGCTGCTGTCGCTTGAATCCTGCACATCGCGGCCGTAGATGCCGAAAGCGGGCAAGCCCTTTTGGGCATGGGCCGCCAAGACCGCCGCAAGATAGACCGCTCCCGGCCGCTCGGTTCCGTTGAAACCCCACACTGCTTTGACGGTGGTGGGGTCGGCATCGAATGTTTCGGTGCCGTAACACCAGCACGGTGTCACGGTCAATGTGACGGCGACGTTCTCCTGTTTGAATTTGGCATGGCATTGGGCGGCTTCGGCGACTCCTCCGATGGTGGTGTCGGAAATGATGCACTCGACGGGCAAGCCATTGGAATGCTTCACCTGAGAGCTGATGAGGAAGGCTGCCGCTTTAGCCATCGCCATGGTTTGGCCTTCGAGCGATTCACGAACGCCCCGGTGCCTTCCGTCGATGACGGGGCGGATCCCAATCTTGGGCAACAAGCCCGCGTAGCGCTGCTCGGGGCCGACATTGTCTATGTGGAAATTTTTTGCCATAACATGCCTCCTATGGTATATAATGAGCGGGTATAGCCGATGTAATCGTTTACAACCTTAAGTATGGCACAGGGTGGGCGATTGCGCAATGGAAAACACGCCGACACCACCCTACGGGAGAACAGACATGCTCAAGAACATCCCCTCGATCCTAAGCCCTGAATTGTTGAAAATCCTCATGGAGATGGGGCACGGGGACGAGATAGTCATCGCTGACGGAAACTTTCCCGCCGCCTCGTGCGCCCAACGTTTGGTCCGCCTCGATGGGTGTGAAGCCTGCGATGTGCTCAAGGCAATGTTAACGCTGTTTCCACTCGATTCGTATGCCGACAACGCCTTTTTGATGGAAAAGGTCCCGCATGACCCGGTCGAGACCCCGATTTGGGAACGCTATGGAGCGATAGCGCGACGTAGTGACGAGCATTTCAGCCGCTTCACGTTCATCGAACGGTTTGCCTTCTATGAACGGGCCAGGCAAGCATATGCCATCGTGGCCACCGGTGAGAAAGCCCTCTACGCCAACCTCATCCTGAAAAAAGGGGTGGTCAAATCCTGACTGGTTAAAAGTCCAACACCTTGCCAGATGTGCGGCTGACCTTGCCGCGTTGGATTTTGCGGGTGCTGGTCATTGCCATGGGTTTTTCCACCAACGTCACCCGCGAAATTTTCATGCTGTGGCGCATCTTGCGGTTGACTTCCGTCACGATGCGGGCAATGTCTTGTTCGATGGCGGCATTGTTGAAGCCGAGGTTGCGGTAATGTTCGGCATTGGGATGGATCACCGCCTCGATGCCCTCGGCTTTGACCGCCTTTTTGGCCAAGTAACCACGTACCAGCACTTGTTCGATTTGACCGTAGAGCTGAAAGGCATCCTCGATCTCTTCAGGGTAGACGTTTTTGCCCCCCTCGGTGACGATGATGTTCTTGGCCCTTCCTTTGAGGTAGAGGTAATTGTCCTTGTCCAAGCTGCCGAGGTCACCGGTTTTCAACCATCCATCGGCCGTGAACAACGCACCCGTGTTGACCGGATCCCGGTAATACCCCAGGCAAATGTTCGGTCCTTGCACTTGGACTTCACCGACTCCGAACAGGTCCGCCTCCCCGATGCGCATCTTCACCAACGGGAACACTTTCCCCACCGAGGCGACCTTGAATCGGCTAACCGGGTTGAGGGTGAGGATCGGGGCGGTCTCGGTAAGGCCATACCCTTGGATGAAGTCGATGCCGAGTTGCTGATATCTGCGGAAGGTTTTAGGCGAAAGTGGCCCGCCTCCGCTGATGCAGATGCGGATGTTGGTCATGCCGATGCCTTCCAACATCGCGTGGAACCAGCGCCGTCCAGGATTCTTGCCGGTGAGGGTGCGTATCAAACCGTTGACGAACAATAACGAACGCACCACTACATAGGCAGCCAGTCCCTTTTCGCGGACTTTCCTAAATAAGCCGGCCAAGAGCTTGTTGTATAACAGCGGGATGGCCAGGAACATCGTCACCTTGCCTTCGCGCATGTCGCTCAAGATCCGCGAGACGACCATGCCTTGGCCGAAGATGATCTCGCATCCGTACATCAACGCCACCAGGAACACAGCTGTCATGGAATACGAGTGGTGCAACGGAAGCAGGGCGTAGAAGACGTCGGTCTCGGTGATGGTCAAGAATTCCCGATCTCCCGCTTGGTACACGTCGCTGACGATGTTGCGGTGGGAAAGCATGACTCCCTTCTCATTGCCGGTGGTGCCGCTGGTGAACAAAATGGCGGCCAAGTCATGTTCGTCAGTCTTCACCACCTTGAAGCCTTTGCCTGCTCGGACACTGTAGATGTCGGGTTTCCCAGTCTCGTGTTGACCGTCGAGGGAGATGGCCCCCTTCAGGCTTTCGAACCACTGGTCGCGCTTGCATGCGACGATGACGTCCGAATCGGCCAGCATGAAGGATGCGCCCGCGAACGATCCCAAGGCATTGACCCGCTCTGCTTGCATCTGATTGTCCAGCGGTACGATGACAGCTCCGCAAAACAACGTGGCCAGGTATCCTATGGCCCATGCGGGGGAGTTCTTTCCATTCAACAAGACCCGGTCCCCTTTGCCGACGCCTTGTTCCTGCATGTAGGCGGCCACCCGCAGGATTTCCTCGTTCAGTTGACCGTATGTGAATGTCTTGCCATTGGCACCGAGTGTCGTGAATGACTTGCGCTGTGCATGGCGTTCCACCGTAATGGAGAACATGGTGCTAATGGAAGGCCAATCGCCTTCGAACAGTCTGCCTCGATAGGTCTCCAAAATGTCCCATGATCGTTCCATAACGGTTCCTTCGTCGCAAACCAGCCATAGTCTGAATTGACTATATGGGCATGATAAGCGACAGAACCATTATGAGTCCGGGTGGAAGCTTGTTGTCAACAATTCATCTAAGTATTTTCAAAAAAAACAATTGTAATGGATAGTAGATTATAACCATATCGCGTTCGAGCCTTACAAACCCAAATGTTCCTCACCCAACTGCCGTACATAGATTGCCAAGGCGTAGAGTGGTGCATCATGCAAGCCCTTGTCAGATAACAGCGGACTTGCCCGTTCGAAAGCGCTTTTGTTGTTCTCCCAATACGAGGCAATGGTCCGCAAACCCGCGACGCTCAGAGAATCGGGACTCAATGAGAGCAACCGCATGCCTTTGCGCACGAACGGATCATACGGTAGTATGCAGGCAGTCGAACCCCATAAGATGGTGGTGGCAACTGCATCGTCGTCGATCGGCCCGCAGATGCCTTGATCGCGTAAGAATTTTTGGATGTCCGCAACGGTCTTGATGATGGTCCGCTGTATCGCTGCGTCGGTCAATCGAACGGGGTCGCAATCCCGCAACGCGGATACTTCCTCCAGTCGCAGGATCTCGGCTAACGGCATGAGGACTTTGGCATCCGAGGGTAGCAATGCATGACCCGGACTCAATGCCCACGCAGTCATGAACAGCTGCAAGTCAGACGATACATGAAGCAGGTCGTCGCCGCACGATTCGGCCAAGGAGCGGTATAAGCGCTCCATGGAGCGATACTTTGGATTGATGTTCGGTTGTGAGCGGAGGATGAAGCGTTTCAGCGTTGGTTCGATGTCAAGGCTGGCGGCCTCTTGGGTGTGTCGTCTGAGAGCTCGTACGGGATTGATTCGCATGGTTCCAATGTAGCTGATTCACTGCGCTTCGTTAAGATGGGTAAGGCGCTTGGATGAAAGAAACGGAGCGGGAAAGCCCGCTCCGTCTCGCTCGAAAAAAATACATGGTCATGAAAAGAGGTATTGGTTCACCAAGTTGTTGAGCAACTCCTGCTTTCCGCTGACGGCAGGGGTATGAACGGTTTTGCCGAGTTCGGCAAGCTTGGCGAAATCGAGCTTGCCTTGTTCGAACAGCTTTCCGTCGCCATGGTCGAAGGAGCTATAGCGCTTTTGTTTCATTGCATCGATTTTCCCTTCGGAAAGGATGCGGTCGGCTGCCAACAAGCCGAGGGCGAAAGCGTCCATTCCCCCGATGTGGGCGATGAACAGGTCGGCCAAGTCGGTTGAATTGCGCCTTCGTTTGGCGTCGAAGTTCAAACCGCCCTCGTGCAAGCCACCATTGCGCAAAATGATCAGCATCGCCTCGGTCGTCTCGTACACATTGGTCGGGAATTCATCGGTGTCCCACCCGTTCTGGGAGTCGCCTTGATTGGCGTCGACGCTCCCGAGCAATCCATTGTCGGCGCAGACTTGCAGGTCGTGGGCGAAGGTGTGTCCGGCCAATGTGGCGTGGTTGTTCTCGATGTTGCACTTGAAATCCTTCTCAAGGCCGTTGGCACGGATGAAACCGATAGCGGTCGCCGCGTCGAAGTCGTATTGGTGCTTGGAAGGCTCCATCGGTTTCGGTTCGATATAGAAGGTTCCCTTGAAACCGATTTTCCTGCCGTAATCGCGGGCAAGGCGAAGGAAGGCTCCGAGATGCTCGAGCTCGCGTTTCGTATCGGTGTTCCACAGGGTCATGTAGCCTTCGCGGCCGCCCCAGAAGGTGTAACCGGCTCCGCCGAGCAGGACGTTGACGTCCAAGCTGGTCTTGACTTGATGGGCCGCCCTGGCCAAGACGCCGAATTCGGGATTGGTGGCAGCCCCGTTCATGTAACGGGGGTGGCCGAACAGGTTGGAGGTGTTCCACAACAGCTTCACACCGGTCTGGTCCTGCAGTTTCTTGAGGTACTGAGCCATCTGCAGGTAGTTCTTCTCGTACTCAACGGCCGATTCGGCATCGGGGGAAGCATCGATATCGTGGAAGGCATAGTACGGAGCCCCCAGCTTGGTGATGAATTCAAACGCTGCCTCGGCTTTGTTGCGGGCGTTCTGCATCGGATCGTCGTGCTTCCACGGGAACACCATGGTCGCCTTGCCGAACGGATCGGTCCCGTCAGCGCAAAAGCTGTGCCAATAAGCGACCGAGAAACGCAAGTGCTCGGCCATGGACTTGCCGCGAACGATTCTCTGCGGGTCATAGAATTTGAAGGCCAACGGGTTGTCCGATGTGGCCCCTTCGTAGGTGATTTTCCCTATTCCCTTGAAATATTCTGTATTACCGACAAAATAACTGCCCATAATGCTCTCCTTCCATGTTTGATGGTAATTATGAGAATAACGGTTCCATGGCCTTCACATAGTCCATGTACCGTCCATACGCCACACCATACTGCCGAACGCTCTCTGCATCGGGCAGGTATTTCTTACCCTCCATCACGACGTGCGAATCGACAATCTCCTCCAACGCCACCTGCTCGCCACACGAATGGCGGTAAGCCCACCAGGCTTGCAGGGCGGCCCCGAAGGCGGCTGCCTCGGCGACAGCGGGTACCTGTACCGGCACATCGCAGGTATCGGCCGTCATCTGCCGCCACAATTCAGATTTCGCCCCTCCTCCGATAAGTTGGATGCCGCGAGGCTCGAATCCCAGTTCCCTGAAAGCATCAAGGCCATACCTCAGGCCGAATATTGCGCTTTCCATGGCTGAACGGGCGATGCATTCCTCGTTCATGTTGTCCAACGTGAACCCCATCAGGCACCCGCGCCCATGCGGATAGTCGGGAGTGCGTTCCCCGTTGAAGTAGGGCAGCATCACCACTCCTTTGGATCCGATCGGGGCTTGGGCCGCCTTGCGGTCGAAATCCTTGACTCCCAACGAGAATAGCGTGCGGGTCATCTCGGTGGCAACCGTGCAGTTCATCGTGCACAACAGCGGCAGCCACGAGCCGCTGGATGAGCAGAATGCAGCCAAGCGGCCTTGGGGGTCGATGATCGGCTTCGATGATGAGCCGAACACGGTCCCGGAAGTCCCCAAGCTCATCGCCAGCATGCCGTCGCGCACGACAGCGGTCCCGATGGCTCCCATCATGTTGTCCCCGCCTCCGGCTGAGACGAAGATCCCCTCGGGGATGCCCAAACGTTTTGCTGCGGCCGCATTGACTGTACCGGCGCACCCGTCGGCGTCGATCAGCGGCGGGAGCGCCTTCGACAAATCCCGCTGTGGATCGAGGATTTTTAGCAACCGTTGCGACCACTGGCGCTCTCTGATGTCCAGTAGCGCCGTGCCTGAGGCGTCGCCGTGTTCCATGACATAGGTACCCGTAAGGAGGAAGTTCACCCAATCATGCGGCAGCAGGATTTTCTCCATGCGGTCGTACAGGTCACGGTGATGGGTGCGCAGCCATAAGATTTTAGGAGCGGTGTAACCGGTTAAGATCAGGTTGCCCTCGTTGGCCAACAAATTGTATTTGCCACCGGCAGCGGAGGTGATTTCATTGCATTCAGAGACAGTGGAGGTGTCGTTCCAGAGCTTCACCGGGCGTAGGACTGTTCCTTCGCCGTCGAGTGGCACGAAACCGTGCTGCTGTCCCGAGACTCCAATCGCAGTGATGTCGCGGCGCACGTGCTCGGGTAACTTGGCGAAGCACGTGGTGATGGCCTCTGCCCACCAGGAAGCCTCCTGTTCGCGCGTACCGTCCTCCCGTGCGATCAACTCGTGAGGGGCTTGCGTGAGCCCTACGATGGAACGCGTTTGCGTATCGTAGGCGAGCACTTTGGTGCTTTGCGTCCCTACGTCGATTCCTACCACTATGGCCATGTTTGGTTCCTCCGTTGATAAAAACCGCCCCCAGAATCCCTATATGAATAGTTTAGCCACAACGATTCACATTGAATAGACAAAATTGCCAAGGCATGTATATTATTGACCTATGGACATTCTTGACGCGGTCTTCGTCTATCAGATGCGCCAACGGGATGAACTGCGCTGGCACGGGCGCACCCACTGCCATCGCGACAACGAGTTCGAAGTCCATTATTTCCTCGGGGGAGAAGGCGAATTCGTCAACGGCAAGACCTGTTTCGCCATCCGCTCTGGCTCGCTGTTCATCTCCAGTCCGAGCACGGTGCATGCCATCAAGGCGACCGCCCGTGATCCGGTGACGTATTACGCCATCCTGATGAACCTTGCGCCCGACGAGACGCTGCTGATCGATACCTTGGCCGAATTGGAACGGCACATGCCGTACCACATCGGGACCAACTACCGCTTCTTTTTCGAAGAAGTCAAGGAGAAGGGGCTCTCATCGGTCGGGCAACGCCGCCAGTCGGCTTGCCACCAAATGTTCTCACTGTTGTTCCAACTCAATGCTGAGGGCTCCCAAGTCGGCGGCAACGATTCCGACAGCCGCCACCTCGAACGGGCTTTGCGGATCATGCAGAAGAACGTCATGGGCACGTTGACGTTGGGAGAACTTGCCGCCGAATTGAACCTGACCCGCTCCTACTTCATCCGGCTGTTCGAAAAGCGCATGCATCAAACCCCGATGAAGTACTACATGAAGCTCAAGATCGAAGCGGCCGGGGCGTTGCTCACCTGTACAGACTTGTCTGTCAAGGAAATATCAGCCCGACTTGGCTTTTCCAGCGAGTTTCATTTCAGCAAGCAGTTCAAGCTGAAGACAGGCCTGGCCCCGACTCTGTACCGGCGCAATTACTTGCAACAACTTGGCGAGACGATCGGGCAGAATCCTCAGATCGAAGATGGCGTTACAACAACAAGGTGATGGCGACGGTTGCCAAACCGGTCGCGAACACGGCGATGCTGCTCATGGCACCCTGTACTTCACCGAGCTCGATCGCCTTGGTCGTCCCGATCAGGTGCGTGCTCGCCCCGATGGCGAGCCCTTGCGCGACTGGATCGTTCGGGCAGAAAAGCTTGATCATGTAGGGGATCACTAAAACACCGAATATCCCGGTGACCAGTACCGCCAAGATTGTCAGCGACGGCACTCCGCCGAGCATGTCCGAAAGCTCGACAGCGATGGCGTTGGTCACCGATTTGGGGATGAGCGAGGCTTTCAACACATCACCGAGGTTGAACAAACGCGCACCGAGCAGCACGATGCCGATCGAAACCGCCGCGCCCACGGCACATCCAAGCGTGACGGGAAGCCAATACGCCTTCAAGTCAGCCAATTGGCGGTAGACCGCCAAACCGAGCATCGAAGTTGCCGGCACGATCATCATGACCAATAAGTCACCGCCTTTTTGGTAACTTGCCAAGGGGAGCCCGGTGAGCTTTATCGTGGCTATGACGATGGCCATGGCGATGACGATCGGGTTTGCCAACGGCGAACGGACCTTTCGTTGCACGGCCAGCGCCACCACGTACGAGCCCAAAGTGAGTCCCAAACCCATGAATGGCGATTCCAGCAGGCTATTCATGCATCCTTCCTTTCGGTGAGCCGATCTTGAGAAACCTGATCATCCGGACCGTTACGGCGGTTGAGGCGAAAGCTCCGATGGTGCTCGCGACACAGATGAGCAGAAACGGCACCAAGTGGCCTTTGAGCAAGTCGAACCGTTCGATGAGCCCCACACAAGCGGGCACGAAGAACAGGCCCATGTTTTTCAACAGGAAGTCGCCGACATCGGAGATGTGGCTGGTTTTCAAGACTTTCGTCGTTAACAAGACTGTCGTGAGGATCATGCTCACGATGCTGCCAGGAATGGCTGGGACAAGGTAGAGGGAGATGGCAGCTCCGGCGAGCGCGATCAGACTGATGATGGTGGCTTGGATCAAGATGCGCATGGGATTCGCCTCCAGCGAGGGTTGTGGATAAAATGTAGCCGGTATGTCGAACGAAGTGCAAGGGGGCGCAGGAGCACCTCACTCTTGCTCGGGCCTGAATCCAAGGCTCTCAAGCAACTGCCGTGTATGTGGCGGGAAACCGGACGAGCGCATGGTCATCACGGTGCAGGCATGGCTGTATCGGGCTACTATGAATGTGGCCAGAGTCCGCTCGTAGGCGCATCTTTTCGATGAATCGACCGTCGCCAAGATGCGTAAATCGCAACTGCTGTCGGCCTCCGTGGTGACGATTACCGCCGAGACTGCTCTGCCGTGCTCTTCCAACACGAACATCTCTCCATCGGACAGCAGGATGCGCACATCCTCGATCAGATGGCCGGCCGTTTCGAGCAACGGGTAATACAGTTCTTGTTCAAGGTGCGATGTGACATGCCGGATGCAGACAGCCATCTTCGATTCTCCTTCCAAGGATAAGATACCCAGGGAGAGACGAAATGCCAAATCATGCTGTTATTATTATTCGAAACTGTTTCCTCTTGTAAATGAAAGTAAAACGAAATATAATTGAAAGCAAAATCAAGGATAATGAAAATTATCAGGAGGTTTCCATGGTCGGTCTTTCCCGACGCGAGGAACAAATCATAGAATTGCTTCAAGGTGAAGGCGAACTGTCTGTAACCGAGTTGAGCAAACAGCTCGGAGTCTCGGCGGTGACGGTCAGGACCGACTTGCGCAGCCTTGCCGCGAAGGGGATGCTGTTGCGGACCAGGGGCTCGGCTGTAGTCGCTTACCATCCGCTGTTGCTGGAAAAACAAGCCAGCAATCCAACTGCCAAGGAAGCCATCGCCAAAGCTGCGGCAACGTTAGTTTCGGACGGCGACCGCCTGATGATCACCAACGGGACGACCAGTGCCTTGATCGCCCGTTATTTACTCGGCAAACGAGACTTGCAGGTAGTCACCAACTCGACCCTCCTGATACCCTATGCGAGGACAAACACCAACATGTCGATGACCATCGTGGGAGGTGAGTTCCGGCCCTCTGCCGAGGCGCTGGTTGGACCGAACGCCATCAGGCAACTGCAAGAGTACCATGTCGCCATCGCCTTTACCGGTACGGATGGATTCACCTTGGAGCATGGCTTGACCACCCATTTGGTCGAGAATGCCGAGATTGTCCGTAAAATGTGTGCCCAAGCGGTGAAGAAGGTGCTGGTGGCCGACTCATCGAAATATGGAAAACAAGGATTCGTCAGGATTTTCCCCATGTCGGAGATCGATGTGCTGATCACCGACAAGGCCTTGCCCGCCGAAGCGGTGCAGCGCCTGACCGACATGGGAATCCAAGTCATGATAGCCGATTGATTCAATCAGGAGGGGGATGCCGATGGCTGTACAAGTAGTGATGCCGAAACAAGGGAACTCGGTCGAGAGTTGTGTGATCCTCGAATGGAAAAAGGGCGAGGGCGATACCGTCGCCGTGGGTGAGGTATTGTGTGAAGCCGAGACCGACAAGTCGACCATCGAGGTCGAATCGACCGCACAAGGCATTGTATTGAAGCTCTTGTATGGCGTGGGAGAGGAAGTGCCAGTGCAACAACCCATCGCCATTGTCGGCGAAGCGGGAGAACGGCTGGATGCGCCGCAAGAGGCCCCGCCCGGCGGGGTATCCCCGCGGGCGCGTGCGGCTGCCCACGCGGTTGCGGTCGACCTTGGCACTGTCATTGGCAGTGGTGCGAAGGGCAGGGTGATCGAGCGCGATGTCCTTGCTGTCGCTTCCAGTCATGAACCGCTTTCTCCAGCCGCCTTGGATAAGGTGCGTGACACGCAAGCAACAGTCCCTGCCTCGGGAACGGGTATTGGTGGCAGGATCGTCCTGGCCGACTTGGACACACCGGCTTCCCCTGCCATCCAAAAGATCAATTCCGATGCAGCACCCAAGGTAGCCGATTTCCCTGGGGCTCTGCTTGAAAAACAGCTCAAGAGCGTGCGCAAGGTCATTGCCAAACGGATGCGCGATTCGTTGTCGACCACTGCCCAACTTACCTTGAACGCCTACGCCGATGCGACGGCCCTCAAGTCGTTGCGGGCCCGTTTGAAAGGCAGCGACGAGAGCCTTGGATTGCGCAACGTCACTATCAACGACCTGGTGTTGTTTGCCGTTTCGCGCACATTGCCGCTATTTCCCTCTCTGAACAGCCATTTCCTGGGAGATGTCTGGCGGGAGTTCGAACATGTCCATCTTGGTTGTGCTGTAGACACACCCAAAGGCTTGCTGGTCCCGGTCGTCCGGTTTGCCGACACCCTTTCGCTTGCGCAGCTCAGCGCCGAGTTCAAGCGCCTCTCGAGTGCTGCCATCGACGGAAAAGCTAGCCCCGATGATCTCTCGGGCGGAACATTCACCGTGACCAACTTGGGTTCACTCGGGATCGACACCTTCACCCCCGTGCTCAATACTCCGGAGGTGGGCATACTCGGCGTTGGCGGCATTTCGAGCCGACCAGTCGAGGACGAGGAGGGCGACATCGCCTTCATTCCCCATATCGCGTTGTCGTTGACCATAGACCATCAAGTGGTCGATGGAGCTCCTGGGGCCCGTTTTCTCAAGGCATTGTGCACCAATATCGCTTCGATCGACGTGCTGTTGGCGAGGTAGGAGGGCAGGATGGAGACGTATGATGTGATCGTAATCGGCTCCGGCCCCGCTGGCTACGTGGCCGCGGAGCGATCGGGGAGCTTGGACAAAAGAGTCTTGCTGATAGAGAAGGATCAACTTGGCGGGGTGTGCACCAACCGAGGGTGCATCCCGACCAAGAGCTTGTTGCATGCGGCCAAGACTTATCGCCATGCCCGTGATGGGGAGAAACTGGGTGTGGTGTGCCAGCAGGTTTCCTTCGACCTTTCCGTTGCGATGGCGTGGAAACGCGAGACTGTAGAAACACTGCGCTCCGGCATTCAGTTTTTGATGAAGAACAACAAGGTCGAAGTGGTTAGCGCCGAGGCCACATTGGTGGACGCTCACCACGTCAAGGCGGGTGAGGCGGTGTATGAAGGGGCCTCCATCATCATCGCCACCGGATCTTCGCCGGCGGTACCCCCGATCCCGGGAGCCGATCGTCCCAATGTAGTCACCAGTGATGGGATTTTGGAAATCGAGGCCTTGCCCGCTTCCTTGGTCGTAGTGGGAGGCGGTGTCATCGGCATCGAGTTCGCCTCATTCTTTTCCTCGGTCGGAGTGCAGGTGACCGTCATCGAGATGATGGACGAGATCTTGCCGATGATGGATGCCCAAATGGCCAAGCTGATGCGCCGTGAGTTGAAGGATGTCACCTTCCAGCTTGGTTGCAAGGTGCAAAGCATCACCGCAGAGGGGGTCGATTTCACCGATTCGAAGGGGAAATCGGGTACTGCCCACGGGGAATTGGTGTTGCTGAGCGTCGGGCGTCGTCCGAACTTGAGAGGGACCGAAACGTTGGGATTGGCGGTGAACCGCTCGGGTATCATCGTCGACGACCGGTTGCAGACCAATGTAGCTGGTGTCTATGCCATCGGGGATGTCAATGGCCGTTCCTTGCTGGCCCACAGCGCTTCACGGATGGCAGAAGTGGTCGTCTCGAACTTGTTCGGGACCAAGACGATGCGCATGCGCTGGAATGCCATCCCGTGGGCTGTGTACGGGCTTCCCGAAGCAGCCGGGTGCGGGATCACTGAACAGGAAGCCACCAAGCAAGGGCGAAAGGTTCTCGTCGGTACCGTGCAGATGCGTTCGAACGGACGGTTCTTGGCAGAGAACGGCAAACGTGCGACCGGGCTGTGCAAAGTGATCGCCGATGAGGCGACCAAGGTCATCCTGGGCATCCACTTGCTCGGGCCGTACAGCAGCGAGATCATTGCCGCCGCTGTCCCGATTATCGAGGCGGAGTTGCGGGTCAAGGACGTCAAGGAAATCGTATTCCCCCATCCAAGTGTCGCAGAAATCATCAAAGATGCGGTCTACGCGATAGACCACACCCTGTAATGTAGAGAGGAGCCAAGCAACCATGTCCAAACAACTACCATTCGAACCGTCCAATCTCAGGAAACAAGGGATGCTCAGTATTCCCCAGATTCCTTTGAACCAGTATGTACCCGATTTCAAGCAGGAGCTCAAACGCTACGGCAAAGAACGTTTGCTCAGGGTCTACTACGATATGCTCGTCATCCGTGAGTTCGAGACGATGCTCGATGCAATCAAGAAGGAGGGTGTCTATCAGGGCATCCAGTACAACCACAAGGGTCCGGCCCACTTGAGTGCCGGTCAGGAATCGGCAGCGGTCGGACAAGCGATGAACCTCGACCCTGAGGACTTCATCTTCGGGTCGCACCGCAGCCATGGCGAGATTTTAGCCAAATGCCTTTCCGCCATCGCCAAGATGGACGATACAGCCATCACGGCCATCCTTGAAGACTACATGGGTGGGGAGACGTATGCCGTAGTGCGGCAACGGTTTGCCGGATCGAGTGTCAAAGACACCGCCGAAAACTTCATCATCTACGGGACATTGGCCGAAATCTATGCCAAACGGACTGGTTTTTCGCGAGGCCTCGGCGGTTCGATGCATACCTTCTTCGCTCCGTTCGGTAGCATGCCGAACAACGCCATTGTCGGCGGTTCGGGTTCGATCGCCTTCGGAGCGGCTTTGTTCAAGAAAATCAACCGTAAAAAGGGAATCGTCATCGGCAACATCGGGGACGGAGCCTTGGCGCGCGGACCGGTCTGGGAGGCAATGAACATGGCCTCGATGGATCAGTACCAGACCTTGTGGAACGAACTTCCGGGAGCTCCGCCCTACATGCTCAACGTGTTCGACAATTTTTACGGGATGGGTGGGCAACCGGTTGGCGAGACGATGGGGTTCGGCATCGCCGCCCGCATCGGGGCGGCCCTCAATCCGGATGCCATGCACGCCGAACGGGTCGACGGTTTCAATCCGTTGGCGGTTGCCGATGCGGTAGCCCGCAAGAAGGAGCTGCTGCTGGCCGGCAAGGGGCCGGTCTTCATGGACACCATCACGTACCGCTTCAGCGGGCACAGCCCTTCCGATGCGATGACCTATCGTACCAAGGAAGAGTTGGATGCCTTCAAGGCCCAAGACCCATTGGCAGCCTATGGTTCCTATATCTGCACCAATGGTGTGGCGAATGAACAGGACCTCGCTGCCATGCGAAGCGCCGTGCTGGAAAAGATGCGGCGGGCTTTGGAACTCACCGTAGACCCAACGGTTTCTCCGATGGTTGACGAGAAGTTTGTGGAATCGGTCATGTTCTCCAATGGGAAAGCCGAAAAGCTCGACCAGCGGGAAAGCGAGCTCTCGCAGAAACTCGAGGACAACCAACGCGTACAACAGCTGGCCCAACGCAATCGTTATGCCTTCGACGAGAACGGCAAGCAATATCCAGCTTCGCGTCAATTCCAGTACCGCGACGCGATTTTTGAAGCTGTGGCCCACCGATTCTCCATCGATCCGACCATGGTCGCTTACGGTGAGGATCATCGAGACTGGGGTGGCGCCTTTGCCTGCTACCGGGGGCTGACCGAGCTCTTGCCCTACCACCGCTTCTTCAACTCCCCCATATCCGAAGCAGCCATCGTTGGTAGCGGGGTGGGGTATGCCATGGCCGGCGGGCGGGCTTTGGTTGAATTGATGTACTGCGATTTCCTCGGTTGTGCCGGGGACGAGGTGTTCAACCAGATGCCCAAATGGCAAGCCATGTCGGCTGGTGTGTTGAAGATGCCTTTGGTGCTGCGAGTCTCGGTCGGGAACAAGTACGGAGCTCAACATTCGCAAGAATGGACCAGCATGGTCGCCTCGGTCCCTGGGCTCAAGGCGGTCTACCCGGCCACCCCGTACGATGCCAAAGGCCTCCTCAACTGGGCATTGCGCGGTACCGATCCGGTCGTGTACTTTGAAAGCCAAAAATTGTACGGCATCGGTGAGCAGTTCGAAAAAGACGGTGTCCCCGTCGGGTATTACGAAATTCCCGAAGGGGAGCCGGCCGTCCGGCGCCAAGGCAAGGACATCACCTTGATCTCGTTGGGCCCGACGTTGTACCCGGTCATGCAAGTGGCCCAGGAACTGCATGCCCGCTTTGCAATGGAGGCTGAAGTGATTGATTTGCGTTGGATCAATCCGCTCAAGTATGACACGTTGGTCGCCTCTCTTCAGAAAACCGGCAAAGTAGTCTTGGTGACCGATAGTGCCGAACGGGGTAGTTATCTCCACACGGTAGCCGCCAATTTGACCCGCCTGGCTTTCGATTATCTCGATGCGCCAGCGGTGGTGGTGGGATCCAGGAACTGGATCACCCCGCCTGCCGAGATGGAAGATTATTACTTCCCCCACCTCGACTGGATCTTGGATGCTATCCACGAACAGATAGTCCCGTTGCCGCTCTACCAGCCAAAAAGCAATTTTACCGATGGTGAGTTCAAACGCACCTCTGCTCTGGGAGTGTGACATGCAGGATGTGATCGGACGGCTGACAGCGCAGAGCAATGCCCGAAGCACCGATGTGCGTCTGAAGGCCATGGATGAAGCCAACCGGCTCATCCGGGCCGGCACATTGCACCGCGAAGTGTCCGGCGAGGTCAACAACCATGTCCATACGACCTATTCCTTCAGCCCTTATGAGCCAGCTGGGGCTGCTTGGGCAGCGTGGCAAGCGGGTTTGGGCATCGTAGGCAGCGTCGACCATGAGAGTGTCGGTGCAGCAACCGAGTTGCTGTCGGCTTGTCGTGCCTTGGGTATCGCAGGTACGGTCGGTTTCGAGGTGCGTTGCAGTTTTCTCGACACTCCGTTCGCCAACCGCAAGATCAACAATCCCGACTCAAAAGGTATCGCTTACCTCTGTGTGCACGGCATCAAGAGCGCTTCGCTTGCCAAAGCAGACGGATTCCTTGCTCCACTTCGGCGGGTGCGTGACCAACGTAACCGAGCCCAAGTGGAGCGTTTGAATGAGATACTCTTTCCGCTGGGAATTGACCGCATCGATTTCGACTTGGATGTGGCACCCGTGTCCCGCAGCGCTGAGGGGGGGAGCATCACCGAGCGCCACATCCTGTACGCTTGTAGTGAAAAACTGAAGCAGGCCCATCGCGAAAAATCGGACATGGTTCGATTCCTCAAGCGAGGTTTGTCTGTCGACCTCACGTGGAAGCAAGAAAGTCTGTTGCTCGAAAAGGACAATCCCCATTTCATGTACGACGTGCTGGGGATCTTGAAAAGCTTGTTCCTGCCTCGCTTTTTCATTCAGCCGTCGGTTGATGAAACGCCCGATGTCCGCGAGACAGTGGCGTTTGCCCGATCGATTGGAGCTATCGCCGCTTATGCTTACCTCGGCGATGTCGGGGAAAGCGTGACGGGAGACAAAAAAGCCGAATGCTTTGAAGACGTGTTCCTCGATGACCTGATGCACTTTTTGGCGCAGGTCGGATTCCCGGCCGTGACCTACATGCCGCCAAGGAACAGCCTGGCTCAGATGCTTCGCTTACAAGGCTTATGCACGAAATTCGGGTTGATGGAAATCAGCGGGGTCGACGTCAATTCATCGCGGCAATCCTTGCGCTGTCCCGAGTTGCTCGCCCCCCAGGCCCGTCATCTGGTCGACTCGGCTTGGGCCTTGGTTGCGCACGAGCGGTTATCGGACCATGATGCTCGATGGGATCTGTTTTCTACAGACAATCCTTTATCAGGTTTACCGTTGCGGCAAAGAATAAAGCAGTACGCCACGTGGGCTGCTGCCAGCGACCCGTTCGAACCTGAAACAATTGTTGCCATAGCCAATCATGGGTAAAGGAGATCAAACCATGGAAGCCAGTACAGACCTGTGCTACTTGCTACCCCCGATTGTTCGGGGCATGGCTCATGACGGCGAGACTTCTTTGATGGTCGCGACAGTGCAATTGGATGAGCCTGCTGAGCTGATATTGACAGCCCCGCAGTCGATGGACCAGTCCATCGTCGCCCGCTGGCGGACTGCATTCACGGGATTCTGCTCGGAGCACGCCCGCTATCCCCGCACCATCGCGGTGGCTGGACAGCCGTGGGCTGTTGCGTTGGGAGCCACGCTCGAGGAAGCCCGCTCGGCAAGCGGTCCGTCGTTGCCGTATGGCGTTCCCGGCTCGACCAAGCGAGGCGACATCATGAAGCGAAAAATCGCTTTGGTAACTGGCGGAGCGCAAGGTTTTGGTGAAGGAATCGTCCGTTCCTTGGTGTCTGAAGGCGGTTTTGCCTATGTGGCCGACCTAAACTTGGCCGGGGCATCCAAACTGGCCGATGAGTTGAATGAACGAGCGGGAAGGGTGGTCGCTGTCGCCCTGAAGGTCGATGTCTCCGACGAGGTTTCAGTCGCGGCCATGATGGACACCGTGGCCGTCACGACCGGTTCGTTGGACTTGTTTGTGGCCAATGCCGGAGTGCTCAGGGCTGGAAGCGTGAAGGAGATGGCGTTGAAAGATTTCCAATTCACCACCTCGATCGACTACACCGGGTTTTTTATCTGCACCAAACATGCCGCCCGTCAACTCGCCTGGCAGAACTTGGCTTCGGGAGGAACGTATATGACCGACATTATCGCCATGGGCAGTAAAAGCGGCTTGCAGGGCTCCAACCGCAACGGGGCCTATGCCGGGGCGAAGTTCGGGACGATCGGGTTGGTGCAGAGTTTTGCATTGGAATTGGTGGAGGACAACATCAAAGTCAACGCTGTCTGTCCCGGGAATTTTCTTGATGGACCGCTCTGGTCGGATCCGCAACAGGGCTTGTTCGTGCAATATCTCAAAGCGGGGAAAGTCCCTGGTGCAAAGACCATCGCCGACGTACGGCGCTTTTATGAAGCGAAAGTTCCGTTGAACAGGGGCTGTCGGACAGAGGATGTGGTGCGTGCAATCTGCTATATTGTCGAACAGAAGTATGAGACTGGCCAAGCGGTCCCGGTGACCGGTGGCCAAGTCATGGTGAATTGAGATCGGCCGGGAGGGCCACAACAATGAGAACACGAGCCGTGCGGATGTATGGGAAGAACGATTTGAGACTCGAGGAATTTGAATTGCCAGCCATCAAGGAGGACGAAATCCTCGCCAAGGTCGTCACCAACAGCGTCTGCATGTCAGACCATAAAGCAGCCTTGCAGGGAGCCGAACACAAGAGGGTTCCCAAAGATATCGCGACCCGTCCGGTCATCCTTGGCCATGAGTTTTGTGGCGAGATCGTGCAAGTCGGCAATTTCTGGCAATCCAGGTTCAAACCAGGGGATCGCTTTTCCATCCAACCCGCACTCAACTACAAAGGCTCGCTGGCTGCCCCGGGCTACTCCTACCGTCATATCGGGGGAAATGCCACCTACATCATCATCCCGCCCGAGGTGATGGAACTTGATTGTCTGCTCAAATACGAGGGAGAAGCCTTCTTCATGGGGTCGTTGGCTGAGCCGGTCTCGTGCATTGTCGGCACATACCACGCCATGTACCATACCATCAATGGTTCTTATGTGCATTCGATGGGGATTGCTGAGGGTGGAAACCTGGCCATCCTGGCCGGAGTCGGTCCGATGGGTCTGGGCGCGATCGATTATGCTTTGCATTGCGACCGCCGGCCAGGGTTGCTGGTCGTGACCGATATCGATGACCAAAGACTGAAACGGGCCGCATCGTTGTACACGGTCGAAGAGGCTCGCCGTCAAGGAGTGCGCCTGCTCTATCTTAATACCAAAGAGGTGTCGGATCCTGTCGCCACTCTGCTGGAACATTCCGGTGGCCGGGGATATGACGAAGTGTTGGTGATGGCTCCCGTACGGTCGTTGGTGGAGCAAGCCGACGCCATTTTGGCGAACGACGGTTGCCTGAACTTTTTTGCCGGCCCGGCCAAGACCGATTTCAGCGCCACGCTGAATTTTTATGACGTTCATTATGCCTCGCACCATGTGGTCGGCACGAGCGGAGGCAACACCGACGACATGCGCGAGTCTTTGGCATTGATGGAGCACAGGCTTCTCGATCCCTCGGTCATGATCACCCACGTGGGCGGCCTTGATGCGGTCGCTTCGACGGTGATCGACCTTCCGGCCATTCCCGGGGGCAAGAAACTGATCTATACTCA
>CAZJAK010000001.1:72868-106112 GCA_964543935.1 uncultured Spirochaetaceae bacterium
TATACTCATATCGAGATGCCGCTGACAGCCATTGCCGATTTCGCCCGATTAGGGCAGGAAGATCCGTTCTTCGCCGGTTTGGCCGAGATCGTGGCCGAAGCCAACGGCTTGTGGAGCGTGCAGGCCGAGCGCTATTTGCTGGCGAACAAGTCGGCATGCTGTTGACCCGACAGGAGGTGGTCATGGCAAAATACGTTGCGATCGATCTGGGAGCGTCCAACGGACGGGTCATTGTCGGTGATTTTCAATCCTTTGAGACGATGAACAGATTTGTCACCCGCAATGAGGATCTCCACGGGGAAATCCATTGGGACATCCCCTATATCTTCGGTGAGATAAAAAAAGGGTTGAAAGAGGCGTTCAAACAGTTCGGTGAGGGCATCGTCTCGATCGGTATCGATGCATGGGGCGTCGATCATGGCTTGGTCGACCGACACGGATCCTTGGTAAGCCTTCCGTACCACTACCGTGACGGCCGCACCGACGGTTTGGTCGAGCAACTTGGCTCCTCATTGGGTTTGGAACGGGTATATCAAAGAACCGGTATCGCCTTCCATAGTTTCAACACGTTGTTCCAATTGGCGGCCATGCAACGCGACCGGCCCGAGGTGTTCGCCAGTGCCGACCGGTACTTGTCCATCCCTGACCTGTTGAATTATTGGTTGTGCGGCGTGCTGGCCAACGAGGTTACCCATGCCTCCACCACGCAATTGTACGATCCGTTCGCAAAGGATTGGGCTTGGGACTTGATCGATGAGTTGGGCTTCCCGCGGCATCTGTTTGGACCGTTGATCCCCAGCGGGACGGTACTGGGGCCGCTATCCGAATCGTTACGGTACGAACTGGGGGCCTCGGCGCAGGTGCAGGTGGTGGCTGTCGGTAGCCACGACACCGCCTCCGCCGTGGCGGCGGTGCCGGCCTGCACGGATGACTTCCCCTATATCTCGAGCGGGACATGGTCCTTGCTCGGGATTGAATCGTGTCAACCCATTGTCAACGACGAGGCCTACCGCAGCGGATTCACCAACGAGGTGGCCGTAAATGGCTCGATCAGGTTCCTCAAGAACATCATGGGGATGTGGATCCAGCAAGAATGCGTACGGTACTGGGAGTCGATGGGTGAGGCGATCAGTTGGAAGAATCTGGACCAAGAGACCACAGATTGCGCTGCTTTCCAAGGACGCATCGATGTTGACGACTTGAGGTTCCTCAAACCGAACAGCCATGGTTCGTTGATGGTCGACCGCATCAAGGACCAATGCCGTGAAGCCGGTCGTCCAATCCCTTCCAGCAAAGGCGAGTTCATGGTGGCGGTCTACCGCGGACTGGCCAAGACGTATGCCGAGTCGATCGATCACTTGCAAAAGATGACCGGCAAACAGTTCTCGGTGTTGCATGTGATCGGTGGTGGCTGCAAGAACGAGATATTGGATCAATGGACAGCAGATGCGACTGGCCTGCTTGTCCAGGCAGGACCGGTCGAAGCCACCGCTTTGGGCAACATGCTTGTCCAAGCGGTGGCCTTGGGCTTTATGGGATCCCTTGCCCAAGGCCGGACCATGCTCCGTTCGTCTCAGAAAGTGAAAGTGTTCGAACCGAGGGGTGAAGCTACAGGTGCACAGTGAGCTCGAGCAGTGAAGCGATGGTGAAATCGGCGCACGTGGGGACCGGCAAGTTGTTGGTATTGAAGAAACACCCTGCTCCTCCAGCCCGTTTTGAAGCCAATAGGTCGATTTCGCGATCCCCGACCATGAGCATGCGGGAGGCTTCGATGTGTTGCGTCGCTTGCAGGTGAAGCAGCGCTCCCGGATCCGGTTTGGGCGGGAACGGATCGAGTCCGGTGATGATCTGTGTCATGTACTGGCGCAAACCGTAGTGATCGAGATAGGCAAAAGTGGACTCGCCTCGATGGGTGTACATATGGTTGCGGCGACCTGATTCGACTATCTTGGCCAAGACTTGTTCGGCACCCCCGTAAGGTCTGATGTGGGCAAACTCGATTCGGCTGCCCCAGCGTTGATATATTTCCACGAGGTTGTCGGGGGCTCCGAACTCTTTGCGGTAATGGTCGGCTGCTTCGCGCACACTCACAACAACGTGCTTACGCATGGACTGCTCGTCATCGGTGATGCCGCACTCGGCCAGCGCATTCCTGAACGATGCGTAGATGTGCTCATAGCTGTCGAACAACGTCCCGTCAAAATCCCAAACGATATCGGTGAACCTCACGAGTGTGCCTCCCTGTCCTGAACATCCATGTGGTGCTCAGTATTGCCGTATATGTGGCATATCTGTCAACACCGTGCCGAAGAGTGTTCAAGTATGTACCGAGGTGTTGCATGATTGTTGCATATTGATGGGTATTATCGAATATTGTTGCATAAATTTGCCAATCTTGTTGCATAATTATACAAAATACGATACGATGCCGACGATTCGGACTTGAAGGCACAGTAAGGTCCAAAGGTGGATTGCAGTGAAGCCGACTTATTTGGTATTGGCTGATGGAACGGTTTTTCCAGGGCTCGGGCTTGGAGTCGAGGCCCCTTCGGTGCAGCGGTTGCTCGCTTCGGGTATCGACGAGGTGCCCTGTGGCGAGGTCGTGTTCAACACCACCATGGGAGCCTACCACGAAATCCTGACCGATCCCTCGTATGCCGGCCAAATGGTGGCGATGACGTGCCCCCATATCGGCAACTACGGGATGGACGAGAACTGGAACGAGATGCGTCCGCTGCTGAGCGTCCCCGCTTGCCGGGCTTTGATCGCCCGGGACATCCATCGCGGTCCTGTCGGTCCTGGCAGGGTTCCGCTCGACACGATGCTGAGCCAGTGGAAGATGTGCGCGATCGATCAGATCGATACGCGTTCGCTGACGCTCCATTTGCGCGACCATGGCTCGTGTTACGGGGTTCTGGTTCAAGAAGATCAGCTCGAATTGCATCAGCGGGAATCGATCGTGGCATGGTTGTCCGCTTGTCCACCTTTTTCACAAAGAGATTTCATCGCCGGGGTGACCGCTTCGGTCCGCGAGGACCTTTCAAGCACGTCCGGAACTCCATTGCGCTTTGCGTTGATCGACTTCGGTGTCAAACGGTCGATAGTTACGGCTCTCAGCGAGCGGGGCGTCGATGTGACCATTCTGCCGTCTTCCTTTGATTTTGACGACATCGTCATCTCGGACGGCCATTTCGACGCCATGTTTTTGTCCAACGGGCCGGGAGATCCCGCGCTGCTGTCGGCATCGATCAACCGCATCAAGCGCGTGATTGGGCGGTTGCCGGTCATCGGCATCTGTTTGGGCCATCAGTTGATCGCCCACGCAGCGGGAGCCGGCACCATGAAGATGAAATTCGGTCACCATGGAGGCAACCAGCCAGTGATCGACCATGTCACCGGCAAGGTGTTCGTCACCGCTCAGAACCATGGCTACTGCGTGCAGGCCACAGAACTTCCTGCGTCGACCAAGTTGTGGTTCACCAATGCCGATGACAGCACAAACGAAGGTTTGTTCGACAACGAGTTGCGCCTGTGTTCCTGCCAATTCCATCCCGAAGCGGCTCCGGGCCCCCGTGATGCCCGCTTCATCTTCGATCGGTTCATAGAATTCGCCAAGGGCGCTTGTTTTGCAGGAGGTGCAGCATGCCGGTAAGGGACGATATCCACTCGATTTTGATCATCGGCAGCGGTCCGATTGTGATCGGGCAAGCCTGCGAGTTCGACTATTCGGGAACCCAAGCTGTCCAAGCGCTCAAGGAGGAAGGGTTCAGGATCATTTTGGTCAATCCCAATCCCGCCACCGTGATGACCACTATCGGACTCGCCGATGCAGTCTATTTGGAACCGCTGACGTGCGATTATGTCGAGGAAGTGATCAAACTCGAGCGCCCCGATGCCTTATTGACGACAATGGGAGGACAGACCGCCCTGAACCTGACCATGGAATTGCACCGAAAAGGGGTGCTCGATACCTATGGTGTCAAGATTGTGGGTGCGGGCATCGCTTCGATAGAACTAGCCGAGGACCGCCGCCGCTTCAAGGAGGTCGTCACGTCGTTGGGTCTTGAGTCAGCCCGTTCTGTCACTGTCCGTTCGGTCGAGGAGGCGGTCTTGTTCAAGGGCATCATGGGACTGCCATTGATTCTGCGTCCTTCCTACACCCTTGGGGGTGTCGGGGGAGGCATCGTGCGTGAAGGGGAGGATTTCGAAGCGGCTGTCCGGCATGCTTTGGAAGCCAGTCCGGTGCACGAGGTCTTGGTCGAGCAATCGTTGTTGGGTTGGAAGGAACTCGAGCTGGAGGTGATGCGCGACAAGAATGATAACGCCATCGTGGTATGCTCGATCGAGAACATCGATCCGATGGGCATCCATACCGGAGACAGCATCACCATCGCCCCGATACAAACCCTCAGCGACGACCAATACCAGCGCATGCGCAGCGCCGCGATCGATATCTTAAGGGCTGTGGGAGTCGATTGTGGTGGATCGAATGTCCAATTCGCCTTGGAACCCGACAGTGACCGGATGGTCGTGGTGGAGATGAATCCACGGGTCTCGCGTTCCTCTGCTTTGGCCAGCAAGGCGACCGGATTCCCCATCGCCCGGTGTTCGGCCAAACTGGCGGTCGGCATGACGCTGGATGAGGTTCTCAACGAGATCACCGGAGCCACTGCGTCGTGTTTTGAACCCGCCCTCGACTATTGTGCGGTGAAGGTGCCCCGTTTTGAGTTGGAGAAGTTTCCGTTGGGGTGCAATGCGTTGGGCACACAGATGAAAAGCATCGGGGAAGCGCTTGCTTTGGGCAGAACCGCCTTGGAAGCCCTCAACAAGGCCATCCGTTCCAGCGAACGGGGTATCGAGAATCTTGTCGCACTCGAAGAGATTGCACCGTACCGCATCAGCGATGTTGAACAGACGTTGGGCACGTCCCATCCGTTGCGCTTGTTCGCCGCCTATTCGGTGTTGCGGTCAGAGGGGGCCCAGGCCATCGAGCGCATCTCGCGCATCACCGGTTACGATCGTTGGTTCCTCCACCAGATGCTCAGGCAATGCCGGTTGGAGGAGCGCTTGAGAAGCTCTGCCTTGGATGCACCGCTTGTACTCGAGGCAAAACGGATGGGTCTCTCCGACAAGCGCATCGCTTCATTGACCTCGCTTTCTCCCGAGGCAGTGCTATCCATGCGCCAGAGGTTTTCCATCGAGGCTGTGCGCCATTTTGTCGACACATGCGCCGGTGAGTTCGTGGCGAAAACACCCTATTGTTATCAGACGTACGGCGAAGCCGATGAAGGCGAACCGTTGGGCAGTGAAGCGGTCGTCATCGTGGCAAGCGGGCCCAACAGGATCGGACAGGGACTCGAATTCGATACCTGCTGCACGTTGGCCTCCATGGCATTGCGCCGTCACGGCGTAAAGACCGTGATGATCAATTCCAATCCTGAAACAGTCTCAACCGATTACAACATCTCCGACCGGCTATATATCGAGCCATTGACGGTGGAGCATGTGCAAAAGATCCTCGCTTGTGAGCTGACACGCAAGGTCGTCCTGCAACTAGGCGGCCAGACGCCATTGAACATGGTGGACGCCCTGTTCGCGGGAGGCGCCCTCATCGTCGGAACGTCGGCCGAGGCGACCGCGATTGCGGACGACCGCAGCCGTTTCGCCGCATTGCTGACCCGGTTGGGTTTGCGCCAGAGCAAAAACCGCAGCGCTTATAGCCCTGAGGAGGTCTGTGACTGTGCGCTCGAGGTGGGCTATCCGGTGCTGATTCGGCCGTCGCATGTGCTAGGCGGGCGCAAGATGGCCATCGCTTACGACCACGTCGAGTTGGAATCGATCATGGCTGCCGGGATTGCTGTTTCCAAAGAATCCCCGCTGTTGGTGGACCATTTCTTGGAAGATGCCTTTGAATATGATCTCGATGCCGTTTCGGACGGACATTCGTTGTATATCGGCGGCATCCTGCAACACATCGAGGCTGCCGGCATACATTCAGGCGATTCGGCAGCAGTGTTCCCTCCCTATAAATCCAGTCCTGAAATCTTGGACGAGATGCGCCAAGCGGCGTTGGCATTGGCCCGAGCGCTAGGAGTGAAAGGCTTCATGAACATCCAATTCGCCGTGCAAGAAGGCAAGTTGTACATCATCGAGGTGAATCCGCGTGCTTCGAGGACCGTTCCGTTCATCTCAAAAGCCAGCGGAACCGACATGGTGGACATGGCCGTACGGATTTGGCTGGGGCAGGATCTGGTTGAACAGGGTGTTGTCGCCGAAGCAGGGACGATTAATGAAGGGACGTGCCGGACCGGATGGGCCGTCAAAGAGGCGGTATTCTCATTCGACAGGTTTGCCAACATCGATCCCCAACTGGGGCCCGAGATGCGTTCCACCGGCGAGGTGGTCGGTTTGGGCAGCAGCTTTGGTGAGGCCTTTGCAAAATCGCAAATCAGCGCTGGCAACGATTTGCCTCTGGAAGGCCGCGTCTGTATCTCGGTCAACAAACGCGACAGGCATACCATCCTCCCAATCGCTAGGGCACTGCACAAGTTGGGATTCGAATTAGCCGCGACGAGGGGGACCGCCCGGGACCTGTTCGAGGAGGGGTTGTTGTGCGAGACGGTCTTGAAGGTCCATGAAGGACATCCGAACATCGTCGACCACATGGTGGCGGGTCGCATCGCCATGGTGGTGAACACCCCGATGGGGATGCAGGCGAAGCAAAGCGACGACGACATCAGGACAACCGCGATGCGCTTGGGCATCCCATACACCACCACGACCAGTGCGGCCACTGCCGCAGTGGAAGCCATCCGGTATCTCAAGAACTCGAAACGGCACGTACGCCCGTTATGACAAAGAAATCCCCGCACCGGTTACGATGCGGGGATTGCATGGAATTCGGGCAGAGAGGATTTGAACCTCCGACCCCTTGGTCCCGAACCAAGTGCGCTAGCCCCTGCGCTACTACCCGAGAGCTTGTCAAGGTCGAACCACACTATACCCAAAGCATCCCATCATGTCAATCTTCATTGACAACGGCTCTTTGTTAATGCTATTTTTCTGAGGATGCGTTTTTCACTCAGCAACGCACGTCATCAGTTCATGAAAGAGGTTGCACATGCCTTCCAACGAAACCAAACCGGCCGGGACCGAGAACGGCAACATCGTCGAGTTCAAGCCTGAAAAAGGAAAGAAGCAAGCCAAACCGGAGTCAACAACGGGAGAAAAGCGGCAGAAAAGTGCCAAGAAGCGTTATGTGCTCACTCCCACCAGGATATTCACCTATCTGATTTTGGTGCTGCTCGCCGTGGTCCTCACCGTCGGGGTATTCCCTTCGTTCGGACAAAATCAGGCGGTTGCCGACAGCATCGTGTTCGGCGAGTATGACAAGACTCCGATAGAGTTCAAATACGGCAACTATTTTTATCGCCAGTATCAAGCCCAAGCTCGACAATCCTCCGATTCAAGCGCCACTGGAGCTTATCAGATCTGGAACAATGCCTTTCAAAACGCTGTGTTCCATACCGCTCTGATGAAGATGGCCGATAAGATTGGCATCGTATTGGCCGAAGAGACGTTGAACAAGGCGATCGTCGAAAGTGGCGCCTACGACAAAGATGGGAAATTTGATCCACAAACCTATAAGGACGCGACGGTCGAATATCAGAACGAGATTCGCGCGACGTTCAAGGACAACCTGCCGGCCCAGATGGTGGTGAACGACATCGCCACCTTGCTGTCCGCTCCCGCTGAGACCGATTATATCGTTTCTTTGGGTAACAATGCCCGTTCGTTCGATTATGTGGCGTTCACGGCCGATGTCTATCCCGACGACCTCACCACTGCCTATGCGATGGCCAATCCGGCCTTGTTCACGCAGATCGACATCTCGTTGATTTCCATGACCGACGAGGCCGCCCTCAAGGCTCTTGCGGATCAAATCCAAGCCGGGACGACTACCTTCAGCGATGCCGCCATTGCCAACAGCGTCGACTCCTATGCTGCAGAAGGCGGACGTTCCGGAGTATGGTACTTGCATGAGCTGCAAGCCAATTTCAAAGAGGCTGATCAAGTCAACCTGTTGTTCTCCACCAAAGAAGGGCAGGTTTCGCAAGTGTTCTCCACTCCGAGCGGCTTTGCCTTGTACAAAGTCGAGAAGGGCCCTTGGATTGCCGATTTCAGCGATCCGGATGTACTCAAGGACGTGAAGACCTACATTGGTTCCAAGGATGCTGGGATGGTGACGTCATATTTGAAAGAACAGGCCGACGCCTTCGTAATTTCAGCCAAGGATGATTTCGCAGGCGCTGCCGCCAAAGCAAACCTCACTGTCAACACAGTTGCTGCCACTCCCGCCAATGTGGGGGGGTCCTCGTATCTCTCAAGTTTCAGCTACACCGATACCTTCGGGGCTTTGACAAACTTGTCGACCGACGAGCAAGCCATGAAGGCTCTTTATACGGCACCGGTGGGTTCGGTGGTCGAACCTCTTGCGGTCGCCAACACCTATGTGGTGGCCAAGGTGACCTCGGAGGAACCGGTCGACGAAGGCATGGCCGAGTACATGGCCTACATCTATCCCTACATGGCTCAATCGCAAAGCCAACAGGATCTTGCCAACGCGATTTTCACGTCCGACAAGTTCAAGGATAATTTCCTTCCGATATTCCTCGACAAGATCATGGGGTATGGTACGAGTGCCACGAATTGATCTGCCTGTATTGCAGCGAAGGCCGCCCACGAGGGTGGCCTTTTTCATATGACCGGCATTGAGTGGGATACCCATTGCCTGACGCTCTTCAAGTGGCTACTATTGATGCAGATGGAGGACTTGTCGATGAAATCACCGAAAGAACTCTCGTTGGAACGCAAGTTGCTGGCTCTGCTCGATCCTGCCGCTCCTTCGGGCATTATCGCTTCGTTGCTGATCGAGGACGAGGAAGTCCAGATGATGCAGGATTACGCCAACAGCGTGTCGATCGTGCGGTTGGGCTACAATGACCATGGACCGGTCCACATGCGTCAAGTAGCCCGCAATGCCGTGCTCATGATGCACCTGTTGCGCGATGCCCATGTGAGCACGAGCTTGGAACGCGACAAGACCGGTTCCTTCGAAGAGAGTCTGTCCGCTGTTATCTTGGCATCGTTTTTGCATGATTTAGGGATGGCGGTTGGTCGACAGGACCATGAGATGTTCAGCGCCACCTTGGCGATGCCGATCATCACGAGCATTTTGGCCAAGGCCTATCCCCATGATGCGAACAAGCGGGTTGTAGTGCGCTCACTGGCATTGGAGGGAATCGTCGGACACATGGCCAACCGGAAGATTCACTCGATCGAAGCAGGGATGATCTTGGTAGCCGATGGCTGCGACATGGAAAAAGGGCGGGCCCGCATCCCTATGGCAATGGCTACCGAACCGCGTATGGGTGATATCCATAAGTATTCTTCCAATTCGATCGAGAGCGTGGAGATTTCGGCTGGTCAGAAGCGGCCGATCCTCATCACCGTCGAGATGTCTTCCGATGTGGGATACTTTCAGATTGAAGAGGTCCTCATTCCAAAGATTAATTCCAGTCCTGTAAAACCCTATGTCGAATTGGTCGCTGGTGTGGTGAATCAAGAGAAGAAACATTATTTGTGAACATGGGCCCAGTCGAGGAGGCGGACGATGATTGCGGTGTTGGGAGAAGCTTTGATTGACTTCATCGGCATGAGGTCGGCGGATGGTTCCGATTGTTATCAACCGCACCCGGGGGGATGCGCCCTCAACGCATCGGTGGCGGCTGCCCGTATGGGCGCACCCGTTACCTATGTCGGCCGCCTTTCGTCGGATATGTTCGGTGAACGCATGCAATCCCATCTGCGGACTAACAATGTCGCTTTGTTGCCCGAGTTGTGCGGTTGTCCCGAACATTCGATGATCGGTTTCGCCCGCCTTGATGAGCGCGGTTCAGCCACCTACGCGTTCTATATCGAAGGAACTACCATAACGAAAATGGATTGCGCTTCCATCATGCAGTCGCTGCAATCTATTCCCGGTCTTCGCTTCCTCCATGTGGGATCGGTCGCGTTGACATTAACGTCATCCGGCACGGCTATTTCAGATGCACTGGAACGGTTAACGCCCAAACCTTTTGTGTTTCTTGATCCGAACGTGCGCCTGACGATGGTCGAGGATCTCCAATCGTACCGGGAGCGCCTGTTCCGAGTGGTTTCGGCGGCCTCGATCGTCAAGTTGTCCGATGAGGATCTGGCTGTGTTGTATCCCCACCTGGATGCCGAACAGGCAGTCGAGCGATTGTTGGAAGGGGGAGCCGCCCACGTGGTCCTCACCCGGGGCTCGAAAGGACTGCAGTGGTGTACGGCAACAGGTCTCAGGGTGGAACAACCGGCTTTTCCGGTCGATGTGGTCGACACTGTTGGAGCCGGAGACACTGTCAGTGGAACGCTGTTGGCTTATCTCGACGAGCACAGGTTGTACGATGCGGCGGCAATCACAGAGAGGCATGTTCGCACCGCATCGAGATTGGCCGCCGCTGCAGCTGCCATCACATGCTCGCGCAAAGGATGCGATCCACCTTTCAAAGGCGAACCAGCTCTGAAATCTTCGTGATGCCGGGATATAACTGCATCCCGGATAGTGCCCTGGCTGATGGAGCAAGAAGGGCCGTTGTGATATAGTGGCTCGGGTATGATTAAAATCAATGACAGGATACGCAATATCGCCATCATTGCGCATGTAGACCATGGCAAGACCACGTTGGTTGACGGGCTTTTCAAGCAAAGCGGTTTGTTCCGCAGCGGCGCTGTCCAGGAACGGATCATGGACAGTGGGGCCATCGAACGCGAGCGTGGCATCACCATCAGCGCTAAAAATTGCGCCATACGCTGGAAAGGCATCAAGATAAACATCATCGATACTCCGGGACACGCCGATTTCGGCGGCGAGGTCGAACGGGGCATGTCGATGGTCAGTGGAGTCGTGCTTTTGGTGGATGCCGCCGAAGGCCCGCTTCCACAAACCCGGTTCGTGCTGCAGAAGGCATTGGAAGCCAATTTGGCGGTGATCGTGGTGATCAATAAAGTGGATCGCCAGGACGCCCGTCCGCAAGCGGTGCTGGATGAAGTATACGATTTGCTACTGGAGTTGAATCCTGACGAGCGCATGCTTGAGGTCCCGGTCCTGTACAGCATCGGTCGCGATGGAACCTGCGGTCTGAAAAGCGACCAATTGGATGGAGACCTGCACCGATTGCTCGATATTATCGTCGATGTGATACCGCCTCCTTCCTATGACGACTCCCAACCGTTTCAAATGTTGGTCTCGGACTTGTCGTATAGCGATTTCTTGGGAAGACTGGCCGTCGGTAAGGTCATCAACGGCCGGGCGGGGATGAACGACTCCTTGGTCTGCATCGAGGCGGACGGCTCGCGCAGGCCGCTGAGGGTGACCCGCTTGCAAAGCTATGACGGACCGAGTTTCCACGAGGTCGAAGCCGTGGAGCCGGGCGATATCGTGGTTTTGGCCGGTATCGAGGAGGTGTCCATCGGGGATACCATCTGCACGAGGGAGAATCCCAAGGCTTTGCCCCGCATCCATGTCGATGAGCCGACCGTGTCAATGCGGTTCAGCAAAAACATTTCTCCTTTGGCCGGCAAGGAGGGGCGCTTCGTCCAATCCACCAAAATCTGGGAACGCCTGCAGCGCGAAGCGTTGCAAAACGTCTCCATCAGGATCGAACGCAACCCCGGCGAGGATTCGTTCACGGTCAAAGGCCGGGGCGAGTTTCAGTTGGCCATCATTGTGGAAGCGATGCGCCGCGAGGGATTCGAGTTGTGCGTGGGGCGTCCCAAGATAATTTTCCATGAAGATGAACAAGGCCGGAAAACAGAGCCGATCGAGTTTGTACGCATCGATTGCCCTGAGATATACAGTGGGGTGATCATGGAAAAGCTCTCCAAGCGCAAGGGGTCGATGCGTGACATCACCTATACCAGTGACAGCCGCGTCACTATTCAGTTCGAGATTCCAGCCAGAGGTTTGATCGGCTATAGGGACGAGTTCCTCACCGATACCAAGGGTACCGGCATCATGAACACATGGATGAAGGGCTATGAGCTGTACAAGGGCGATTTCCCGGACCGGTTCTCCGGTTCTCTCGTCTCTGACCGCCCTGGCAACGCGGTCGCCTACGGATTGTACGGTCTGGAGCCGCGTGGCAAGTTGTTCATCGTTCCGGGTGATCCTGTGTACGAAGGAATGCTCATCGGTGAGCACAACAGGGATATCGATTTGGCTTGCAATCCGACCCGCGCCAAAAAGCTGACAAACCTCAGGGCGGCCGGGAAGGACGAAGCCGTCACCCTCACGCCGATCGTCCCCATGACGTTGGAGCAGGCCATCCGCTTCATTAAGGATGACGAGCTTGTCGAGGTCACTCCCACGTCCATCAGGATGTGCAAGAAGATACTGAACACACAAGAGCGTAAAATTTTTGAGACTCGCGGGTACATCCCCGATTATCTATGATCGGATAACGGGATTTGGATAGAAGTCCAGAAAGGAAGAACGAATATGTTCGACACATTGAAACGGGGCGCCGGTGTCTTCAAACCCAAGACATTCCTGCTTGCATTGCTCGTGCTTGCAGCAGCGGCGGCTCTCTTTACGGTGGTGTTGCCTGACAATGTCAACGACTATGGATTGTGGTCTATTGTTCCTGCTCTCTTTTTGATTGGCTATATTTTTGCAACCCGCAGGATTTTGGAGGCTCTGACGCTAGCCGCCCTGTTGTGCTTCGTCATGGCCGATAAAACAGCATTCCTGTCAGGTTTCAGCAGCGGCCTTTCGGATGTGATGATGAACGAGGACATGGCTTGGCTGATCATCGTCTGCGGATTGATGGGCAGCATCATCGTCTTGATTGAAAAATCGGGCGCCTCGCTGGCATTCGGCCGTTGGATTTCGAAACAAGCTAAGAGCAGGAAGGGCACGTTGGTATGGACGTGGATACTGGGAGTGTTCGTTTTCATCGACGACTACCTCAGTGCGTTGACGGTGGCTTCATGCATGCGTGAGTCGACCGACGGGAAGCGCATCTCTCGCGAGATGCTGGCTTATCAGGTCGATTCTACAGCAGCCCCGGTCTGCGTGATCATCCCCATCTCCACCTGGGGAGTGTTCATCGCCAAACTGCTCGAGATGAACGGCCTGGCAGCCGAGTCGGAGGGCATGGCCTACTTCGTCAAGACTATCCCGTTCAATTTCTACGCTTGGTTTGCATTGCTGTTGCCGTTATTGGTGGCATTGGGGTGGTTCCCGTTGCTCGGCGGCATGAAACGGGCAGAGCGGCGTGTCGCCGAAGGGGGACCGTTGGCTCCGGCAGGTTCAGAAAAAATCGATATCGTCAGCACTTCTTCGAGCGCCAGTGGAGCCCGCCCGCGGATGTGGAATTTCATCCTCCCGATGCTCGTGCTGGTGGGGGTCACCCTGGCGACAGACCTGGATATGCAATTGGGTGTGTTGATCACGTTGGCATTCATGTTCTTCCTCTATATAGGGCAAGGGATCATGACAGCGGAAGAATTCGCCGATTACGTGGTCGAGGGATTGAAGAACATGGTCATGCCGTTGTTGCTGATGGTCCTGGCTTTCCTGTTCTCCTACGGAGCCGATAAAATCCGCTTCACCCAGTCGGTCATCGACGCGGCTTCACCGTTGATGTCCCCGGCCTGGCTGCCATTGATTGTGTATTTGATCTTGACAGCGACCGAGTTCATCATGGGTACGAACTGGGGCATGTACATCATCGCTTTGCCGATCGTGGTACCGTTGGCGCAAGCAATCGGGGCTAACATGATCTTGTCGGTCGCGGCAGTCTTGTCGGCCGGAGTGTTCGGCAGCCACATCTGCTTTTATAGCGATGCGACTGTCCTTTCCTCGGCAGCCAGTGGGTGCAACAACTTCGATCATGCCACCAGCCAGTTGCCGTACGGCCCGGTGGCGGTCGGATTGTCCGCTGTGGCTTTCACCGTTGCGGCTTTCCTGATGGCTTGACCGTTTTTCACTCACAACAAGCGCAACTCGCAGCCAGCGGCCTCCTCATGGACATGGGGAGGCCATACGGATGCTTGCACTTCGCCGATATGGGCTTTCTTGAGCAGGATCATGCAGATGCGCGATTGTCCGATCCCCCCTCCGATGGTTTGGGGGAATTGGCCTTCCAACAGGCGCTTGTGCCAATACAAATCTTTACGATCAAGTGCATTGCGCATTTGGAGTTGGCGCATCAAGGTCTCTTGATCGACCCTGATTCCCATCGATGAAAGCTCCATGGAATCGTTGCGGACATGGTCCCATACGATGATGTCGCCGTTAAGGCCATGGTAACCGTTGACGGTCGCTGTCGACCAGTCGTCATAATCGGGCGCCCTTCCACCGTGCAGTGTTCCGTCGGACATGGGGTGGCCGATGCCGATGATGAAGACAGCCCCATATTCACGGGCCAAAGCCCGCTCCCGTTCAACCGGATTCAGCGAGGGATAGCGTTGCAGCGCCTCCTCGGCATGGATAAAAGTAATGTGCTCGGGGAGCTGCACCTTACAGGGAGGGAACATCTCGCTGACGAGGAACTCGGTCCTTTTCAACACCCGGTAGAGCCGTTTGACGATGAATTTTAAGTAATCCACGGTTCTGCTGGCCGGGGGCATCACCAATTCCCAGTCCCACTGGTCGACATAGATGGAATGGATAGCATCGATGTCGTCGTCAGGCCGGATGGCGTTCATGTCGGTATACAGTCCGGTGTTGCTGGAAAATCCATAATCCGCCAAAGCCATCCGTTTCCATTTGGCAAGCGATTGAACGATCTCCATGGTTGCGTCCCCGAGGTTGAGCACGGGAAACGAGCATGGCCGCTCGACTCCGTTGAGGTCGTCGTTGATGCCGGAGCCTTTCGGAACAAACAACGGACTGGTCACGCGCGACAGGTACAGTTCTCCCGAGAGTTCACGTTCAAAGGTGTCCTTGACGAATTTAATCGCTTTCTCAGTCAGTTTCTGATCGAGAAGAGGCCGGTAGCCGATGGGAAATTGGCGATTTGCCATGGTGAAGCTCCCCCCTGTCCAGTGCGTGTGCTTGCGGACGGTTTGGTGAAACAACCTACTTGCATTGGGGCGGTTTGTCAATGCTTTCGATATGTTATGGATGAATTTTCTCATTGGAATGAGAAACTGGCTTGTCCGTTCTCCTTCGGCATGCTAGTATCGAAATCGATTTCGACACAGAGGCGGATACCATGACCGAACATGCTACCATTTACGACATAGCCAAAGCAGCCAATGTTTCGCCAGCCACTGCTTCCAAAGCACTCAATGGACGCAAGGACGTCAGCGCCGCCACCAGGGCGTTGGTCTTGAAGACAGCGACGGAGATGGGCTACCGACCGAATGTACATGCCAGGACCCTCAAGACCCGGCGGTCGTATCTGTTGGGTGTCGTCTACGAGGAACACGAAGGGCAATGGTTCTCACTCGACCATCCGCTGTTCCTACCCATTTTGAATGCATGCAAGCGACAGATCGAGTCGCAAGGCTACGAGTTGTTGTTTTTATCGCGTCGATCTTATTACGATGGCGAGAATCTGCTGTCGCACGCATTCTCACGGGAAGTCGATGGCCTGATTTTGGTGAATTTCGCCCATCGTGAGTTGCCCTTGCTCGTATCGGCCTCACGTGGCATCCCCATGGTTTCGTGCGATAGTGTCGTTCAGGGGTTCCCATCGATCGCCACGGACAATATCTGTGCAGCCCAAAAAGCGGTGGAGTACCTTCACTCGCTCGGTCATGAACGCATCGCCCACATCGCCGGTCCGGTGGACGGTATCTCGACTGCCGGGAGCGAGCGAATGGACGGATACATAGCAGGCTTGGCAGTGTGCGGACTTCCTTATGATCCTTCGTTGATTGTGGAGGCCGCGGGATGGTCGGTGGAGGACGGAAGGCATGCCTTCGAGCAATTGCCGTTCATCAATGGAAAACCTGCGTTCACAGCTGTGTTCGCGGCAGCTGATTTTTATGTGATGGGATTGCGTCAGACCTGTTTGAGAATGGGGATTTCCATTCCGCACGACCTTTCAGTCATCGGCTTCGATGACGCCCAATGGACGCATTATGTCGAACCCGGTTTCACAACATTCAGACAAAATAAGGAATTGCTAGGGATCACAGCAGGAGCTGTGCTTATAGACATGATCGAAGGACGCCAAGTCGAGGATTTGATCCGAGTGCCAGCTGAGTTGATTGTCCGCAATTCATGTCGATCCAGATAAATTCTAAGGAGTATCGTTTTCATGGTGAAGTTGTCTTTTCCCGAAGATTTTTTGTGGGGCGCCGCTACTTCTAGTTATCAAATTGAGGGAGCAGTCGCTGAAGATGGCCGTAAACCGAGTATTTGGGATACGTTTTGTGCCCAGCCAGGGCGGATCGCCAACGGTGACGACGGAGCGATGGCTGCCGATTCCTATCACAAGATTGAAGAGGACGTCAACCTCATGAGTAAAATCGGCCTGAAAGCATACCGCTTTTCCATCGCTTGGCCTCGGGTAATTCCTGACGGGGAGGGCGAGGTCAATAAGGCCGGATTGGCATACTATCAAAAACTCTGTCAAGAGCTGCGAAAACACGGCATCGAACCTGTCCCCACCTTATATCACTGGGACTTGCCGCAAAGCCTTGAAGACCAAGGCGGCTGGCGCAACCGCCAGACTGCATATGCTTTCGCAACCTATGCACAAGCCTGCTTTGAAGCTCTAGGGAAATACGTGGACAAATGGATTACCATCAATGAGCCTTGGTGCGTGGCCTACCTCGGGCATTTGACCGCTGAGCACGCTCCTGGGCACACTTCATTTGAAGAGACTGTCAACGTCATCCATCATGTGAACTTGGCCCATGGGTTGGCGGTGGCGGCTTTCAGGAAGATGAAATGCAATGGAAAGGTGGGTATCTCGTGGAATTTGATGCTCCATCGGGCCGTGTCTGCTTCACCAAATGATACACAGGCTGCCAAGTTGGCAGAGGCTTTGGAAAGCAGGGTTTTCACGGATCCTGTTTTAAAAGGAACCTATCCTGAACTTGTCGAGCATGAGTACGGCATGAACTTTCCCGTAGAACCAGGAGACATGGCACTCATTTCGTTGCCGATCGATTTCATCGGTATCAATTACTACAACGAGGAAGCCATCTCTTATGACCCGACTTCTCTGAGAAAATATAAAATGGAGCCACATTGGCAACGGGAGACTGCTCAACGTTGGCCAATAGTACCTTACGGTTTATTTCGGATACTTCGTTGGATAACTCAAGAAGCAGGTGCCGGCATCCCGTTGTACATTACCGAGAATGGATGCGCAGCAAACGATATGCTTGACGAACATGGAAGGATCCACGACTTGGACAGGATTAAGTTCTTATTTTCCCATTTTGAAGTCTGCCAGCAAGCGATCGAAGAAGGCATACCGTTGAAAGGATTCTTCGTCTGGTCATTGTTGGACAACTTTGAATGGAGTTGGGGATATCAGAAGCGTTTTGGAATCGTATATGTTGACTTCAACAACCATATGAGAACCATGAAAGACAGTGCCTATTTTTATAGGGATGTCATACAAGGATATATAGAACAACCACAATAGCAACATATATATGTGGTAAATTATACATAAAATCTTAATGAAATAGTAAATAATGATGTAGATATAATATAATTATGATAGTGATATTCAATAATAAATGACATAAATCATATAGAAAAGATAGTAAATAAAAATGAAACACTATCAGTAAGTGGTAAAAATTTATAAAAAATTCTAGTGTTTTTACCTATTCACTCAGAACTACTAGTAAAGTTTTGATGATTTTATATCCATATGATGGTAGTTTCGTATCAATAAAATTTTGACAGATGTATATGCGGTGAGGTATGATGGACGAGAACAACGAATCGCTCATTGAATGAGGCAGTTGAAAGTTGTGGGGACCTGGATGCATTCAAAAGAGGGGATATGATCCACGATGATGTGCCAAGCGAGCTTAAGTGGGTGGAATAAGATTGGGATATCCAAAGAAGAAAAGCATACCGAATACGGTATGAAATGATCTTTGTGAATATCGTGCTATGAAAGTTGTTGTAGACTTGAGAGCGTTGTAAGACATATCTATTTTTATGAATCTTTTGTATGAATTTTTTAACTAACGCTATAATATCTATATAAGATATATATTGGTATAACTATTTTTGATATGAAATTTTGTAGCTTTGCAATTGTTCATAGTATGTTTTTAAAGAAAACAATTTTATAATGAATCGATTTTAATAGTTTTTATAGTGATTTTCGTGTAAGATAGTATCGGGTGGATAGTATTCAATAGATAAATATGAGTAAAACGATAGCGTTTCACCTGCAGAAAGGTGGAGTTGGCAAAACAACAATCTCGGGAACCATAGCATGCCAATCTGCATTGGAAGGCTTTCCGACGCTTTTGGTTGATGTCGATCCACAAGGAAATGCCTCATCTTGGTTCTTTACTGGTTCACTACAATACGAGCTGTCGGATGTCTTGCAAGGGAATTGCTACATCGATGATGCTTTAATAGAGATTCCAGCAATTCCCAATCTCTATCTGTTACCGACATTTGGAATCGGTGGAAGCCTGAAAACTTATGCTGAGACGAAGATCTCAGAGGAACCATACGTATTGCAGGACCTTGTACTTGAGTTGAAAAAGAGATTCGAGCGAATTGTCTTGGACCTACCTCCTGGACTAGGAAAGCTCGAACGTGCCGCAATCATCGCCAGTGATGAAGTCATCACACCAATGACACCGGAAGTATTTAGTTTGGACGGACTTGAGATATTCATCGATGAGTTGAAACGCATTAAGAAAAATTTGCGTAGTCAAGTCAAGCATGAACGAATAATCATCAACTCGTTCGATGAACGGATCAAACAACATAAAGATATTCTGGAAGCAGCCATGGCTGGAGTTTTTAAGGTGTATCGGATTCCTGTTGACCCGGTTTTTAGGAAGGCACAGGAATCCAACACCGCCCCGCAGTTATTCAAGCAGAGGGGCAGGGGTTTGAAGGAAAAGACCATGGAGTCAATTAAGGGACTTAATTCTGTCATTTGGAGATGAACGTCATGGCATTGAAAAAGAATCCTGTGGTGAATGAAACTGAGCAAAGCTCAACTCTTCAGAAGGCAAAACAGCTGTTCAAGAACGACATGGGTGCAAGAAAGGAAAATAAGATCCTTACGACCTTTTCCATTGAACCGAGTTTCAAGCGTGAATTGGAGGATCTTTTTGCAAACATGGGCTTGGGATGGGCCGCAGGGATCAGGTTTGCGTTGAAAGAATTCTCAAAAAAATATTCAAATAACCAATAAAAATTATATGCATACGCATCTGTAGCCGTACGAAAGTACGGCTATTTTACTATAATAACAATTTTAATTAAAATTATAATTAACATGAAAAACTATAAAATGTATATAAAATAAATATATAAATATTATTAAATATATAAATAAAAACGAGAGTATGATATGTGAAATATATAAATACTTTTTGGTTTTTAACTAAAGTTATTTCAATAGCCAGTGAACAGAATTGACAAGTTCCGCTAGTCTTGTACATGTGGTATCATTTATCTTAAACATACTATCATGGAGAACCTGCATGAATAGATTCAAGTCGTGGTGGAAAGAGGGAATCATCTATCAAGTGTATCCACGTAGTTTCCAAGACGGGAATCATGACGGCACTGGCGATCTACAAGGGATCATCGATCGATTAGATTATCTGCAATGGTTGGGAATTGTTGCGGTATGGCTTAGCCCGGTCTTTGAATCCCCCATGCGGGATTTTGGTTATGATGTAAGCGATTATCGGAAGATAGCGGATATTTTCGGTTCACAAGAGACCATGGAGGCCCTGATACAAGCAGCTCATGGACGGGGCATACGCATCCTGCTCGACATGGTGATCAACCATACCTCTTCGGAGCACGCCTGGTTTCTAGAGAGTGCAACAGGAACAGATTCGCCGAAACGTGATTTCTATATATGGCACGATGGATTGAACAGGAAAGCACCCAATAACTGGAAGGCGGCCTTCGGTGGATCGGCATGGGAGTTCGAGCGGGCATCAGGTCAATATTACTTGCATTCCTTCTTACGGGAACAACCCGATTTGAATTGGCGCAATCCGGATGTGGAACAAGCCGTGTTCGATGACATGAAATACTGGTTTGAGCGGGGAGTGGATGGTTTCCGTCTCGATGTAATCAACCTCATCGTCAAAGATGGGCAATACAGGAACAATCCCTGCCACAAAGGAGCCACCATCCGGCCCTATGACATGCAACGCCACTTGTATGATCGTGACCAACCAGAAGCACACCACGTATTGAAAAGGATGCGCCAGATGACCGATCGGTATGACCAAAGGATGCTTGTCGGTGAGATCATGGTCGATAAACCGGGTGATCCTGTTTTGGCGGCGTCGTACCAGGGCGAAGAGGCTGATGAATTGCATCTCGCTTTCGATTTCTCCTTCACCTATGCTCCTTGGGATGCCAGTCGATTCAGAAAGCTCGCCCAGGCTTGGTACGATGCGGCAGGAACGCACCGGTGGCCCTGTTGGGTTTTATCCAATCACGATGTGGTCAGGGCGTTCAGTCGTTTTGGGAATAATCAAGATCGTGCCCGTCTGAGCGCTTTGTTCTTACTTACTCAGAAAGGTACCCCGTTCATCTATTACGGGGAGGAAATCGGTATGCGCGACCTCCCGGTGGCTCCTTGGAACATCCACGACCCGGTCGGTAAGCGTTATTGGCCGTTCCATCCGGGACGCGATGGCCAGCGCCGGCCCATGCAATGGGGGTCTTCAAGCCAGTGGTCGTTTTCCACGCAAAAGCCATGGCTGCCGTATCATCCGTCGTGGAAACAATCGACTGTGGAATCTCAAAAAGGAGATCCGAATTCATTGCTGACTATGTACCGCAACCTCATCGCATTGCGCAACCATGACGATGCATTGCGCATGGGTGAGATCCGGTTCATCGACCATGACATTCCCGACGTGCTGGCTTATGTACGGGAACACGCTGCTTTGGTACGCCTTGTCCTGTTGAATTTTTCATTTAAAGAACGGGAGATTCCTTCGCATGTCATCGTAAAAGGTTTGGGCGATCCTGCGTTCAGGGTTTTGTTCTCAACCACGGGAAAACCAGTGAGAGAAGACAACACAGCCTTGGTGCTGGAAGGCTGCCAAGGCCTGTTGCTGTGCGAAGGGGAATGACGGCAGAAAATCTTACAGCCGGAAAAGCAATTCCTCGTAGCCAGGAAAGGGCCAGGCATCTTTATCGGTAAAAGCCTCGAGCTGATCTACTACTGCCCGGAGATCGGCCATCGCCTCGCAGACCACATCATGGTAGAAGCGCGCTTGTTCCAATGTATTGTCTTTGATCGCCAACGCTTGAGCGATTTTCACATGGAGTTGCCCACAGGTGCGTATGGCTGCGTTCAGGCCACGGGAGAGGAGACCGGCAATCTTTTCCAACTCGCAGGTTTCAAATCCCAAAGCTTTCTGGCTAGAAATGTCGTCACACAACTCCGACAAATAGCGGGTGACTGCCGGGACGATGCTCCTTTGGGACATCTCGACCATAACGCCAGCCTCGATGTTGATTTGCTTGCTGTAGGTTTCCAAGTAGACATCTTGGTGTGATTCGAGCTCCTCGATCGTGAACACCCGTTGGCGGGTCAACATGGCGACGTTGTTTGGCTCGGTCAATTGCATGAGCGCGTCGACAGTGCAGCAGTAATTCGGCAGCCCTCTTTGAGCGGCTTCATCGAGCCACTGCTGCGAGTATCCGTTCCCATTGAACACTACCCGCTTATGGTTGCGGTAGTACTCCTTGATGATGGCGATTGCTTCCGACTTTGAATCCTGTGAATGTTCAAGCCGGTCGGCAACCTCTTCGAATACATCGGCGACTGCGGCATTCAAATAGGTATTGGGAGTGGCGATCGATTGTGATGAACCCACCATCCTGAATTCAAATTTGTTGCCGGTGAATGCGAACGGAGAAGTCCGGTTGCGGTCGGTCATGTCCTTGGGCAAGCGGGGCAGGGCGTTCACGCCCAGTTTGAGCCATTCGCCATCGCGCTTGCGGTAAGGGATATCGGTTGAAAGGTGCTCGAGTATTTCCTGCAATTGCTCCCCAAGGTACATTGAAATAATGGCGGGAGGGGCTTCGTTGCGGCCCAAACGATGGTCGTTACCAGCCGTGGCGGCACTGGCCCTGATCAAACCGGCATACGAGTCGACCGCTTTGATCAACGATGTCAGCACGAGCAGGAATTGCATGTTGTCTTCCGGGCTTGCTCCGGGGACCAATAAATTTTGACCGTCATCCGTAGCAATGGACCAGTTGTTGTGCTTGCCGGAACCATTGATGCCTGCAAACGGCTTTTCATGCAGCAGAGCTTTCATGCCATGGCGGCGGGCAACGGATTTGAGGATCCTCATCAGCAACTGGTTTCGGTCGGTGGCCAAGTTGGCGGGATCGAACACCACAGCCAATTCGAATTGGCCGGGAGCGACCTCCTTGTGCTGGGTTCTGGCCGGGATGCCTACCTTCCACAACTCATGGTTGAGCTCATGCATGAACACCATCACCCGGTCGCTTACCGAACCGTAATAATGGTCGTCCAGTTCTTGGCCTTTGGCGGCGAGATTGCCGAAAACAGTCCTGCCGGTCAAACGAAGGTCGGGTCGTTTCTCGTAATATTCACGGTCAACGAGAAAATACTCCTGTTCGGCTCCGACCGAGACGGTCACATGCCGAGCGGTAGTGTTTCCCAACGCCCGCAACATGCGTAGCGTCTGGCGCTCCAAAGCATCGCACGATCGCAACAAAGGTACTTTTTTATCCAAAGCTTGGCCGTTGTACGAGAAGAAAGCGGTCGGGATGTACAGGGTCTTGACCCCTTCGGTGTCTTTGATGAAAGCGGGGGAAGATACATCCCAAGCAGTGTATCCGCGTGCTTCGAAGGTGGCGCGCAACCCGCCGTTGGGGAACGAGGAGGCATCCGGTTCCCCTTGCATCAATTCACGGCCCGAAAATTCCATCAGCATGCGGCCTTTGCGGATGTTGACGAACGAGTCATGCTTTTCGGCGGTGGAACCGGTGAGCGGTTGGAACCAATGGGTGAAATGGGTGGCGCCCTTTTCAAGGGCCCAGTTCTTCATCACCTGAGCAACAGCCTCGGCCGTTTCAGGTTTCAAGTCTCCGCCATCGCGCTTGACTTGGAGGAATTGCTGATAGACTTCGCTTTGAAGGGCTTGTTTCAGGATTTCGTCATCGAAACAATAGCTTCCGAAAATCTCGGAGACAGGAGTGACCGAGTAATCGAACGGCGTCGTCATGCTTTCCTCCCCAAGCGCTGGAAACACGGTTGTTGCAAAAACCACGATGTGCTGCAACATTCCACCGCATGAATGACGAAACAATATACCCATGCAACGAGTTGTGCAAGAGCGGTGTGGTACATTCGTTCAGGATTGTGTTTTCTCAACGGGTTTTGCCCAAGTAGGCAGCTTTGATCTGTTCGTTCTCCAGCAACTCGCGACCGGTTCCCTCCATGATGATCGTCCCGGTCTGCAGAACGTAGCCGCGGGTGGCCGTCTTCAAAGCAATGTTGGCGTTTTGTTCAATCAACAACACCGTGACACCGGCTTCGTTGATCCGCTTGATGATGGAAAAAATTTCCTTGACCACCAGCGGAGCCAATCCCAAAGAGGGTTCGTCCATCATGATCAAGCGGGGATTGGCCATCAGCGCCCGCCCGACCGCCAACATCTGCTGTTCACCTCCGGAAAGTGTCCCGGCCAATTGCCAATGGCGTTCCTTCAACCTGGGAAACAATCCGTATACTCGCTCGAGGTTGTTCTCTACCGCAGTTTCTTGTTGCAAATACCCGCCCAACCGCAAGTTCTCCAATGTGGTGAGGTTGGGGAATACCCGTCGGCCTTCCGGGACCAAGACGATCCCTTTGCCGACGATTTTCTGGGTATCCAGCCCATTGAGCCGAGTCCCGTCATAGGTGATGGATCCGCCCGTGATGGATACCAAGCCCATGATTGAACGGAGCGTGGTTGATTTCCCAGCTCCGTTGGCTCCGATCAAGGTGACGATTTCATGTTCCTGCACCTCGAAAGAGATGCCGTTGAGGGCCACGATGCCGCCATAACAGACCGTGAGGTCGCGGATTTCCAACAAGCTCATTCTTCCACCCCCAGGTAGGCTCTGATGACGGCAGGATCGTTCTGAACCTCTTTTGGAGTACCGACAGCAATGGTTTTTCCATAATCGAGCACATAGATCTTGTCTGAGATGTCCATCACCAAGTTCATGTGGTGCTCGATCAAGAAGATGGTCAGTTTGAACGAATCCTTGATCTGTTGGATGAACAGGGCCAGTTCCTCTGTCTCCTTGGGGTTCATCCCGGCAGCAGGTTCATCGAGCAACAACAGCGATGGTTTGGTGGCCAACGCTCGTGCTATCTCAAGACGGCGTTGTTTGCCATACGGCAGGGAAGAGGCTTTCTCAGCGCTGTGGCCTGCCAAACCAACCGTAGCAAGGAGATCTTCGGACTCCCTTTGCATGGAACGCTCCTCATGGAGGTTCAACCTGAACGTGGCTTTGAACATACCCGATTGGATTCTGCAGTGCTTGGCGATCAGGACATTCTCGAAAACCGTGAGGTCCTTGAACAAGCGGATGTTTTGGAAGGTGCGGGCCATCCCCAAGCGGGTGATTTTATCGGGTGTGTTCACGACTTGGCGAGTGAAGACAGTTGAGTCACTGCCGTTGTAGATTTTTCTCATCTTGGCACGCGGATGGTTCTCTCCGATGACATGGTCGTTGAAGACGACCTTGCCATTGGTCGGAGTGTACCCTCCGGTGATGACGTTGAAAGCGGTTGTCTTGCCAGCTCCGTTGGGCCCGATCAACGCGGTGATCTTGTCGCGCTCAATCTCGATGTTCAGGTCATCGACGGCAACGACACCCCCGAACTGCATGGTCAGATGCTCGGTCCTCAATACGATGTCGCTCATTGGGCACCTCCCGCCGGCTTGCCTTTGCGTTTGAATCGCGCCAGCAGTTTGTCCCAACCGAACTCAGCCGTACCCATGAGGCCCCGGCGGTAGATCAGCACGACCACCATCAAGAGGATGGAGAATATGATCATCCTGAAACCAGTCCTGAACAACGGAACCTTCCATCCGAACACCACCAGCGGTTGGTCGAAAAACCGTAGCCACCATTCTTTCGATGCTGTGACCAAAAAGGCTGCCAGCACGCTGCCGGTCACGCTGCCGATTCCGCCGATCACCACGATCAGCAAAATGTCGTAAGTGAGCGAGATCGAGAATGTCTTGGCCTCGATGGACCGCATGTAGATCGCCAGCAACCCTCCAGCCAAAGCCGAGAAGAACGAACTGGCAATGAAACTCATCGATTTGTGCTTGAACAAGTTGATCCCCATCGCTTCGGCGGCGATCTCATCCTCCCTGATGGCCATGAAGGCACGGCCATAGGAACTGCGGATCAGCAGCATGACGATGAAGATGCACAATGCCGAGATGATGAACGGAGTCAGCATCGGCGGGACAAGGTCACCGAGCAGCGGGGGAAATCCTGGGATTTTATTCAGGCCGTAAGATCCGTTGGTGATGCTGTCGAGTTGGGGGGATGAGAACAAGGCTCTGATGATTTCCGACAAACCCAACGTTGCGATCGCCAAGTAATCGCTTTTCAACCTGAGCACTGCGACTCCGACCAACGCAGCCAACAGAGCGGCCAACAAAGCCCCGGCCACCAAAGCGAGATAGGGATAGATGCTTTGGAACCAAGGCGGCAATTCAGCTAGGAACATCTTGAGCGCTTTGACGTGCGGGTTGACGCCGGTCATGTAATAGACGCCTTCCAAGCTTTTGACCGGAATGAGCAGGATGGCGGTGACGTAAGCCCCGATCGACATGAAGCCGGCCTGTCCCAAGCTGAACAGCCCGGTAAAGCCGTTCAACAAATTCATGGAAACGGCCACCAACGCCAAGATGGCGCTCTTTTGCAGGATGGAAACGAGCATGCCGTTCTTGGATTGGTTGAAGCTCAGCCAATAGAGCAGGGCGACAGCGAGTAAAATCGTCGCAATGGTCAGGACAGAGTTTCGACGTATGCGCATGACTACACCTTCTCCACGGTTTTCTCGCCGAACAAGCCGGTCGGTCGAACGAGCAGCATCACGATCAGCAGGATGAAGGTGAAGGCATCGGAGTAGGTCGAGTAACCTACGGCGACCAACAGGGTTTCCATGATTCCGATGAAGAAACCACCGATGACCGCACCAGGGATGTTTCCTATGCCCCCGAATACGGCGGCTACGAAACATTTCAAGCCAGGCAAGGTGCCGGAGAACGGAGTGACCGACATGCGGTCGGTGAAGTACAGGATGGAGCCGATTCCCGCAAGCAACGATCCGATGGCGAATGTCGTGGTGATGATGGCGTTGATGTCGATCCCCATGAGTTTGGCAGTTTCAAAGTCTTTGCTCACCGCCCGCATCGCCATGCCGGTCTTGGTCCGGTTGACGAGCACCATCAACAACGCCACCAGTACGATGGTGAGCACCGGAGTGATGACCGTCACCAGGGAAGCGCTCAATTCACCGACTTGGAAGATTCGTTTAAGCAACGGGATTTCGGGATACCCGCGCGGGATTGCCGTGAATAAGTAGGTCGCAAGGTTCTGCAATAAGTACGATACGCTGATTGCGCTGATCATGATCGACATGCGGGGGGAGGATCGCAACGGCTTGTAAGCGACCCGCTCGATACCCACTCCGATGCCGACGGTGATCAGCAATGTGATGACGATGGCGATCGGCCAAGGGAAGGTCACCATGGAGAAAATCATGAAATAACCCGCCATCATGAAAATGTCGCCGTGGGCAAAGTTAATCAAACGGAGAATGCCATAAACCAACGTGTATCCGATGGCGATGAGTCCATAGGCTCCCCCCAGCGAGATTCCTGTCAAACAATGTTGCAGGATCGTTGTCATGCTCATCGAATAGCCTCCATTTCGGCTGAGTACTGGACAGACAAAACATGCCGGGACGGAGCATGTTCCACCCCGGCATGCCTGAGAAGAGTGATTACTTGATGCTTACGGTCTTGAGGAACTTGAATTGGCCGTTTTGAACAATCTTGATGAACGCCATGTTCTTGGCGGCGTCTCCGTTCGCATCGAACACGATCCGGCCCGTCACGCCTTCCACCTCAACGCCGACCAGCGCGTCGCGGATTGCCGTCCCCTTGGAGGAATTGGCTTTCTCGATGGCCTTGATGGCGGTGATGTAAGCGTCGTACCCGAGGGCCGAGACAGCCGGGATGATGTCGGGCTGTTTGTTCTCGACCAAGAATTTCTTGAATCCCTGAATAAACTTGGCAGCTTCGGGGGTGGCTGGGTCGGCATCGTCGAAGAACGTGGATAATGCCACGCCCTCAGCGCTGGCTCCGGCGTTCTCGATGATGGACGAGTTTTCCCATGTGTCGCCAGCCATGATCTTGGCGGTGATACCGAGTTCCCTGGCTTGCTTGATGATCAACGGGGCGGTCGCAATCGAGGACGGGGCGAAGATCACGTCCGGAGCGGCGGCCTTGATGTTGGTCAAGATCGATTTGAAATCGGTGGTGTTGGTCTGGAACTGCTGCTCGCTGACCACTTTCCCGCCGAGGTCGAGGTAGGCTTTCTTGAAGAAATTGCCCAGACCAGATGAGTAATCATCGCCGAGTTGGGTGATGATGGCGGCTTTCTTGGCCCCTTCTTGCCAAGCGTAGTTGGCCATGACTGTTCCTTGGAACGGATCCAAGAAACAAACCCTGAAGTAATAATCGTTGCCGAAAGTCACCTGCGGGTTGGTGCAGGAGGCTCCGATGGCGGGGACCTTGTTGTCGGCGAAGATTGCACCGGCAGCGATGGAGACACCCGAGCCATACGAACCGAGCACCACCGATGCACCCGCACTGATCAAGCTCTGGGCAGCGGTGACTGCCTCGGTCTTGTCCGACTTGTTGTCGGCTTCCACCAAGCGCACCTTGTAATCCTGACCGTTGATCTTCACGGTCGGATAGACTTGGTTGGCATAGCGCATGCCGAGCACCTCTTGGTATCCTCCGCCGCCATTCTCTCCCGTCAGCGGTTCGAATACCCCGATCACAATCTCTTTCGCTCCACTCTGCTGTTCAGTCCCTCCAGCTGCACTCACGAACTGGCATGCAAGAAGAGCGATCAACAGACACACAGCAATCCGTTTCATAGATACTCCTCCATTGGTATGAGATAAGGATATGACAATTATGGTCGCGAATTGTGCGCCGCACAACAAAAATCATCCGGATTCGTTGCTATTCGACAGTTACCGATTTGGCCAAGTTTCTCGGTTTGTCCACATCGCAATGCCGTTCGACGGCACAATAATAGGCGAACAACTGCAACGGCACCACTGCGAGGATGGGTACGAGGATATCCATGGTCTTGGGGATGTAATGGATGAAATCGCAGACTTCCCCGATTTCCTCAGATCCTTCGCAGGCAATGCCCAGCACCAGCGCGCCCCGGGCTTTGACCTCCCTGATGTTCCCCACCATTTTTTCGGTCATGGTGCTTTGGGTGCACAAAGCCGCCACCAAAGTGCCTTTCTCGATCAATGCGATCGTGCCGTGCTTCAACTCGCCCGCTGCATAAGCCTCTGAATGGATGTAGGAGATTTCCTTGAGCTTCAGCGAGCCCTCAAGGGCGATGTTGTAATCGAACCCCCGTCCAATGAAGAAGATGTCCTTGCCTTTGGCGAATCTGCGCGCCAACGCCTTCATCTGCTCACGGTTCGACAAGACATGCTCGAGTTGTCCGGGAATGTTGGTGAAGCAGTCGATATAGGAGCGGATGGCCTGAGTATCCATGGTGCCCAAACGGGAGGAGAAGTGGATGGCCAACAGGTGAATGACAGTGAGTTGGGCGATGTAGGCCTTGGTGGAAGCCACTGCGATCTCGGGTCCAGCCCAGGTGAAGATGCGGTAATCAGCCTCGCGGGCGATGGAACTGCCCAGAGTGTTGACGATGGCCAACACCTTGGCTTGACGGCGTTTGGCCTCCCTGAGAGCCGCAAGGGTGTCGGCCGTTTCCCCCGATTGGCTGATGACGATCACCAGAGTCTTTTCGTCGACCAACGGATTGCGGTAACGGAACTCAGAGGCGAACTCGACTTCGACGGGGATATGGACGAGGTGCTCGAACAGGTACTTGGCAACCATCCCGGCATGATAGGCCGTCCCGCAAGCTGTGATAAAAATCTTGTCGAGGTTTTGCAACTCGGCATCGGAGAGGGCGAATTCTTCAAACTCGACCGAACAGCCGTCTGCCATGATGCGCGAGTGGACCGTGTCGCGAATCACTTTCGGCTCCTCCATCATCTCCTTGAGCATGAAGTGGTCGTATCCGCTGCGTTCTGCCGCCTCGGCGTTCCACCGCACCGTCATTTCCTTGCGGTCTACCCGTTGCAAGTTGCGGTCGAACAGTGTGACGGCACCGCTGGTCACCAAGGCTATCTCAAAATCCTCCAGCATCAGCATCGTGCGGGTATGTGAAAGCAAGGCGGTGATGTCCGAAGCGACATAATTGCCGTCTGTGCCAAGACCAGCCACCAGCGGACTGTCCTTGCGTGTCACCACGAACGAATGCGGGCACAGGCTGTGCACCATGGCTATCGCATAAGAACCCTTGAGCCGGGACGCCACTTTGGCCATGGTGGACACCAGGTCGCCGTCCCAATACAACGCAGCGAAGTGTGCGATGACCTCGCTGTCTGTTTCCGACAGGAAAGGTATCCCTTGTGCACTGAGTTCACTGCGCAGTTCACGGTAATTCTCGATGATACCGTTGTGCACGATGGCGACCGATCCGTCGAAGCTCACATGGGGATGGGCGTTCGCTCGGGTTGGGCTGCCGTGGGTTGCCCAACGGGTGTGGGCGATGCCAAGGCAGGCTTGCCGGGGAAGACCGGCCAAAGCCTGCTGCAACATATCGATGCGGCCGACTTCTTTGGCCACCACCAGATTGTTACCGTCATGGGTGGCCAGACCGGCCGAGTCATAACCGCGATACTCAAGCTTGCGCAAACATTCTAGCAACGTATCCTTGATAGCCATCGAACCAATACAACCCACTATTCCACACATGGCGCCACTATAGGAGCGACTTGGGGGGCTGTCAAGAAAATTTCACATGATTTTCACGAACAACGAAGCGGCTCCATGGCCAAGTGCGAGGACGGTCGTGACGATGGCGCATGCCATCACCACCCCTCCGCTGACTGCTGCAATGCTGTGTTTTGGATCGAGTCCAAGTATCCAAGCGCCCAAGGTTCCGGTCCAGGCTCCCGTCACCGGTAGCGGCACTCCGACAAATAACAGGATACCCAAGAAACCGTAGGTGTTCACCTTGGGGGCAAGCTTGCGGCGGGCTCGTTCCACCGTCGCATCGAAGAGGCGTGTGTAGAAGCCCCACCTGCCGTGCAAGAGCTTGTGGATGGTGGCGAGGAAAATATAGGCCAACGGTGAGACCAACAGGTTGGCAGCCCCGCCTAGCAGAGCAGCCTCCCACAACGGGCTTCCCCGCAGATAGGCGAACGGGATGGCTCCCCGCAGTTCAGAAATAGGCAGGATGCCAAGCGCGATGGTCCCCAGCACAGTACTCACATCCATCATTCACCTCCTTGCCTGATCCTCGATGGTGATGGCATCGGCTGGACACACTTCATGGCAGCAATAACACCTGATGCATCTTCGGTAATCGGCGACGACTTTCCCGTTATGGTCCAATTCGAGCGCTTTGCCTGGACAGATACGAACGCATCTGGCGCACCCGATGCACTTGAGCGGATCGAACAGTGGCCGAGGCTCGTGGCGTTGGTGGTATAATTTCACATAACGGGTGAACAGCGGTCCGATAAGCGAGTTCAACACATGGGTTTTACGCTCTTGCCCGATCCGTTGGAAATCGGCGATAATTAATTCTGTGGCATGAAGCAACGGATATTCGATATCGCTTGTCTTGCGCCATCCGGTCAAACGGCGTTCATGCAATTCTCTGGTCAACGGGATGCTCATGGGGTCATAGCCCATCATGATGCTTTCGGCCACATCGAGCGCGCTACAATCACGACTGGCCATGATCAGGCCGGTGTGGCGGGGGCTGCCGCTGGCCGGTCCGGCTCCCTCCATCGAGATGATGGCATCCATGATGGCGAAGGAGGGTTTCACTACGCTGTATAAACCGGCGATGAGTCTGGAAAACGACTCGCGGGTCGGGTACATCATGTGGCAAGGGCTTTTATGAAGGCCCGGCACCATGCCGAAGAGGTTCTTGACCGCCCCGGTCACATACATCAGTTGGTGGGTCTTCATCTTGGCGACCGAGACAACCATGTCGACCGATTGCAAGACCGCAGGCAGGGGCAGCTTGCGGCCATAGGTGAACGGGATGGCGGTCATCCGTGCGTCGGTGGCGAAATCGACCCAACGGACCTCTTCTTCCCGGCATACATCGCCGATGCCGCTGTTGCGGGGGTAGAAGTAGGTTCCTTGGATGCCGGGAGAGTCCCCCACCAAGACCTTGCCTGCTCCGTTGAGCTTCAGATAGCGGATGATGGCCCGCACCACTTCGGGATGGGTGGTGATGCATTTCTCCGGCTGGGCATCTGAGAGGATGTTGGGCTTGATAAGAATGCTCTTTCCGCTTACATCGGGTATCCCGGCTGCTTGGCATGCGGTACTGATGGCTTGGAACACCTCAGCCTTTTGATAGGTCTTGCATGCGGCAATCGCCACACGTGGATTGCTCATGCCGTCCTCCTGAGCAAACAAAAAAACAATGGTCCGCGTCCCCCAGCACGGTCTGGCAACATGATCGAGCCATACTCGAGCTGCTCGGAGCCTCCGGCAGAGTAGGGTATCTGCTCCACCCGGCCGCCGCGTCGTTCAAAGAGCTTGCCGATGACTCGTTCGTTCTCCATCGGAGAAATCGAGCAAGTGCTGTACAGGATCCTTCCACCGATGCGCACGGCTTCCAGCGCAGCCGCGAGCATCGCGAATTGCTGCACTGCGACATGTTTGGTCTTTGATGGAGACCATTCCTTCATGGCTTTATCGGAGGCGAGCACATGCCGTTCTGAAGAGCAGGGGGCATCGAGCAACACGGCATCGTATGCTTGTTGTTCGTACAAGCCCCATTTCGAGGCATCATGGGAGGTGATGCGGATGATCGACTGGTGCGCTTGGTCAAGATGGTTTTCAATGACGCTCCGAAGGCGCACCCGACGCTGCGAGGAGCGGTCGTTGGAAACCAACAGTCCGGTCCCGCCTAAAGCGGTGGCCAACACAAGCGTCTTGCCTCCAGGTGCGGCACACATGTCCAACACCGACTCTCCTGGAACAACCTGCAGGGCGGTGGCAGCGACCAACGATGCTTCATCGAGGTAATAGGGTTGTGTGAGGCCTGAACTGAACGCGACAGGTGTACCCGGTGCTGCCAGGGCTACACGCAAGGCCTCCCAGCGGTCTGTATAGATGTCGCGATAATACCGGTCGAAGGCCGCTGTGTCCGCTGCCGTGTATCCCATGCGGACAATCTACCGCGTAGCGGCACGAGTGTCCATATCAATCGATTCAAGGGACGAAATGGAGGGAGAATCCGATGCAGAACAGCAAACCAGCCACCACACAGGCGATATGCCAGACGGCATGGCCGTACTGCAGCGATTTGCGCGAATACCATATGACCCCTAAGGTGTAGGAAAGCCCGGCGCAGAAGAGCCAGGGCGTCAATCCGGCTGGAACCGCCGGTGCTACCAGTGCCCAGACCGGCACGATGAACCACCCCATGGCCAGGTAAACTGCGACGTGCAGGATTTTCAACCTTCCCCAGAACACCACGGAAAACAGCATGCCCAAACCGGCGAATGCCCATATGACGATCAATAACAGGCGGCTCGTCGACAGCTCCAGACGGGCTAAAACCGGAGTGTAGGTACCTGCAATCAGGATGTAA
>CAZJAK010000001.1:106122-122922 GCA_964543935.1 uncultured Spirochaetaceae bacterium
CCAATAGGCGAAAGAGACGTTTTGTATCGGAAATCGGCAGACGATGGTATATCGTCGAACACAGATAGAGAAACAGCAAGGATAAGGCATGTATGAGCAACGGATAGAGCATCTTGGAACCGCTGTAGCGCAGCGGCACCCACAGCAGGTAGGCCAACGCGGTCAGCGCTCCGACGGCATGGGTGGCGGCGTTGGCACGTTCTTCGGCGGGGGTCTCGTGGGCATGCAGTTCAATGTGGCGCCTCAGCCATCCTGCCCGGTGGTGTTCGGTATTCATGCAGAGAAACTAACGGAAACGACCGACGAGTTTCAAGACATAGTGGATCAATATCCCGCGATATTGTGAACTAGTAAAGATTGACTAGGTTTGCTGCTCACAAGATGTGCTCGAGGAATTGTTTTGTCCGCTCCGATTTGGGATGGTTGAAGAGGTTCTCGGGCGTATCGATCTCAATGATTTCCCCCTCGTCCATGAAGACCACCCGGTCAGCTGCCGCCGAGGCGAAGCCCATCTCGTGCGAGACAATCAGCATGGTCATGCCCGATTTTGCCAGTTCAAGCATGACATCGAGCACTTCCTTGATCATTTCAGGATCCAATGCACTGGTCGGTTCGTCGAACAACATCACCTTGGGGTTCATCGCCAAAGCCCGGGCGATGGCGACCCGTTGTTGTTGCCCGCCCGAGAGTTGCGCAGGATAACTGCTTGATTTATCGCTCAAGCCGACTCTGGCCAACAGCTCGCGCCCCAGTTTCTCGGCATCGGGCTTGGCCATCTGTTTGACTTTGATCGGAGCGAGGGTGATGTTCTCCATGGCAGTGAGGTGGGGAAATAGGTTGAAATTTTGAAATACCATACCGACATCCTCGCGGACTTGGCGGATGTCGACCGATTGAGCGGTCACTTCGGCATCGTCGACGAATATCTTGCCCGAAGTGGGTATCTCCAATTTGTTCACACTGCGCAACAAGGTGCTCTTGCCACTGCCCGAGGGGCCGATGATCAATACCACCTCGCCGTGCTCGACGGTAAGCGAAGCCTGCTTTACCGCATGGACCGTTTGCCGTGAAGGGGTCACATAATCCTTACACAATCCTTCGATGCGCAACCTAGCCATTCTTATGCAACCTTTCCTCGAGCAATCCGACAAGGCGGGAGAATACGAGGGTGATGATGAGATAGATGAGGGCGACCACCAGCATGGTCTCCAAAGAAAGGAATGTGCGCGAGATATATTCGCGGCCTTTGCGGAGGATATCGCTTAAAGCTATGGTGGAGACAAGCGAGGAGTCCTTGAGCATCGAGATGAACTCGTTGCCGATGGCGGGGAGCACCACTTTGATTGTCTGCGGCAAGATCACATACCGAAATGCCTGCGCCCGGGAGAGTCCCAATGCAATGGCGGCTTCCATCTGACCGCGCGGCACGGCTTGGATGCCGGCCCGCACGATTTCGCCCATGTAGGCGCCGAAGCAGATCGAAAGCGCCGCCACAGCGGCGACCACTCCCTCGATCCTGAACAACCGGCCCATTGCGTAATAGATGAAGATCAACTGGACCAGCAACGGTATGCCGCGGATGAATTCGACGTACACCCCGCTGAGCATGTTCACGAAGCGGTTCTTGGAAACTGCACCGAGGCCGCAGAACAATCCGATCACGATGGCGCCTAAAATTGCGGCCACAGTGACTTGGAAGGTCATCGGAGCCCCTTTGATGGTGACTAAAAATATAGCCCGGTAGGGTTCGGGCTTGAAAATGACCAACGAGGCCAAGATGGCCAGAGCCAGAAAGAAGGTCACCCGCCACGAGTTGAGCACATGATGGTCGTGCTTGCTCGGAATGAGCACTCCGTCGGTCATCTGGATATGCGGGGCATCGTTCTTCTTGAGAGGTTCTCCGTGGACTGTGGAGACGATTTTCTTCATGATATCGGGTCGGATGGTGAATGGACCCGCTGGGTGTTTGTCTTGTTCCATTATGGCTTGAATCTACATATTCATGCAGATGTTGTCAATGATTGATGAATATTTATGCAATGAGTTTGGCTTTTTATGCAGCATGGCGGCTCCAATCGGAGCCGCCATGACCACGCCCTTGCATTACAGGATGTTCCACTTCTTCTTAAGTTCGGCTAGCGTCCCGTCGGCTTTCACCGCCGCGATGCCGTCGTTGAGGATCTTCAACAAGGCTGTGTTGCCTTTCTTGACTACCAAGGCGATGTCTTCCACCTCCTCACTGGCAGTCCCCGACATGATCAGCTTGTTCTGGTAGTTCGGATTGGTCAGCACGAAGTCGGCAGCGATGATCGAATCGCACACGACCGCGTCCACATTCTTGTTCAACAGGTCCTCGACTGCCAAACCAATCTCGTCATAGGCCTTGATGGTGACCCCGGCAACTTTCTCCATCGCGATGTGACCGGTTGTCCCCAACTGCACACCGATGCGCTTTCCGACCAAGGAGGCGGCATTTTTCAGACTTTCAGAACCCTTGTTCACGATAATCGCTTGGGTGACTTGCAAAAAGGGAGTGGAAAAATCCATCGACTGCTTGCGTTCTGCCGTCACGGTGACTCCACTGGCAATGCCATCATAGGCCCCATTGGTCAAACCAGCGAAAATACCGTCCCAGGCTACGTTTTTATGGGTGATGACGACACCGGCACGCTTGGCGATTTCGGCGACTAAGTCGATTTCGAATCCGACGATGTCTCCCTTTTCGTCGACATACTCGAACGGCGGCCAGGTGCAGTCGCTTCCGAACACATACGATTTCACAGATTGGCTTTCACTACTGCCAGCAGCGAACAGCATGGCAGACAGGATCAATGTGATTGCAACCATCAGAACTTTTTTTGATTTCATACCTTCCTCCCATTGTTATGGGCAGAATATTACATAAATATGCAATATGGGTCAAGAAAATTTGCATAAAAATACGAAAAATTTAATGTCAGATAGAAAAAAGTATGCTTGGGGCATAAAAAAACGACCCGTAGGGCCGTTTTTCTGGTGGGGACACAGATGCACTAGAGCAGGTTCCACTTGCGCTTGAGGGTATCGAGCGAACCGTCGGCTTGCAATGCCTTGAGTCCCTTGTCGATCAGGTCCAGCAAGGTAGCGTTGCCTTTCTTCACAGCGATCGCAATATCTTCTTGGGTGAATGGTTGGCCGACCACAGCCATCTTGCCCTGATAATTCTTGTTGGCAAGCACAAAGTCGCTTGCAATCAATGAGTCGCAGACCACAGCATCGATGTTGCCGTTCATCATGTCCTCGATGGCCAACCCGATGTCGTCATAAACGCGCCTTTGCACCGGATATGATTCCAAGGCAAAATCGCCGGTGGTGCCGATTTGCACGCCGACTTTCTTTCCGTTCAGCTCGGCAATGCTGCTGAATTGGGCAGCTTGGGTGCTGCGCATGATCACCACCTGCCCGACATTCAGGATGGGATTCGAGAAATCCATGGTGGCCTTGCGTTCTTCGGTGACTGTCACTCCTGAAGCCACCGCATCATAGGCTCCGTTGGCCAAACCGGCGAAAATCGTGTCCCACGGGATGTTTTTCACCGTAAAAATCTCTCCTACCGCGTTCCCCATGGCCTGGACCAACTCTACTTCGAATCCAGTAAGACGTCCGCTCTCATCGATGAACTCCAGCGGGGGCCATGTCGCGTCAGCCGCAAACACATAGCCAGATTTTTCTTGAGAGCCTCCCGCCCACAGTGTCCCCATGATGGTCGAAGCCACCAAGACCGCAACTAACAATCGTTTCATCCTTGCCATTCTCCTTGTCCTCGTTGCAAGAGTACAGCGGTCACTATAGCTTTGAATGTAATTTTATACAATCTTTTTGCATAACGATGCATGATGAATCAGGTAGGCCGCCATCCACTTCCGGTTGACTGGAAAGCGGACATGCATCATCATCTCAGGTGCATGTCATGGAAAGGTATGCGAAAATTTAGGAGGGAAGCGTGAAACGCCATATCCTGTTACCGGTTTTTTTCTTGGTCCTGCTGGTCATCCTCACCGGATGCACCACGCTGAGGGTCGATCGAGTGAATGCACACAAGGACATCGATCTCAGCGGTGAGTGGAACGACACCGACATCCGCTTGGTGAGCGAGGATCTCATCCGGTCTTGCTTGAAGGGTTCTTGGTACGGCGCCTATTCAAAAGCAAAAAAGCGTGACCCTGTGATCATCGTGGGGCGATTCTCCAACATGAGTTCGGAACGGATCGACACGTCGATCATCGTTAAGAAATTCGAATACGCCATCGTCGAGTCACAAAAGATCATATTGGTTGCCGGCAGCGATGAACGGGGCTTCATTCGCGACGAACGGATGGATCAACAGATTTTCGCCAATCCAGCCACTGCCAAAGCCTTGGCGATGGAAACGGGTGCCGATTTCATGTTGTTGGGTTCCGTTAAAACCGTTACCGACAGCGAAGGGGGCAAAACGGTCAGGACCTACTATGTGTCGGCGCAACTGGTGGAACTCGAAACCACCCGGGTGGTATGGTTGGATGAGTCGACTATCAAAAAGGTCATTTCCCGTTCAGCCTACACTTGGTGAGGTTGCCGATTGCCATGTCTGTCCGTATGCGTTCGTTCCCTCTTTTCGCCTGTGCGCTCGTTGCATTGCTGGTGGTGGGGTGTGCAAGCTCTTCATTCATCGCAGTTGACAGCCGCTGGGAGCAAGGCGACTACCCGGCGGCTTATGCCGCTTTGACCGAGAACCATTCTGCGCTCTACCGTGAACGGGATGAAGTGCTCTATCGGCTCGATGCCGGCATGCTGGCTCATTTCGCTGGTCGGTACCAAGAATCGATTTTCCATCTGGAACGGGCTGAAAAGCTCATCGAAGAGCATTTCACCACCAGTGTCACAGCCGAGTTGGGGACATTTCTGGCCAACGACACGGTACGCCCATACCGGGGTGAGGATTATGAGGATGTCTATCTGAATGTATTTCTCGCGCTGAACCACTACCGGCTTGGTGATATGGAACGGATGATGGTGGAATTGCGCCGGGCCGATTTGAAACTCTCCTCGTTGGAGCGAAAATACCAAGAGCCGTTGGACCGTGCCCGGGCACAAGCCGGGCGCATGCCAAGCGGTATCAGTGCGAGGTTTTCCAATTCCGCCTTGGTTAGATACCTGAGTTATCTCGGAAACCGCCAGATGGGCCGCATCGACGATATGCGCATCGATGGAGAGGCGTTGCAGGGCGCGTTCGAAACCCAGCAGTCTATCTACCAGTTCCCCGTGCCGACCTCAGTGCAGAATTTGGCAAATCCCCCACGGTTCAACAGGGTCGATTTTGTAGCCTTCAGTGGACGCAGCCCCACCAAGGTGCAGGAAGTCGAGCGTTGGTCTTTTGGCAACCGCCATTACCTGAAAATCGCCCTGCCTGTCATAGAACCGGCCCTCCAAGCAGTACGATCGGTTCGTGTCGTGCTTTCCGATGGAACGATCGTGCCGCTTGAACTGCTGGAGGACATGGGGGCGGTGGCTACAGAGACCTTCAGGCTGAACTATGAACTCATCAAGGCCAAGACCATTGCACGGGCTCTTGCTAAAAGCGTTGCATCGGTGGCCACCGATGCAGCAGCCCAGAATTCCGAGGGTTCGACAGCCGACTGGCTGGAGTTGGCTTCTTTGCTTCTTCAGGTATTCCAGGAGGTGAGTGAGGTTGCCGATCTGCGCATCAGTCGATTTTTCCCTGCGCACGCGTGGGTCGGTTCAGCCGACTTATCGTCCGGCCCGCTCAAGGCAGAGGTGCATTACCTCAATAGGATGGGAACGGTGATCTATCGCCAGAGGATTGAAACAATCGTCGGAACGGTGCCTTCATGGCAACTGGTGGAATCCTCTTGCCCTTTCTGATCCAGCCTTTCAGTGAATCAGCACTGTGAAGATGTAGGCGATACCCAAACCCAGCAAGGTCCCGGCTATCACTTGGATGCCGTTGTGGCCCAGCATCGTCTTGAGATTTTCGGGGGAAAATTCGCCCCCTTCATGCAGGTCGGCTAAAATCCGGCTCCACTCATTGATCACTTCGGCTTGTTTGCCGGCAGCCCGCCTGATGCTCATGGCATCGTGCATCACGATTGCAGCGAATACAAACGAGATGGCAAAGGCGAGGCTGTGTATTCCTTCGGTGATATAAATGCTGGTGGTCAAGGCGACCACTGCGGCCGTGTGGGATGATGGCATCCCGCCTGTAGTGAAAAAGAGGCGCCAGTTGAACTTCCTGTCGGTCGCAAGCATGATGAACGGTTTGGCGAACTGGGCGATCATCATGGCGATCACGGCCGAGAGCAATGGCCGGTTGGACAACATGTATGTCATGGTTCGAGTCTATAGGATAATGGGGTGGGGTGCAAGACAGTCTCTTGTCCATCGCCGAACAATGGGATAAGCTGGCCGTTATGAATCCCCCACGGACGAAAAATTTCCAATCGTTGACGCTCAACAGCGCCTCTTTCATCGCCCAGTTCGCTATCAGCATGGTGAACCTGGCCTTGGTCTACCACCTTCGCGCAACGTTTTCGTTTTCACCTCGTCTGGTGGGGTTGGCGGCTTCGACCTATACCTTCAGCTACTTCGTCTTTTGTGTATTGCTGGGTCGGTTCTGTGCCAACTTCAAGCCACGGCATTGTGTCGAGGTCGCCGTCCTCGGCATGGCTGCCTCGATCGTTTCGATCCTCTTGTCCAATCAAATTTGGCAGGTGTTCGCCGCATTGACCTGCTATGGGTTTTTCATGTCCTTGCTGTGGCCTCAGGTCATGAGTTGGCTTTCGCGTGGAAAAGAGCGCCACGAGCTTAATAAAGCTACCAGCAGCTTCAATTTTTCGTGGAGCATCGGAGCGGCGTTGTCGCCGCTGGTGGCAGGCTTGCTGGTGGAAAACTCGACCCGTATACCGTTGGTGGTCTCAAGCATCTTGATGGTGGTGATTTTCTTCCAAATTTTCATAGCCACCATGCTTGTCCCTTCCATCCGGGCGGCCACTTCCGAAGCCCAAGACAATCGGGAAGCCCCAAAGGAAGACCGCAGTACACCGTTGCGTTTCCTGTGCTGGGCCGGCATCCTGACTGTCTACATGGCGCTGAGTGTGTTTCAAACCATATTCCCGATGCATGCCCAGGATGGATTGTCCCTCTCCGAGTCCTCGGTCGGATTCTTATTGCTCCTGCGGGGCTTGGCGACCTGCCTGACGTTCGTCCTGTTGGGAATCCAGTCGTGGTGGCAATTCAAGCGACCGGTCGTCATCATGAGCCAACTGGCGGTTGCGGCTGTCTGTATGGCGGGCTCTTGGTTCGCGGTCGACACACCGTATGCAGCCTATATCGCGTTGATGACCGTATTCGGCGTCCTCTTCGCCATAGTGTACACGCTGAGCATTTTTCATGGTGCCTCTGGCAGTACCAACCGCTCGCAGCGGATGTTGATCCATGAAATTTTATTGACCATCGGATCGATCGTTGGTTCTTTTGCAGGGGCATTCGTGTACGAGCGGTTTGGTTACGCCAGGGTGTTGGCGTGGTGCGCGCTTGTGGTGGCCGTGCCCGTTGTGGTGGCCGTGCTCAGGCGACCTCGACGGAGGCTTGCGGCAGTGGACCAATTGGACAGGTTTCGATAGATCATAGCGGTGGATTCCCACCGTAGCAAAGGGAGGTTCTTGATGAAATCCACACAAGTCGGATACATCACCATGGAAACGGGCTCTCTGCACGTCCCGTCCCATCCATCGATCGTCTACGTCGAAGGTGACGGAGTCGGCCGGGAAATCTCCCCGGTTGCCTTGCATGTCATCGACGCTGCTGTTGCCAAAGCCTATGGTGACGGGCGTTCGATTGTTTGGGAAGAGTGTTTGGCGGGGAATAAAGCCGTCGAGCAGACCGGATCCTCATTGCCACCCGAGACACTGCAGGCCATCGAGCGGTCAATGGTCGCCATCAAAGGCCCGCTGGCTACTCCGGTGGGGGAAGGGATGCGCAGCTTGAATGTCGCCTTGCGTCAAAAACTCGATTTGTACGTTTGCCTGCGGCCGGTGCGGTACTTCCAGGGAGTCCCTTCCCCGGTGAAGCGGCCCGAATTGGTCGACATGGTTGTGTTCCGCGAAAACACTGAGGACATTTACGCCGGAATCGAGTGGGAAAGCAGATCTGCCGGGGCTCGGAAAGTGATTGATTTTTTATACCAGGAGATGGGAGTGACTTCCATCCGCTTTCCCCACACCAGCGCCATCGGCATCAAACCGGTCAGCGAGGAGGGCTCGGTCCGGCTTATCCGGGCGGCAGTCGCCCATGCATTGGAGCATGATAGGGCTTCAGTGACGTTGGTGCACAAGGGCAACATCATGAAATACACCGAAGGAGGATTCCGTGCATGGGGATATGCTCTGGTGCAGAAGGAGTTTGGTGCCCGCAAGGATGAAAAAGGCATCTGGAGCATCCCGCGCAACGGCTTGCCGCCGTTGACGATCAAGGATTGTATTTGCGATGCCTTCTTGCAGAACATCCTAGTGCGCCCGGCCGATTACGATGTGGTGGCCACCATGAACCTCAATGGGGATTACGTGTCGGACGCCTTGGCAGCCCAAGTCGGGGGTATCGGCATCGCCCCGGGAGCAAACATCAATTACGAGACCGGGCAAGCCATTTTCGAGGCGACCCACGGGACCGCCCCGGATATCGCGGGAACCGATTCGGCCAACCCGTTGTCGATGATCCTGTCGGGGGAGATGCTGTTGCGTTACATCGGATGGAAGGAAGCCGCCGATATCCTGATGGGGGCGGTCGAACGGACTATCGCATCCGGGCAGGTTACCGCCGACTTTTACCGATTGGTTCAAGCCGACGGCAACTCGGCAGTCCTCGTCGGGACAAAAGAATTCGGTCAGTGCTTGATCGCAGCGATGTGAAAACCAACCGCCACATAAACTGTGGCGGTTGCTGTATAGTGCTCAGCGTTCGGTGATTTTCTTAACCTCGCGGCATAACGGCCCGTCATAGATTTGACGTGGGCGTCCGATCTTTTGATACGGATCGCGTCTCCACTCGAGCCAGTGGGCGATCCAACCAGGTAAGCGTCCCATCGCGAACATGCAGGTGAACATGGGGGTCGGAATCCCCATCGCACGGAAAATCAAACCGGTGTAGAAGTCGATGTTGGGGTACAACAACTTGTCTTGGAAGTATTGGTCGCCCCGGGCGACCTCCTCGAGTTCCATCGCTAGATCGAGCAGCGGATCGTTCTTCCCGTTGTGCGCCAAGACTTCTTGGCATAGCTTTTTAGCAATTTTGGCGCGTGGGTCGAATGTCTTGTAGACACGGTGGCCGAATCCCATCAACAAGTAGGGGTTGCGCTTGTCCTTGGCCATCTCCACCATTTCCTTGGGGCTTTGGCCGGCAGCGTGGGCTTGTTCGAGCATCTCGATGACCGCTTGGTTGGCACCTCCGTGCTTGGGTCCCCACAACGCGCAAATTCCTGCTGAGACCGAAGCATACAGGTTCGCTTCCGAACTTCCGATAAGCCGCACTGCCGTCGTCGAGCAATTCTGCTCATGGTCGGCATGCAGGATCAACAACTGGTTCAATGCTTTGACGTGAAGCGGATCGATGACATACTCGATCACCGGTGATTTGAACATCATGTTGAGGAAGTTTTCACAATAGCTGTATTTATAGGAGGGGTTGACGAAATCCTCGCCCCGCATGTGGCGGTAGGTGAAGGCGGTAATCGTACGGATCTTCGAAATCAAGCGAGTGACGGCAAAGTCGATTTGCAACTCCGGGTCGATATCCTGCGTATCGGGATAGAACGCCGACAGCGAGACGGACATGGCCGCCAGTACCGACATCGGATGGGCATCTTGAGGGTAACCGCGGAAGAAGTTCTGCATGTCGTAGTGCAACAGCGATTCCTTGTTGAGCAGTTCGGCGTAGCGTTTCCGTTCGGCGATGTTGGGCAACTCTCCCTTCACCAGCAGGTAGGCCACCTCGACGAAGTCACAACTGTCGACCAGGTCCTGGATGTCGTACCCGCGATAGCGCAGGACTCCTTGCTCACCGTCGATGAAACAAATGGAAGAGGTGCATGAGCCTGTGTTGACGAATCCAGGATCATAGGTGATGTATCCGGAGTTTTTCCGCAACGATCGGATGTCGACCGACTTGTCACCCATGTTGTCGGTTATGACCGGCAATTGAATCGGTTGCTTTCCTGGTAGGCTGAGCGACGCGAATTCCTTGTTCGTTTCCATAGGCATTCCTCCTTAAGGGGGATATTCGATCCGACTAGGTCCCCTGCGCGATGCGCTCGAGGGCCAGCACCAAAGCTTGGGTACCCAGCATCCCTTGTCCCGCTGCTTGCATCGAGACGTACAGCTGGCGAACCAAAGCCAACCCCGGCATGAACAGCTTCAACTCTTCGGCTACTTCCAAAGCGATTCCCATGTCTTTCACAAAATGGTCGATCATGAATCCCGGTTGGTAGTCTCCCTTCAGCACCCGCCCGGCGAGGTTGTCCAGTGTCCAACAACCGGCAGCTCCCTTGCTGATGGTCTCGACCAGCTTGCCTAGGTCCAGGCCGGCCTTTTTGGCATACACCAAAGCTTCGCAAACACCGATCATGGTTCCGGCGATGACAATCTGGTTGGCCATTTTGGTATGCTGGCCGCTACCCGCTACTCCTTGCAGGGTGATGACCTTCCCCATGGCTTTGAAAAAGGGCAGGATGGTCTGGTAGGTTTGCTCATCGCCGCCCGCCATGATGGACAGGCGCGCTTCGCGAGCCCCGACATCGCCGCCCGACACCGGAGCGTCGAGGGCCGTGCAACCGTGTTGGATAGCGGTTGTGCTGATTCTTGTGGCCAACGATGGTTTGGTCGTGGTCATGTCCACCACGATTGTCCCCGGCCTTATGTTCTCAAAGATTCCCGCGGGACCGAAATAGATCTCTTGCACATCGCTCGGATACCCGACGATGCTGAAAATGATATCGGCCTGACTCGCCAATTCAGCGATGCTCTCTGCCCGGATGGCACCCGCTTCCACCAAAGGGCTCGTTTTGGCCGCGCTCCGGTTGTACACGATGGTCTTTGACGCCAACGGCATGATATGGGCGCACATCCACCGTCCCATCACCCCAGTGCCGATCCATCCGACTATCGGTTTGTCATCCTTACGCATCATTCGCAGTACCTCTTTCGATGTAATATGGTTGGTTGCGATGGTACAGGATTTTTCGATGAATGAACACCCTTGGTGTATGCAGGCATGGCTTCACCTGCGTGTGAATCACATGTATAGTGATGTTGAAGGTCCACTTGGCGCACAATGGATCGTCGGAGGTCGGCATGGTTGCATTCGGACAGGTCCCGGAAGAAACAATCGTCCTTGAGATGGCGGATTTCTACAAGATGTTCGGAGACTCCACCCGTTTGAGGATCTTGTTCTTGTTGCAAGGGGGCGAGCTGCGGGTGCAAACGATCGCAGACAGCCTTGGCATGCAACAATCTGCAATCAGCCAACAACTCAAGTTGTTGCGGGCCTCCCGGTTGGTAAAACCGCGCAAAGAGGGTCGAACCATCCATTACAGCTTGAACGATGACCATATCGCCAAGATCCTTTCACTCGGACTCGAGCATATCAGCGAATCGCCGTGATCCTTCAGGAACCGGCTTCATCCAAGGCCCGGGCTTTCAACCAGAAATGATGGGCTTGCAAGCGGATGCCGTTGATATTGATGAATCCTTTGCAATCCACCGGCTGATAGCCACCCGACACCTCCATGCTGCCGAGGGCCTCGTTGTAGAGGGAGTAGGGGCTGCTCACCCCGGCACCGATCATGTTGCCCTTGTACAAGACCACCTTGGCGGTTCCCGTGATGAGTTCTTGGCTTTTGTCGAAGGCTGCCGAGAGGAAGTCGAATTCGGGTGAGAACCAATACCCATTGTAGATCAATTCAGCATATTTCGGCATGAGCATGTCGCGCAGGTGCATGACTTCCTTGTCCATGCAGATGCCCTCCAAGTCACGATGGGCGAACCACAGGATGCTGCCGCCCGGAGTTTCATACACACCGCGGCTCTTGATGCCGACATAGCGGTTCTCGACCATGTCGACCCTTCCGATGGCGTTGTCGCGCCCGAGTTTGTTCAAGTACAAGAACATCTCTAAAGGATCGGTCTTGACCGTTCCGTCGTTCTCGTTGGCGACCTGTACCGGAATGCCGTCCACGAATTCAATGGCAACGGTCGTCTCGGCGTCGGGAGCCTCCTTTGGTGAAAGGGTATGGGAAAACACTTCGGTCGGGCAGCGCTTTGAGGCGTCCTCCAAGATACCGGCCTCGTGGCTGATATGGAGCAGGTTCTCGTCCTCGCTGTACGGTTTTTTGACCGAGGCCTTGACGGGGATGCCGTACTGGCGCGCATAGGCGATCAGGTCGCTGCGTCCTTCGAATTGGGATAGCCATTCAGGGTCCTTCCACGGGGCAATGATCTTCACATCGGGCATGAGGGCGTAGTAACCGAGTTCGAAGCGGACCTGGTCGTTGCCTTTGCCGGTCGCACCATGGGCGACATACTTGGTCTGTTCCTGTTTGGCCACCTCGATATGGTATTTGGCGATCAGCGGGCGGGCGATCGAGGTTCCCAACAGGTATTTGCCCTCATACACGGCATTGGCCTTGGCGGCTTTGAAGATGTAATCGGTGACAAACTCTTTGCGAAGGTCCAGCACATACACCTTGGAGGCTCCGGTCGCGTAAGCCTTCTTCTCGATCGCGTCGAAATCTTCGTTCTGACCAACGTTGGCGACGTAGGCGATCACATCGAATCCTTTGTTCACCAGCCATTTTAGAATCACCGAAGTGTCCAATCCGCCGCTATAAGCCAACACAACCTTCTCTTGAGCCATGACAACCACCTCTGCAGCCGAATCTGTTCGATTGCTATGGTAGGAAATATTGCATAAAAATAACAAATATTCAAGCCAATATTGTATAATTATGCAAAAATGTCACTGGGAAACGAGTAAGTCCATGGTCAAGGATGCATCATGGACTTCGAAGTGCATGATGAAAGACCGCTCGAGATGCTTGACAATCTTCGAGCAGTGGATGTAGTATCTATTTGATATCAAAATGATATCCATATCAAATATCCGGGCATAGAGACGGATGCAAGGGAGGAAAACCGGTGATTGTCGTTCAAGGAGTGACGAAGCGGTACCGTCCTGATCGGCCGCCTGCGGTGAACAATTTGGATCTTCAGGTAGAGCAGGGCAAGATCTACGGATTTCTCGGACCGAACGGGGCCGGGAAAAGCACCACGATAAAGATGTTGGTGGGTTTGTTGCGCCAAGATACGGGTACCGTCACCGTCTGCGGCTACGACAATGTTCGCCAGAGCGTCGAGTTGAAACGATGCATCGGTTATGTCCCGGACGAACCTCTGTTTTATGAGAACATGAGCGGAAGGCGCTACCTGAATTTTATCGGGGACATTTTCGAAGTCGAACCGTCGGAGTGCGCCAAGCGGACGTTGGCTTGGGCACAGCGGTTCGGTCTGCAAGCCGCCTTGGACGACCGCATCTCCTCCTATTCGCGCGGAATGAAGCAAAAGTTGGGAGTCATAGCGGCATTGGTCCACGACAGCCGGGTCTTGATCCTCGACGAACCAATGGTAGGGTTGGATCCAAAGTCGGCCTTCATCCTGAAAGAGACGATGCGTGAATATTGCGACCAAGGGGGGACGGTGTTCTTTTCCACCCATGTGATGGATGTGGCCGAGCGGTTGTGCGATGTGGTTGGCATCATAAACAAAGGGGCCTTGGTTGCCGGCGGTACGTTCGCCTCTCTGAAGAAGGCTACCGGCGAAGAGCAAGCTACCTTGGAGCAATTATTCTTGGAGTTGACCGATGAGTAAATCCCATGTGGCGATCCTGGCACAAGCATACAGGCACGGCTTCGATGTGTGGGGGCAACTCGGTATCGGCAGGCATGAGGGGGCCGGCAGCAAACCGGCCCGCCGTGGTTGGAAAAGAGTCTCCACCGCCGCATTGGTCGCGCTGTTGGTTGTAGCGGCTTTCAGTTTCATGACGATGATGATGTTCAACTTCGAACAGATCGAACGCCTGGGAGTCATGTTGAACCTCAACGGTTTGGGAGTGTTCTTTGCCGCTATCATGGCCTTCCTCATTTCGTTCTTTTATGCAGCCTACACAGCTGGTTCGACGTTGTATCGCGCGACCGACCTGCGGCTGTTGATCACTTTACCGCTGGCAGTGCGCGATGTCTTTTACTCCCGCCTGCTTTTGCATTATACCGCCAGCGCCCCGTTGTACTGGTTCGTGCTCCTCCCGGGGTTGGCCACCTCTGGCATCGTGCACGGCTTGTCGGCCCCTCTCGTGGTCAACGGCTTGGTGTTGCTTGCGCTCGGCCCCGCTTTCCCGTTGGCATGTTCGGCATTGTTTGCCAGACTGGTCTCGGTTGGCCACAAGGCCCGTAGCAGGAGCGGACATCGCTTCGGTGAACTTGTCGCTTTGGCGATCATGATCGTGTTGTTGGTGCTCATCCAAGGCCTGACGTCCCGGATGATGCGTCCAGATCAAGGTGGGCAGTTCGTACAGTCTGTCGGCGCGGCGATGAAAAACCTGCATGCCTTGCTGTTCTATTTTAGTTGGCAAGCCGGCATGGTCAGCGGCCCCTTCGCCTGGGGACGGTTGGCATTGTTCATCGTCTCGACCGCGGTATTGTCGTTTCTGCTGACTTTGGCTGCTTCATACCGTTACCCCGAGTGTGTCGCGCAAGCGCTGAGTGAAGTGCCTTACGCCAAGTCGAAGCACAACGGGGCGGTCGGCGCGGCTCGCCAAGGAGGACGCTCACCTGTGGTCGCCTTATTGGTCAAGGAATTCTCCATCATCAATTCGAACAGTGCCTTTAAAATGGAGTTGTATGCCGAAGCTGGCATCCCGCTCATCCTGCTGGCCACCTATGCCGTCAGCGGTGTGTTGGGCGACATGGCTTCCATGATCGAAATGGTGTCGGGATGGGAAGCTTTCCCATTCCTCTACTGTGGTGCACTGATGGCGATGTCGAGCATTTCCATGATGAGTTCGACCAGCATCTCGCGCGAAAGCTCGTTGTTCGAGCTTTCCAAGACATTCCCGGTCACCCCAGCCACCCATGTCAAAGCGAAGGTCATGGCCCATTTGGTGTTGTATGGCAGTTCCTACCTTATATTCCTCACCTTCGGGTTGTTGGTGTTGAAAATCGAGGTTTTCCATCTGGTGTGGATGATACCGTTGGGCCTGGTGGTGGTGACGGTCTGCAGCATGCTGGGATTGGCGATCGATTACAGCCGGCCCATGTTGACGTGGAAACTACCCCAACAAGCGGTGAAACAGAACATGAACGGGATCTTCGGGATGCTTGCTTCGGTGGCACTGTTGGCGTTGTTGGCAGCTTTGGGCTATCTGGCGCTTGTTGTGTTGAATATTCCTGTCATGTATGTCGGAGTGGTGCTGGTGGCGATGGCGTTGCTGTGCCTGTGGCCGGCATGGCGCTTGGTGCTATTCGCCTGTTCCAAGCACTATGGGACGATCTGAGCGGGCTCCTGTTTGGGCGGTGCGGCCAGCTCGATCTTCAGACCGTCGGCCCCCGCCGGCAGGCGCACTTGGTAACGCTTGCCGTTGATCAAGAACGGTGTGTCCGAACCTTCCCGGTACAGCCGCACCGCTATCAGGTGTGTTTCGGAGGGAACCACCTCCGCTCGATCGTAGCGCAATGTGAAATTGACGGGAAACCGTTGGGGATTGCGTATCGTCTGACTCACCAGGATGCGTTCCGGACCGGACGGTCCAGCCATGGCGTACAAGGTCGTCTCAAGGCGTATTTTGGCAGGAAAATAGAGGTCGTTCGGATAGAGGATCGTGCCGGAGATGATACCGAAACCCTCGTTGCGCCCTACAGCGGGGACGGACTGAAGGTTCGTCGTACACGAGACGACAAGCGCTGCCATGGCAAGCATGCCAAATAGCAATCTTCCAAGGCTCTTGACTGGGCGGCATGATGGGAACCGAGTCAATCCGATCCTCCCTTAGTAGCTCAGTATAGCAGGAAAACAGTCTGAAAAGGGAGATGATTGAACGATGCTGGCGAAAGTTCGTTGTGTACGAAATAAAGTGCTTATGAAATTTTGTTCAAGTTGTCATATATTTTTTACATAATGCACAAATCCATGCCGGTTTTATAAAAATATAGTTATTTATTTTATTGATACTAAAAATCTGTTGACAGAATGTTCCAATTGGATAACATATGTACAGAAAAAAAACAATTTTCGAAATAAGGTGAATCGGGACAATGCGAGAATTCAAGCAGGTAGAACAAAAGGAGACTGCAGCAAAGCTCAGTCAATTCGGGGTGAGGCCGCTTTCACATCGGGTTGCGGTATACCGGTATTTGTTGGGTACGAAATCCCATCCGACTGCAGACACTATTTATACGGACTTGAAGCCCGCGTTGCCGTCGCTTTCACGCACCACAGTGTACAATGTATTGAACCATCTGTGTGATAAGGGAGCGGTCAGGAGAGTGTCGATCGAGGACCATGAATCGCGTTACGACGCGGACATCACCGACCACATCCATTTCAAATGCAAAGTGTGCTCGCAAGTGTTCGACTTGATGGGATCGGTCTTTCCAGAAATTGTTTTATCGGAAGGCTTCACCGTCGACTCAGTGCAGGTGAACATGGAAGGCACGTGCCCGTCTTG
>CAZJAK010000002.1:0-79005 GCA_964543935.1 uncultured Spirochaetaceae bacterium
CGTGCACTCCTTGATACAGCGGGATGGCCCCTACAACCGGCTCTTATTCCGTTAGTGCCTATTTTTACAAAAACTCAAGTTTATTGTCTTACATATGTTTTATGGATTAGCTTATGCCATAAGAATATAGGATTCTATTTTTCACAACTTTCTCTCAATTTTCAATGCATCGATTTTCCTCATGTGTGCATGAATTGTGACACCACTGGAGGCTTGGTTTTCCTTTTCCTTCAAAAAACTAAAAGGGAGAGCGTCATGAAGAAGGTTTTCTTTCTGTTCATCGTGTGTGCTCTGGTGTTCGGGTTCACGGGATGTCCCGACGACATCATCGATTTGGTCTACAACCTTGTCTATAACGCCAACGGGGGCACCATCGGGACAGTGCCGGAAACCAAACAGTACAGCGAAGGCACCGAGGTGACGGTGGCGGCCAAGGGCACGTTGGGCAAAACGGATTATGTGTTCACCACCTGGAACACGCAAGCAGATGGTAACGGGACAAGCCACGCACCTTTGAGCAAACTGACCATGCCGGCGGGAGACGTGACCCTCTATGCCCAATGGCGACTTGCGGACTCCTATACGGTCACCTACGATGCCAACGGGGCCAACGGAACGCCCCCGGAAGCGCAGCAGCACAAGGAAGCAGTCCAATTCGCAGTACCGGACGAAGGAGAGCTGGCCTTGGCCGGCTATATGTTCATCGGATGGTGCGCCGACAAGGATGGCGACGGGACGCTCTACAAACACAACGACCTGTACACGATGCCATCGGCCAACCTGACGCTGTATGCCATCTGGGAACTGGTGCCGGTGACCTATACGGTGCGCTACTGGGGTAACGGCCACACCGGGGGGACCGTTCCGGCTAACGAGGAATATGAGGAGGGCGAGGAATTCAGCGTTCCCCCGCGCGGGGACTTGGTCAAGCTCAACCATGCCTTCCACGGGTGGTGCGAATCCCCCGAAGGGGAGGGAGCCCAATACGAATACCCCGAGAAATACACCATGGGCGACGCTGATGTCGACTTCTACGCGGTATGGGAGCGGACCGCATTGGACAAATATTATGTCTACTACCATGCCAACGCGAATGACACGACAGGAAGTCCCCCGCCCGATTTAGAACATCTGGGGGAGGATAATGACGACGAATATGTGGTGCCTGGTCCGAACACATTGAAACGCAACGGATATGCATTCATCGGATGGTGCGTGAAACCGGAAGGCTCTGAGTTGGGATTTGAATGTTGGGGCGAAGGAGAAGAATTCTATCTCGATTCACAAGATTACCATGTCTATGCCCAGTGGGTACCTATCAGGACTGCAGGTCAAGTTTCTTGCGGGAATGCCCATGCCATGATCGTGATGATGAACGGGGATCTGCTGGCGATGGGCTACAACAGCGTCGGCCAACTTGGTGATGGAACGACAACCACTCGATACCTGCCTGTTAAGGTCATGGAAGGGGTGAAGAAAGTCGCCTGTGGAGGCAATACGACGTTCATCCTCAAATCCGACGGGACATTGTACGCCACAGGAAACAACTACAATGGCCAATTTGGAAACGGAACACAAGAAAACAGCTTGACACCCATCCAAATACGGACGGGCGTGCATGACATGTCGGTCGGGATCGACCATGCTTTGGTGATTGATTATGATGTGGTGGATTACCCCGTGTATGTAGCCGGTAGCAATTCTTGGGGCCAATTGGGGTTCGAAAGCGTGTACAGCGATGTGACGACATGGACCCATCTGACAGACGATGTCCGCTCGGTATCGGCAGGAGACCGCTATTCGTTGATTTCGAAATGGGACGGGACGGCCTTCAGTTTCGGCAACAACATGGAGGGAGAAGGGGGGACCGGCACGCTTACTGTCCCATCTGATTATCATCCGCAACAAGTGGTTGGCCTTACCGATGTCATCGAGGTGGAAGCCGGTTGGACGCACAGCCTTTTTAGGACCGGAGACGGGGACTTGTATGTATGTGGCAACGGCGGTTGGGGAGCTCTCGGCCTGGGTGCCAATCCAAATCCAGGCAATCCTTGGTATGTGACGACCCCTGTCAAGCTTGCTGCGTTCGACGACAGGGTGTTGGGTATGGCAGCCGGCCCCATCTACTCGGTTTTCATCGCCGATGAAACGGAAGGCAATAACGTGTGGGGCATGGGCTATAACTCCGATTATCCGTTGGGCATCGATAATCTCTCGGCCGAGGAGGGCATGGTGCCCAATTTCCTGCAAAACACGGCCCGCTCTGTCGCTGCTGGCGATACGTTCACCATGATCATCAAGGATGACGGCAGCGTGTATGCAGCTGGGAGGGATGAGAATGGCAGGAAAGGCACCGGGACGGATTTCCCCTTTAGCGAACACCTGTGGGAGCGCGTTCCAGTTGAAAAGGCCTACCCATGATGTGACGGTCTGATTTCACCGAACACGAGGACCCTGCAGCGCCATGCGAGCGGTGCAGGTCCGTGAGTTGCTCAGAAGCTGGTGCCCACCTTCTGCGGGGTGGGCTGTTTCATTGCGTCCTCAGGATGTGCGTGGTTTCCATGGTTCAACGGGGGTAAGAAGTCGCTCGTTCCAGCAAGTCGATCAAGATGTAGAGCGACAGCCCCATCAAGCTCAGCAAGACAATCCCGCCGTACATGCCTTGGTAGGAGGCCATCACCCAATTGTTCATGATGTAATAGCCCAACCCGTAACGAGCGGCATAGGTCTCGCTCATGAATAGGACCGACAACGAGATTCCCAGCGTGATGCGTAGCGAGGAGAACACATGCGGTACGACAGCCGGCCAGACGATGTCGTGCATGACTTGTTTGGGGGTGAGGTGGAAAGCCCGGGCCAGCTCGATGAATTGGACCGGGATGGCCCGCACCCCGTCGCGGATGGTCACCGCGGCCGGAAAGAAGACAATCACGGCGATCAGGATGATTTTCGAGGCGTCCCCGATGCCGAACAGCACCATGAACACCGGTAAAAACGCTATCTTGGGCAACGGATACAGCAGGTACAGCATAGGGGAGACCAGCCGGTCCATCGACTTCAGCCGACCCGCCGCCATGCCGGTCGGGATCGCCAATGCCAATGCGAGCGCCATCCCGGCGATGATCCGGTACAATGAATGGACCATGTGCAGCATCATCTCAGCAGCAATAAAGGTATCGAGCAGGTGCATCAGCACCTGGTGGGGCATTGGTATGATCGGCGAGTTCACCACCAGTGCCAGAACATACCACAGCAGCACGACTCCAAGCGCACCCTTGAGATACCTCATCGCTTGCCTCCCAATGCTGCACGGAGGGTGCGTTCCATCTTGAAGAAGTCGGCCTTTTCCCTCAGGCCGGCTTCGCCATGGTGCCCGTTGGCAACCTCGCACACGATGCCGGTCTTGCTCATCACCACAATCCGTTGTCCCATGAAGACAGCCTCTTGGATGCTGTGGGTGACCATCAAGGTAGTGATTCCTCGCGAAAGTACATACGCCTTGATCTCGTCCTGCAATGTCTCGCGGGTCTGCTCGTCCAAAGAGGCCAACGGCTCATCCAGCAACAACACCTGCGGCCTGCGCACCAGTGTCCTGGCCAAGGCGACTCGTTGGCGTTCCCCGCCACTGAGCTGGCTCGGATACGTTGTTGCTTTTTTACCCAACCCCATCAAATCCAATAAGGCGAACGCCTCCTGCTTGGCCGATGCATCGAGTCCGAGCAGGATATTGTCCAGGGCATTTTTCCACGGCAGCAAACGGTCTTGTTGGAACACCAGCCCGCACGATCCGCTTCCCTGCGGGATGAAGATCTTGCCAGAGGCCAACGGGACCAAACCCATGATGGCGTACAACAGGCTGGTCTTGCCGCAACCGCTTAGCCCGATGATGCTCACCATCTCGCTTTGGGCGAGATCCAAGCTGAAACCGCTGAAAGCAGGCACCCCGCCATAAGCGACCGCTGCATCGTGGATCTCGAGCATCAAAGCGCTCCGATGAAGCGACGGTCGATCAGGTCCTTCGGGGTAAGTTCAATGCTCGTCTTGGTCACCTGCGCTGTCCAATGGATGATCTCTTGTATGAAAGCGTCGCTTGGAAGCCTGGGCGATCGATACACGGGCAGTTCCATGCTTTCGCGCAATTCTTCGGGAATGTTGGGCAAAGAGGAGTACAGGGCCGCCCTGGCCAGATCGGGATTGGCCTGCAGGTCTTTGACAGCCCGCCCGTAGGCAGCATGGAATTTTTCGATGGCCGATCGCTTGGTCGCGATGGCCTTGCCGCTGAAGGCGACAATATTCAGACTCTCACGGGGGATGGACGGGTAGGTGTTCTTCACCAAGCCCCGCATCGTACCGATCGATGCGAACGGCTCGGGGAAGACCCCGGCATCCACTTGAGCAGCAGCGACCGCTTCCAAGCGGGCCGGTATCTCATTGATGAACACCTTGTCGATATCGCGTCCCGCCAGATAGTGGTCCAACACATAGTTGGTCACACTGATTTCCATCGTCGCCACCGAAAGCTTGCCATCAGTTGGAATCCCATGCTTTGAAAGCAATGGGAACAGACCGTCGGTCGACAACGTGCCGGTCAACTTGAAATCACCGGCGGCATTGGTCACCAGAGCGACCAAGTCAGTCATGGCCCCGTCGACCTGGCCAGTCTGCAAAGCACTCTGGCGGTTCTGGGCATTGGTGAACAACACCAAGCTGACATCAACCCCCTCGGACCGGTAATAGCCTTCTGTCAGGGCATGGTAAAAGGGAGCGGCATCCACCGCACTCATCATTCCAACCGTAAGCTTGGGTAAGTCAGCATCGGCCGGAGGCTTTCGGCAGCTTGTGATGAGCGTTGCTGAAATCAGGATGGACAAGAAGAGAACATAAGGGAATTTTTGATTCGACATGCCGGGCCCCTTGCCTCCGGTATAGCGCATCAAGGGTGTGTGGGTAAATAGGCTGGGAAATCAAGGCTTGTCGCCATACATGTCTGAAGAAGCCGTCACCTTGGCGACCACCCTCTCCGAAAAGCGTGGGAACAAGCGGTAGAGCAGTGCGGAGGCTTTTCCGATGCCAGTGAGCACCATGACCGCTTTGCGTTTGTCCACGCATCGGACGATGCATGCGGCGGTCTGGCTTTGGCTTTGGCTGTTGCTTGGGCGGTTGATCGGCATCAGCGTGCCATCTGCTTTGTACACTTTCTTGTCGGCATCGTTCTCGGTGAACCCGACATGCACGATGCCGACATGCACACCATGCGGGCCAATTTCGCAACGCAAGGCCTCGGACAACGGTCCGAGGGCCGCTTTGCTCGAGCTGTACGGTCCGACTGACGGCAAGCCGTGCAAAGCGGCTAAACTGGAGACAAACACCACGCTTCCCTTCGACTGCAACAATAACGGCAACGCATAATGGGTCAAGTAAGCCGCCCCGAGGTAGTTGATCTCAGCCATCGCCTTGAGGACCGCCACATCGGTCTCCAGCAATGAGCCACGCATCGACATGCCGGCATTGTTGATCAACACATCCAAGCGGCCCGCCTGTTCCTTGATGCTCTGAATCACTGCTTTGCATTGCTCAGGATCGCGGATATCGGCTTGGAGGGCAACCGTCTGCGGTCCGAGCGAACCGACAGCCGCTGCTAGCGCCTGTTGGTCGCGGGCACAGATGAAAACCCGCTCACCCCGCTGGACGAAGATCCTGGCTGTCTCCCGGCCGATTCCTTTACTGCCCCCGCTGATGAGGACGACCTTGCCGCTCATCGTGGACCTCCCGCTTTGGACTTCCTGACCGAGCTGACGAGGTGCATGTCCTTCCGATAGGCAAAGGCACTGACATCGTTGACGATGGCCAAAGCACAATGAGCGCTCCAGGCAGTCAGGATCGACCCTGAAGCGACGGTAATCATGCACAACACATAGCCGAGCACCAAAGCACCGACTGCCTCCTGAGCTCCTTTGGGGATGTGCACGATCGCGTAAAGGGCGACATTGATCCCCACTGCCGCTCCCAATCCCAGTTGAGAGCTCAGAGCTCCCAACAACACCCCCCGGAACATCATTTCATACCCGAGCAGATAGAGCATCCACATGACACTGTCGACCATTATTGTGGCAACGTGCCACTGGTCGAGAGCAATCTCGGGATAGCGCCCGAACGATGCCCCTTGTTTGGCCAGCTTGCGGTTCTTTATCCAACTTATGGTACCGAGCAAAGCGGTCACACCGATCGCGATCAGATATGATAGGCCATCCTGGGGCAATCTCAGGCCATACCGTTCGAATGGGATATCGGGGAACACCAGCAACGCCACAACGGTGAAGACGATGCCAAAAAGCACAGCACCATGGCTCTTGTTCCAGATGAACCAACCGAGAGCCCCTTTGTGTGCGCCCCAACGGTTGCGGAACCAGCGGGCGATTGTGGCGCTCTCGACCGGCAGCCAATAGGCAAGGTAAAGGATGGCGAATGAAATGAGCAACCAGCCTGTGGCATCGGGCATCATCATGTCCATGAGTTCACCTCCGTCCAACCACATAGCCGTTCTCTTTGAGCCAAGCCATGCAATCCCTGATTGCACCGGCGAGGTCGCTGTGGGGCATCTGCAACACCCGGGTAGCTTTTTCACTGCTGTAATAATGGCCGTCGAGGCCCACTCTGGCCATCCGGTAACTCAACAACGGCGGGTGGTGGGTGACGGCGCTCGCCAAAGAAGCAACTGCTCCGGTGGCCAGAGCCAAAGCGTCTGGAATGTGGAGGGTAATGGGACGTACGCCCAAGGTCTCGGCAGCAAGATCGAAGAATTCCTTGTAGGAAAGGTTGTACCCACCGGCGATGTACGACTCGCCCGCACCTCCTAACGTCAACGCCTGCACGATTGCCGTGGCGGTGTCACGCACTGGGCTCCAACTTTTGCCGCCGTTGGTGTAACCGGGAATCTTACCTTGGTATAGGCGAATCAGCATTGTCCCCGAACTTGGAGTGGAATCGTAGGGTCCGATCATGTAGGTGGGGTGTACCAAAACCGCCGGCAGACCGCTCTGCCGATGGTGGTGGAGCACCAGGTCCATCGCTTGCCGCTTGCTGTCGATGTAGTCCAAACCATATCTGGCGCAACCGAACGGGGTCGTCTCGTCACCGGGATGCTCTTTTGTGCCGGGGGTGAAGGAGGTTGCTGTTCCGACATGGACATAACGGTCGACCTGCACCGCATGCAAAGCGAGCAACACATTCTCCGTCCCAGTGATATTCACTGTCCTGACCCGGGCCGACCGCGCCGGCCATACGCTGGTATTGGCGGCGATGTGGATGACAGCCTGGCATGCGTCGAACGCCCGTTTGAGCGATTCGGCTTCCAACAAGTCGCCAAAGCGGATTTCGACCGGCAATCCGTCCAGGGTGGGGGTTCGTTTTCCCGTTTGGATGAACGCAACGACCGAATGGCCTGCCTCGACGAGCAACCGCACGACATTGCTGCCCAACAAACCATCAGCTCCGGTCACGGCGACACGCATGCCGTAAGTATACGGCAGTTTGCCGTGACGGACAACGAAATCGGAGGATTTGAACGAAAAGCTGACGAATCGGATTGAAGGTGGCAAGACATTTGTATACTCTTATCAGCGGCTTGGGCAACCTGAAACATGCCGATGGAGGTTGTATTGTCGTACGTTCCCGGATTGTGGATCTTCATCGCCTCGGCGGTGATCCTCTCTTTCATGATAGTCTTCCATCTCGATCGCCTGCATATAGCCGTGATCCGTGGTTTTGTGGGGTTGCTGGCCTGCGCACTCGTGTGGAATTTATTCTTCATCTTTGAGATTGCCGCCACCGAATTCGAGATGAAGTTGTTCTATGCCAAAATCCAGTACTTCGGCATAGCTTGGTTGCCGACAGCTTGGTCACGCGTAGCGACCCACGTGACCGGTCTGCCTCCAAAACGCTGGGTCCGGGCTGTGATTGTGGCCATACCGGTGCTGACCATGGCGATCATATGGATGGTTCCGGCTCCCAATTGGTTCTGGGGTGATCCGCGATTGGTGACCGAAGGCGTCCCATTCCCCATCATCGACTACGATTACCGTTTCTGGTTCTCGTACATCCTGATGCCGTATGAGTATGTGGTGGTTACTTATTCATTTGTCCACATCGTCCGCCGCATCGGTCGATCCCACCGGGTCTATCGGCGCCAGATCGCGCTGATCATCGCAGGGGCGGTGTTCCCTTATGCTGTGAACGGCTTGTATGTGCTCGGCATCTCCCCGATTGCAGGGTTCAATTTTTCAGCGGCAGCCATCAGCATAACCGGGATCCTGTTCAGCTGGGCCCTGTTCCGCTACAGGTTCCTCGATCTTGTTCCCGTCGCCCGCGACATTGTGGTGGAAATCATGCGGGACCCGGTCCTCGTATTTGACTCGCATGACCGTTTGATCGATTTCAACCAAGCCGCCACCCCGTTGTTGCCAGATGCCCGAAAGGCCATGGGCATGGCAGTGGATGACTTGGGAATAGATCAGATCGAGCAAGCAGTGCGGACCATCCCCTTCGTTCCTTCAGCGCCTGTGGTGATCGCCACTCAAGTGTATGATCTGGATGTCCAACGCCTCGACACCGCCTCCAAAGGTTTCGACGCTGTCATCGTCATGCTCCATGACGTTACCGAACGGGAACAAATGGCAGGCAAGTTGCGCGAACAGGCTTTGCGCGATCCATTGACCGGTTTGTACAACCGTCGGGCGTTGCATGAACGGTTAGCAGATTATGGGGCGCAGGTGTCAGCGAATGGAACTGGATCCTTGGCTGTCATGTTGTTCGACATCGACCGTTTCAAGGCAGTGAACGATACTCACGGCCATGCCATCGGAGACCGGGTGTTGACCGCAACCGCCAGGGCCGCCTTGAAAACCGCCCGTCCCCAGGATATTGTCGGACGCTTCGGAGGCGATGAGTTCGTCATCATCATGCCCGAGATCAACGAAGCTTATGTGCACACCATAGCCCGAAACCTGCAGCATGAGATGGAGTCGATCGACTTCAAAGGAGCACAAGGAGTAGTGTTCCATGTATCGGTGAGCATCGGTGCCGCAGTAGGGAACATCGATTCTTCCCACGTTGTTCAAGAGCGGTTCGAGCACTTGCTTACAGTGGCCGATTCAGCTTTGTATCGAGCCAAACTGAAGGTCGACGATCGCTTTGAACTCAGCAAGGCACTCACCTGAAAGTCAGTTTTCCCAAGTCATGTCGCGACCACCGCTTTTCGAGAATAATGCGATGGTCTCGGCCAATGCAACGGCCTCGAGCCGTTGGACCTTCTCCTTCAAGGTATCCGGAGTATCTTCAGCGCTGATCGTACAGTGTTTTTGGAGGATGATCGTCCCGGCATCGACATCCGGTGATACGAGATGCACGGTACAACCGGTGATACAATTCCCCGTGCGTTGCATGCGTTCGATCGCCTGGAGGTGGACATCTTTATCCATGGCCCCTGCGAATTCGGGCAACAACGAAGGATGGACATTGTACAGACGTCCCCACCACTTGGTGCAAAACGACGGGCTCAGGATGCGCATGTAACCGATAAGCAAGATGAGGTCGACACCCGCATTGGTGAACGTTTGCAGTGCCAACCGTTCGAGAGCGGCCTTCGGCATGCCGATTCCACCTGCAGAGACCGGAATCCCATGCTCCGTAGCCAAAGTCAAAATCGGGGCGTCCGGACGGTCGCTGAACACCGCCGCAATCGTGGCACGCAGACTGCCGTTTGCAATCATCTCCAACAGGGACCGCAAGTCGGTCCCGCGGGTCGAGCCCATCACTCCGATCCTGACCGGCCGGCGCAGGTGTTCCATCCGGGTGATCTTCTTGGCTATTGCTTCCGAACTGGCGATATCGGTCCGCCACCGCAACGGGCCTTGCATGTGGTCAAGGCAGCCCACCACCTTTCGACGGGCTTGTTCGAGCGTCGCACCGCATCCCACGAACCCGATAGTGCGCGAGCCCGCTGTCCGTAAAGTGCCGTCAGGATCCTGATCGACCGAACCCATATGGTAACGGACCTCTGGACCTACAGGCGGCAACGTGAATGCTTCATGGGGGGAGGTCTGCCCCGGATACCCCATCGGAACTGCATACACGCATACCGATGATGTGTCGGCGATTGACGCTCGATAACTCGACAGATTCCCGTTTGCTGCGGCTGTGAACAACTCCAAGGCGTCCGATTGCAGCGTTGCCAACAGGTTCATCACCTCGGGGTCTCCGAAACGGGCATTGTACTCGATGAGTTTAATACCGTCAGAAACAGCCATGAAACCACCATACAGCACCCCTCGGTAGGGACGGTTGCACAGCCGGCTTAACTCAGCCACGACCCGTTCGTTGAGGCGACGGGCCGTGGCGATGTCTGCATCTGCAAGGAATGGCAGACTGCCTCCGGAGCAGCTGTAACTGCCCATCCCCCCGGTGTTGGGTCCGCAATCCCCGTCGAAGGCCCGTTTGTGGTCTTGTACAGCGTCAAGATGGATGAATGAGGTGCCATCCGTGACCGTCATCAACGAGAACTCCTCTCCATAAAGTTTCTCCTCGATGATGATCGGCTTGGGACTGGCCGAGAACAACTGGCCGCACCAAGCGAGGGCCTCTTCCTTGCTATGCAGGTGGTCTGTGGCGACCTTGACCCCTTTGCCCCCGGCTAAACCGTCTGCTTTGATGACAAAACGGGGACCTAATCGGTCAAGTAGTGCTTCAGCCTCATGCATGTCCGTGACTTTCCAATATGCTGGACATACAGTGGGGTCCACGTGCTGTACGAAATCCCTGGCGAATGATTTGCTGGTCTCGATCTTGGCAAGGTCGGCATCGGGTCCGAAAACCGCCATGTCGTTCTCGCGCAAGATGTCGGCGATACCGGCTTCCAACGGAGCCTCAGGCCCGATGATCACCACGTCAGCCCGGGCATAACGACAAAATTCCAAGACGTGTTGTCGGCACACGATGTCCCCTATCCCGTAAGTGCCATGGGTTTGCCGGCACAATGCCATGATTGCAGGATTCTCAGTGGTCGCACAGCACGAGAGTGTTCCCCCCTGATGGCAAAACGATGGAGAGCTGGCCACAGCCATGGCTATAGCGTGCTCGCGGGCTTGCGATCCGATGAGGACGACGTTGGATGTCATGAAAGGACCTCCCGATGGCTTGCCACATACGGCCCGCCCAGGCAGGCGTGGCAAGGGGTGTCGAGCTTGATGGCAGCCTCATCGGTCACCGAAGCGAGCACATCGTCGATACGTTGGTAAAAGAGGATTTCGACATCGAGGTGACGCCTGATTTCCTCCACATCGTGGTGGTAGGCGATCAGCTCGGCATGGGTCGGGATGTCCACACCATAACAGCACGGTTGCGTTACCGGCGGGCAGGCACTGGCGAACCAAATGGCCTTGGCACCGTAAGAACGGACCATCGCGACGATTTCTTGGCTGGTGGTGCCCCGTACGATGCTGTCGTCCACGATCAACACTACCTTACCGCTTATTTCCAACCGTTGCGGTGATAGCTTGTAGCGCACCGATTGACGCCGCTGCACTTGGTCAGACATGATGAAGGTCCTCCCGATGAAGGGATTCTTATAAAGGCCCTCGGAGTAATCGCATCCCAATTCCTTGGCCATGGCCAAGGCCATCGTATTGGAGGTCGACGGTGCCGGGATGACCACATCGGGCCGCAAAGTGCCGTAGGTCTCCTTCCACCGTTTGCCCAAGAATGTACCCATCCTCAAACGTGAACGATAGACACTGACGGTGTTGATCATGGCGTCGGGACGGGCGAAGTAGACGTATTCGAAGACGCACGGGTGGTGGCTCGATTTGACATTCGACCGGCGGCGGACCGTACCGTCGTGGGCGATAAGCACGACCTCTCCCGGCTCGATGTCGCGCACCATCTTGAAGTCGAGCATATGGAACATGGTGTCCTCGCTGGCGACGATGTATTCAGCGCTTCCATCAGGCGCGTGACGCGTTCCCATGACCAGCGGCCGGATGCCATAAGGATCGCGGAATGCCAATAACCCACGATCCTTGATCAGTCCCACCACCGAATAGGAACCCTCTACGCAACGGGCCAATTCAGAAGTCGATTCGACCACCGCATCGAAGAAACGATCGTCGTCCAAACCGGGTTCTTGGCGGTCTCCGAGCTTTTCCTGCAAGGCAGAGGCGAATAACTGCATGAGGATTTCCGAATCGCTGTTGGTGTTCACATAGCGCTTGCGGCGTTGCGTCACCTCTTCACGCAGTTCGGCGGCATTGACGATGTTGCCGTTGTGGGCGATGGCGATGCCGTTCGGCACGCTCGTCCAGAAGGGTTGGACCTCGTCGGCCGAACTCTTGGATCCGCTGGTGGGGTAGCGGGTGTGTCCGATGCCCATGGTCCCTTCAAGGCGGGCCATGTGGCGGTCTTGGAAGATATCGCGCACCAGGCCCAATCCCATCTTGAAGTGCATCCGCTCGTTGCAGGTCACGATGCCGGCAGCATCTTGGCCGCGGTGCTGCAATTGGATGAGGCTGTCGTACAACTCGGTCGCCACAGGCGAACGGCAGATCATGCCGACTATTCCGCACATGTCAACGGTCTCCGGCCAAGGCGAGCATCCTCAGCGCAGCTTGGGCAGCGTTGAGCGGATCGAGCACGGTCATGACCGGCACGTTGGACGGCATCTGCAGCGATGAGTGGATGTTGACCAGCATGTCGGTCTTGTCGGCAAACGGAGGGCAGGCGATCACAGGAAAGGCCGTGTTGGCCGCCACCATGCCGGAGAGGGCGTTCGAACGACCCGCCACGGTGATGAATACGACGGCATCGGGGGCGGCATACGACTCGATGATCCGCAAGACTTCGCGCGGTTGCTTGTGGGCAGAAGCGACATGGGTCTCAACCGCAATGCCGGCCGAGGCGACCGCTTGTACGATCAGGTCGCTGAAGGCCTTGTCCGATGGCGAACCCATCAGGACGACTGCTTTTTTCATGCTCGGGCCTCCTTGCGTAGCCAGCTATTCACAGCTGTTTGGATTTCACCTTCGATATCCCGCTCGCGGATGGCCGCATCGGGGAAGACGAACGGTTTGGCGGTAATCCGCTCGTATGCTTCGATATAACGCAAAGCCAGCTCGACAATCATGGCGGGTGGGGCTGCAGGCAGCACCTTGTCCTTATAGGGGTCGCAGACCTGCTTGAACCACAACCGGATGAACTCCTTGTCGATGCTTTGCGGCTCTTCGCCGGCAGCAAAACGCTGGCGGTAGCTGTCTGCGAGCCAAAAGCGGCTTGAGTCGGGAGTGTGCACCTCGTCGATGAGCATGATCGATCCATCATGGGCGACGCCAAACTCATATTTCGTATCGACCAAGATCAAACCCCTCTTTCGGGCTTGGGCTGTGCCGTAGGCGAACAACTGCAAGGCCGCTTCGCTAGCGGTCTTCCATTGGCTGGCGCTCATCAAACCATCACCGACGATCGTCTGTTCATCGATCGGCCGGTCGTGGGCCTCTTCTTTGGTGGTGGGTGTCAAAATCGGAACGTCAAGCTTTTGGTTCTTGCGCATGCCGTCTTTAAGACGATTGCCGCAATAGAGGCGCTCGCCACGTTGGTAGTGGGTCCATAAAGAAGTGTCGGTCGAACCGGTCACGTACGCGCGTACGACGAATTCAACCGGGAAAGGGCGGCAGTCCTGCACGATGCAAGCATTGGGATGGATCGTGGCGACCATATGGTTGGGGATGATCGGGCTCGTGGCATCAAACCACCACGCGCTGGTTTGGTTGAGCACTTGGCCCTTGAACGGTACCGCTGCCAAGACCCGGTCGAAAGCGCTGAGCCGATCGGTAGTAACGAACAACAGATGGCGTTCGTCGAGCCGGTAGCGGTCGCGCACCTTGCCGGTCTTGTGCTCTCCATATGGCAACGAGGTCCCTGCAAGGGTCATCGCCATGTGGCGTTCCACCACTGCACGGTATGATGCGATCCTGTCAGGCATGGGTGCTCCTCCTTTGGCTGAACGGATTGTCGAGGATATGGGTGGCGTACAATGCCTCCATGACGGCTGGATCTGGTTCGCGATCGCCATCAATGGCCCTGATTGTCCACACCACCGCATGCTCGATCGAATCGAAGGCGTCGATTGCAAAGATGTCCCGCAGAGTCTCCAACGTATGGCGACCGATGAAATCTTCGCCTTCGTTGGCCCGGACTTTCACGACGCATCCATCGAGTGGCTCGATCGGGTGTTCTTTGTTGGCGTTGTAGAGCATCCCGCTCGCACAGGCTTGATCCACAGCTTCGTTGAAGCGCTTGGCATCGATGCCCGGGCGGGCTGTGATGGTCCACTCGGTATTGCGCGTCACCGACACGGCGATACCGCGCCGGCATAGTTCGCGCTCGACCGTGACGGCGGTATTGTCGGTGATGACCGTTGCGATGAGCAGCGATGTGGACAGCTGATTGCCGCTTGGCTGGCTAGTGGCGGTATCGGTGTCGCTGCGGGTGCTCCACGATTCCCACTCTTTTGGCAAGGGGAGCAAAGGCAGACGCCGCGGCTGGTGGTTGTGGTGTTCTTCGATATAGCGCCGCATGGCAGCAAAGATCGGGTCGCCCGCCACAGTCCGCTCGGGGTGGGGCATGATGGCCATGACATTACCGCTTGCGTTGCACAATGCAGCGATGTTGTCGATCGATCCATTCGGATTGACGGGAAACGACGGATCGATGGCTCCGGTGCTGTCGCAATACCTGAACACCACCAGTCCAAGCCGCCAGTAGAGCTCAAGCGCCTCTTGTGGAATGACGAAACGACCTTCGGCATGGGCGGCAGGCATGTGCAAAACCTCGCCAGGTTGCAATTCCGACGTAAAGGCGTTGGGCAACCGCTGGCAGTCCGCGGCGACGTTGATCCAGGCGTTATAAAACCCGGTTCCGACGATCCGTGGGGGACATTCGGTTCCTTCTTGCCGGACTGTTTGCCGGTTGGGAGCCAAGGCGGCCCCGATGCGGTAGTGTTCAAAACCGGGCACCAACCCAGCCTCCACCAAGATTTGGGCTCCATTGCAAATGCCCAAGACCGGTTTGCCCGTCTCGGCTTGGAGCCTAAGCTCATCCATCAATGGATCCAAGGCAGCGATGATGCCGGAACGGCTACGGTCCTCGTACGAGAAGCCACCCGGAATGATGAAACCATCGTATCCAGCCAATCCTAAGGCTGCTTGATTCCACCGGACCGATACCGGTTCCATGTGGGCCCGTCGGACCGCTTGGGCTGTCTCCCGCTCGCAGTTGGTGCCGGGGAACTCAATGATTGCGATCCGTATGTGTTGTTTGTCCATGCTCATGCCCTTTCCCCTAGACCCCTTCGATGAGAGTTTCCGGACCGCCTTCCTCGATGTAGCCGATGATGCCGACCGGAAGGTCGAACACCCCTTGCAACGCTTGCACGGCTGCTCTTGCCTCGTGCGCGGCCGTCACCAGGACCAATCCGACTCCCATGTTGAAGGTCCGGTACATGACCGTATCGGCGACATCGCCGAGCTGTTGTATCAGAGTGAAGATCGGCTTGGCGTTCCAGCAGCGAGGATCGACATGGGCACGCAAACCCTTGGGCAATACCCGTGGTACGTTCTCGAACAAGCCGCCGCCGGTGATGTGGGCCATGCTTTTTATCGGCAACCCGTCGGCAAGGGCGTCGAGCACTCCCTTGACATAGATCGCATGGGGAGCCAACAGTGCGCTCCCAACCGTTTGGGAGGAGGGGTCTGATGGATCGATCGCATCGCCGGGAGCAAGACCCGCTCGTTCGAACAGCACCTTACGGGCCAGGGAGAAGCCATTGGTGTGCAATCCGCTCGAGCCGATTGCCAGAACAGCATCACCGGTTACCACGTCATCGCCGTTGACGATGCGCTCGCGTTCCACGAAACCGCTGACGAAGCCCACCAGGTCATGTTCTCCCGCGACGTAAGTCCCGGGCATCTCGGCGGTCTCTCCCCCGACGAGGGCGACGTGGTGGGTACGGCAGGCTTGGGCGAGGGAAGCCACGATGGTCGCCACCGTCTGCGCATCGAGGCGTTCGTTGGCGATGTAATCCAAGAAGGTGAACGGAGTGGCCCCATGCACGACGATATCGTTGCAACAAGCGGCGAACAAATCCGCCCCGATGGTGGAATAATCGCCCGTCATCTTGCAAACGGTGATTTTTGTCCCGACGCCGTCGGTGCTTTGGACTAACACTGGATGGCGGTACCGTCCAAGGATGTCCGTTACATCATAAAACGAAGCGAAGCTCCCGATTCCTTTCAATACATTGGCGTCGAATGTGGCAGCTGCCAATGGTTTGATCAAATCGACCGCAAGATTCCCTTGAGCGATGTCGACCCCAGCCTGTTTGTAATCGATGGCATCCGCTTTGCCTGTGCGTCCACTCCCCATGATCGACTCCTTGCCTTATCCGATATGCTTGCGCAATCCATCGCGCCAGATGTGTTCCAATTCAGCCAACGGCCATTCGGTGTGCTGGAGCGCGACGACCTTGCCCTGTGTTTGTCCAATGTGTGTGCAATACAGGCCAGCCTTGCGGGCATCTTCGAGCATGGCCGGGACATGGTCCATGTCCACTTCAAGGCAGAAGCCGCAGGATTCAGAGAACAGCATGCGCTCGATGGGTAACGTGGTGGGGAATGTGCAGCGGCATCCGATGCCTGCCATGATGGCCATCTCGGACAACGCTGCCGCGACTCCTCCTTCGGAGATGTCGTGGCATGAACGGATGAGCCGGTGCGCAGTCCATGTTTCCATGAGGCTTCCCATGCGCTTGACAGTTGGCAAATCTGGTCTCGGAAGCTGGTTGCCGAGTTTGCCATGAAGACGGTAGTAGATGCTGCCACCACAGGCATCGAAGCGTTCACCGAGCATCAAGATAGCCGAGCCCGGTTGTTGGAAAGCCGATTGAAGCGCCAAGCGGCTGTCGTTGATCTTGCCGAGCATGGCGACCATCGGACTGGGGGGAATCGAGCCATGCTCAGACTCGTTGTACAGCGATACGTTGCCGGCTATCACAGGAATGTCCAGTGCCCGACAGGCATCGGCGATGCCGCGGCACCCTTCGGCGAATTGCCGCATCTGTTCAGGTTTTTCGGGATTCCCGTAGCACAGGCAATCGGAAAGGGCGATCGGGATGCATCCGGTTGCGCGTGTGTTGCAATAGGACTCGACTACGGCATTCAGCGCACCTTGGTAAGCATCGATGGAATTCCAGCGTGGATTCTGATCGGTTGTCAACGATATTCCCGTATCCCGGATCTCGGCAGGGAAGGACGGATCGTCGAATGGACGGATGACGCCTGAATCGGCGCGGCCCGCTTCGATTTGTGTCCACCCTTGCACTTGCTTGTCATAACGATTGTAAATGCAGCTTTTATCGGCGACATTCGGATCGGCGAGGATGGCCGGCAACAGACGGGCGATGTCGGCCTTTGTGGACAAGACGGGTTCCTCTTGGAGTGCTGGGGGATCTCCGACCGGCCGATGGTAGGCAAAGCCATGGCACACGGCTGCAGCGGGCGCATCGACAATGGTTTGGCCGGATGAAGTCACCACATAGCGCCCGTTGTCAACGATGGAGCCGATCACCCTGGCCTCGGCACCGGCAGATACTTCCGGCAAGGCCCAACTGTGGTTGTAATGGGAAAGGATCAAGCCAGTCAGCCTGGGAGGTGAGACCCACATGTAGCGTTCCTGGGTCTCTGCGCACAGAATCACATGGGGAGGAATCGCAGCATCGGCGACATGGACCGCGTCGATAGCGACATGGGCACCGTAACCACCGCTTTCGGCCAATTCGACACTGGCGCAGGCGATCCCGCCGGCTCCGAGGTCCTTGAATGCGACATTGCCGGTCTCTCCCCGTTCCTTAAGAATCTGAAACAATGCTGCCGATGATTTGATCAAATGCCTTCCAAGGAATGCATTGGGTTCCTGCACGGCTCCTTTGTCGGCTTGGCGGCGTTGTTGCTCAAGTTGGAAGCTGGCAAAACTTGCTCCACCAAAACCACTGGTATCGGTGGCTTTTCCGACTAAAATCAGATCGTAGCCAGACGCATTTTTCGGAGCGTATGAGTGGATGATGGCATCCTCTGCGACCGTTCCTAGGGTCACCACCGTCACCAGACAGTTGCCTTCATAGCCTTCATGGAACTGCACACCGCCGGCGATGTTCGGTACTCCAATGGGATTCCCGTACCCGGCGATGCCCGCCACCACCTCATGCAATAACCAGACGTTATGGGGATTGGACAGCTCGCCGAAGCGCAAATCATCCGCCAAAGCGACCACATTGGCTCCCATGCAACACACATCGCGCACATTGCCGCCGATTCCGGTCGCCGCCCCTTCGTACGGGACGACCTGGCTGGGATGGTTGTGCGACTCGTGGCTCAAGACGATGGCATAACCCTTGCCCTGCTTGTCCCGGGCGACTCGGATGATTCCGGCATCCTCCTTGGCTCCGATGATCACGTCGGGACCTTCGGTTGGAAATTGTTTCAGGTAGGTCCGGCTGCTTTTATAGGAACAATGCTCCGAGCCCTCGATGCCGAACAAAACCAGTTCGGCCACGGTCGGAGCCCTTTGAAGCATAGCGTGCAACTGACGGGCTTCTTGGACGGTCAATCCGCAGCGGATGGCTTGCAAGGCCTCACGGATGGCTTGGTCGGACATGGTCGAAAAGTCGAAGGTCTGCATCGGAAGCTCCTTGCGGTGGTTCAAGCGCACATCTTAGCGACCGACTCGACATGCGGCCGGTCTCTGTGGATGTTTTTCCGTGGTTCGCTTGTCGTTGCCGGTTTGCTGCAAAGTGAATACCTCTGTTGCTATTGATGGCCATTTATACGGTATTTTGTAAAATTATGCAACAATAAGGGCGTGTGAAGTGTAGATATTCATCAAAATGCAACAAAATATGCAACAATATACAGGATGTATTGTTGCATGGAATTTGATTGCACCATTGAAAATGGAGAATAAGACAGGCCACCGGTTTATCGACGGTGGCCTGCTGATTCTGAATCGACGTCGCTTACTTGACGAATTTAGCCAAATCCTGTTCGGCGCTGGCTGAAATCGGGGTGAGTTGGAAGGTGTCGACGAGTATTTTGAGCACGGCCGGGGAGACGAATGCCGGCAATGTCGGGCCAAGGTGGATGTTCTTGATGCCCAAATGCAACAGGCTGAGCAGCACACAGACCGCCTTCTGTTCATACCACGACAGGATGAGGGTGAGCGGCAGGTCGTTCACTTGGCAGTCGAAAGCCTTGGCAAGGGCCAGGGCTACTTGGATCGCCCCGAACGAATCGTTGCATTGCCCCATGTCGAGCAAGCGCGGAATGCCGTCGATGGATCCCAAGCTGAGGTCGTTGAAACGGAATTTCCCGCAAGCCACTGTCAGGATGACCGTGTCTTGGGGAGCTTTCTCGACAAAGTCGGTGTAGTAGTTGCGACCCGGTTTGGCGCCATCGCAGCCACCGACAAGGAAGAAGTGCTTGATCTTTCCAGCTTTGACGGCTTCGACCACCTTGGGAGCCACCGACAAGACCGTTTTACGGCCGAATCCGGTCGTCACGACCGTTCCACCATTGATGCCGGCCATCCGCTTGTCTTGGTCGTACCCACCCAACTCGAGGGCACGCTTGATCACCGGCGTGAAATCCTTGTCCTCGCCGATGTGGACCAATTCGGGATAGGAGACGACCTCGGTGGTGAAGATGCGGTCCTTGTAATTGTCTTTGGGAGGCATCAAGCAATTGGTGGTGAACAAGACCGGCCCGGCGATGTCGATGAATTCCTTTTGTTGGTTCTGCCAAGCCGTGCCAAAGTTCCCCTTAAGGTGCTTGAAAGCCTTGAGTTTGGGATAACCGTGGGCCGGCAACATCTCGCCATGGGTGTAGATGGAGATGCCCTTGCCCTCGGTTTGTTGCAACAGCTTGTATAAATCGAGCAAGTCATGGCCGCTGACTACGATGAACGGGCCCTTCTCGATGGCGAGGGGGACCTCGACCGGGACGGGGTCGCCATAAGTCGAGGTATTGGCCTTGTCGAGCATCTCCATGCAGGTGAGGTTCACCTGACCGGTTTTCAGCACCATGGGGAGCAATGCGTCGGTGCCGAGAGTACTGCCGATGGCTGCCAACGCTTCAAAGAAAAAATCATTCACTGTGTCGTTCTTGAATCCCAACACCCACGCGTGGTAGGCGTACGCGGCCATGCCGCGCAGTCCCAACAGGATGAGCGACTTGAGGGAACGGACATCCTCTTGGTCCCGCCACAGGTCGTTCATGGTATAAGGTGCTTCATGACTGCCGTACAAGGCTTGCTCAGCGGTGATGCGGGCCTCCAGGACGGCGAGGGTTTCATTATTGAAGTTCACGTTGGTGATGCCCGAGAACAATCCCTCGAGCACGATGAAATCGGTCGACGTTTTGCGGGCCTTGCCCTTGACCGCCTTGGCCAAAGCCACCAGGCTTCCGGTCATGTCGTCCATCAAGTTGGATGTGTCGGCTTGCTTGCCGCACACCCCGCGCGATCCGGTGCAGGCTTTCCCGCCCGCAGTCTGTTCACATTGGAAACAGAACATGTTGTTCATTCGCAATCTCCTTGCTTTTTGGTAGTGTCATGAGTGAATCATGTATTGAATTGTAATTGGCAATCAGCAGCCGGTGGTCGCTTCCTGTGGTTTGACTACGAACAAGCGCATGGTTTGTGCCCCATGGTTCGCAATCGCCATCATGCTTTTCGCTGCGATGGCCACGATTGTGCCCGCTTGGTACTCACATGGAGCCTCGTCGTCGATCTTCAACGTCAGCGTGCCGTCGGTCACGATCATATAGGCGCGGTTCTCGGTCCGATGCGGTGTGATCGCTTGGCCGGCGGGCAGGACCAGCCTGTTGATGGCCAAAGCGGGATCGTGAACCAGCTTTTGGACAGCCAGTTCGTCTCCATTGGTAAAATCATAGGTGTGTGGCATCATTCCTCCTCAATATTGAGCAATCTGCCGTCCGAAGCTATGACAGCGACTTGCATGGGAATCGGTTTTTTGCTGGCGCGAATCGCTTTGGCCACGGCATGGGACAAGCCGCCGCAACAGGGCACGTCCATCCTGGCCACCAGTACCGAGCGGATGTCGTGCTGAGAAAAGATGGCGGCGAGTTTTCGGCTGTAGTCGGCATCGTCAAGTTTCGGACAACCGATCAGCGTGATCCTGGAACGCATGAACTGGTCGTGGAAGTCCCCGTGGGCATAGGCGCAACAATCGGCGGCAACCAGCACATGGGCGTGATCCAGGTAGGGGGCGTTCTCAGGAACCAACTGGATTTGAACCGGGAACTGGCGTAGTTGGGAACGGTTCTTGGTCTGCTGAGGCAAATCGACCGACGTCGAGGAGCCCTCGGGATGCTTGGTGCTGGCCGACGGACAACCGCCACCGCCGACCGTGCAGGCCAGCTTGGCTTCCTGCATGGCCTTGAGCAGCTGTTCCTTGGCCGACAAGTTGGCGCTCACTGCCAACGGGTCGTAAGCTACCGCTTCGCGTTTCTCAAACGTGATGGCACCAGTGGGGCAAGCCGGCAGGCAGTCCCCCAATCCATCGCAATAGTCGTCGCGAAGCAATCTGGCTTTGCCGTCGACCATGGCGATGGCCCCTTCATGGCAGGCTGCGGCGCACAAGCCGCATCCGTTGCAGGCCTCTGCATCTATGGTGATGATCGTTCTGATCATTGTGTAGCGGACTCCTTCTTCTTGGTTCTGGCTTTGGCTGTGAACGTGTCGACATCCACCCGCACCACGGTGGTGCGGTTCCAATAACTGTCGATATAGGCTGGTGCCTGGCGCAGGTTTCCCGCGGCAAATTTTTGCGCAATCAACATCAATGCATGCCGTTTCTCATGGTCGTCACTGACAATCGAGGCCGTCCCGTTGGCGATGGCGGACTCGTAATCGGTGGAAAAGTGCTCCCCGTCGAGATCGGTGCGCCCCACGCAGACGAGCGAGACGCGCCCGTCGGCTTCGATGCAATCCAACTTGGTCCCTTCTGTGGCTCCATGGAAGTAGACGACATCTGCTTCGAGCACATGCGACACCGGTACGGCATACGGTCCGTCGGGGCCGTTCATGGCCAGCACAGCCCATTCGCTTCGTGATATCAGGTTTCGGGCGAATTGTTCGTCCCGTTGTCGGTCTGTTCTCCTCATGGTCGTGTCCTCGCTACCACTGTACCAAAATTGGTCATTCAACTCTGTTGCAAATGCAACCAAATAGATGGTACTCTTTTTCTGCTGGCAATGCCTAGCCTGCAGGAGAGTATCCTAAGCTGAATTTTCACATCAGGCCAGTCCTTGAACTGCATGTGGATAAACATCTTGCATCGTTGCCTGCAGTTTTTGGAATGGAAGTGCATAAAAATTTCTAATATTTTGCATAATTATGCATTAAAGGACTGTACACCCATGCCATTTTGCATGTATATACGAATATCACAGGAGGATTCAGGATGCTAGATGTCGCGATAGCCGGTGCGACCGGATATGCCGGAGCCGAACTGGTACGCTTGTTGGCGGGACATCCGCAGGTGGGCACCATCATTGCGGCTTCCCATTCCCATGTCGGCAAGCGGTTTTCAGCGCAGTTCCCCAACCTGCGGATGCTGTATGGGTCCGAGTGCGTCGAATCGGATGTGGCCGCGTTGGCCAGCCAGTGCGACGTGTTGTTCTTGGCGCTCCCCCATGGCATCGCAACCAAAAGTGTGACCCCGGAAGTCCTCAAGCAATGCGTGGTCATCGACCTGAGCGCCGATTTCCGCTTGCGCGATCCGGCTGTGTACGAACAGTGGTACAAATGCTCCCATGAAGGGCGCGCGATGCAGCCACAAGCCGTCTATGGCCTGTGCGAGTTGTACAGGTCCACCATCGCAAAAAGCCGCCTGATTGCCAATCCGGGCTGTTACACCACCTGTTCGATCCTGACCATGGCACCCTTGCTGCGCGATCGACTGGTGAAGGCAGACTCCATCATCATCGACGCCAAGTCGGGTGTCTCGGGAGCCGGACGTTCCGAAAAACTCGATTCGTTGTACTGCGAGTGCGATGAGTCGATAAAACCGTATGGTGTGACCAATCACCGCCACACTCCCGAAATCGAGCAGGAGTTGGCGTTGGCTGCCTCGGGAGGCACATGTAGCACGGATGTGGTGATCCAGTTCACCCCGCACTTGGTGCCGATGAATCGCGGCATCCTGGCTACCTGCTATGCCAAGCTTGAAGAGGGCGTCGATGGGAACGATATCGCCGATTCATACCGCAAAGCCTATGGCGGTGAACGGTTCGTCAGGTTGCTTGGTGAAGGTGTGATGCCTGAAACCCGCTGGGTGAAGGCTTCGAATTATTGCGACATAGGGTACACGGTCGATGCGAGGACCCGTCGGGTCATCGCGTGCGGTGCGTTGGACAATCTGGTCAAAGGGGCCGCGGGGCAAGCTGTTCAAAACATGAACATCTGCTGTGGTTTCGACGAGGGGATGGCGCTCGGTGCATTGCCGGCTTTCCCCCTGTGAGGTTCAAAAGGCGATGATGAGATGGATTGAAGGCGGCGTGACTGCGCCGCAAGGTTTCAGCGCCGCTGGTTTGGCGGTCGGCATCAAGAAAAAGAAGCGGGACATGGCGCTGGTCGTCAGCGCAGTCGACGCGGTTGTGGCCGGGGCGTTCACGACCAATGTGGTCAAAGCCGCCCCGGTGGTGTGGGACCAGCAGATCGTTGCCACTCGGGCGACGGTGCGGGCGATCGTGGTCAACAGTGGCAATGCCAATGCCTGTACCGGTCGCCAAGGAGAACTTGACGTACAATCGATGGCTGCGACCGCAGCCGAGTGTCTTGGGATACAGCCCAAAGAGGTGCTGGTGTGCTCGACCGGGGTGATCGGCCTTCCCTTGCCGATGGATAAGGTGAAAACCGGCATCCAGGCCTGTTGCAAAGAACTGGCCAGCGATGCCCAGGCCGCTGACAATGCCGCTTGGGCGATCTGCACGACCGATACCTTCGTCAAGCAATGCGCGCTCGAACTGACCCTCGGGGGAAAAACGGTCCGCATTGGCGGGATGGCCAAGGGCTCGGGGATGATCCATCCAGACATGGCCACTATGCTCTCGTTCATCACCACCGACGCGGTTGTCGACGCCAAGCTGTTGCAGGCGTTGTTGGGGCAATCGGTCGCGCAAAGCTACAACATGATCTCGGTTGATGGCGACACAAGCACCAACGACACGGTGCTGGCCTTGGCTAACGGATGCTCAGGATGCACCGCCATCACTGCCGGTACAGCAGAAGGGGCTCTGTTCGCCCAAGCCTTCACTGCCGTGCATGCCGAGTTGGCCAAAGCCATCGTCAAAGATGGGGAAGGGGCCGGCAAGTTCATCCAGGTGGAGGTCGAGGGGGCGCCTACTGAGCACGACGCCCGCCTGATGGCCCGTTCGGTCGTCTCGAGCAGTTTGGTGAAAGCGGCCTTCTTCGGTGCTGACGCCAATTGGGGCCGCATGCTCTGCGCGATGGGCTACTCGAAGGCGTCGTTCGATCCCTCTCTCGTGACGATCAGCTATTCCAGTCCTGTTGGAAGCATTGTGGTGATGGACAAAGGGGCGCCGTTGGCGTTTGACGAAGCCAAGGCCAAGGCCATCCTGCAAGAAAAAGAGATTGTCGTGGTCGCCAAGGTCGGTTCAGGGCCTGGCAAGGCAGTCGCGTGGGGGTGCGACCTCACATACGACTATGTGCGCATCAACGGGGATTACAGGAGTTGACCATGGAAAAGGAAATCGAGAAAGCCAGCGTCTTGATCGAGGCCTTGCCCTATATCAGGCGCTTTGCCGGGACGACGATTGTCGTGAAGTATGGCGGGAGCGCCATGGTCGACCAAGCCATCAAGATGTCGGTCATCCAAGACATCGCCATGCTCAAGCGTATCGGCTTGCGTCCGGTGGTGGTCCATGGCGGCGGGCCTTCCATCACCAATCTCTTGGAACGGTTGGGAAAGACGAGCAGTTTCGTCGATGGCCTGCGGGTGACCGATGCCGAAACAGCCAGCGTGGCCGAGATGGTGCTGTCGGGCAACATCGCCAAGGACATCGTGCAGTGTTTGCAATCGCAGGGCATCAATGCCGTCGGGATCAACGGAAAGGATGGCGACACCCTCGTCGCCCGCAAGCTTCTTGCCGAAGGCAAAGACCTGGGATTCGTCGGTGAGGTCGAGAAAGTCGGCACGACTTTGCTCGAGGCATTGATGGCCAACGACTTCGTACCGGTCGTGTCGCCGGTCGGTACCGACCGCCAAGGCAACACCTACAACATCAACGCCGATTATGCAGCGAGTGCCATCGCCGGGGCTTTGCATGCCCAAAAACTCGTGTTCCTTACCGATGTCGAGGGGATTCTACGGGACAAGGACAATCCCGAAAGCATCATCAGGCAGTTGTCCTTGGCCGACGCCGAGCGCTACATCGCCGACGGCACGATCCGGGGAGGGATGATTCCCAAGACCCAATGCTGTATGGACGGAATCCGTAACGGGGTGCAAAGTGTCCATATCCTCGACGGACGGACTCCCCACAGCCTGTTGTTGGAGATCTTCACCAACGAGGGCATCGGGACGATGATGACACTGTGAAAGCACCAACGGGAGGCACTGTGATGGATAACAAGCAATGGATCGAGCGCGGGGCGAAGGTCTTCATGCACAACTATGCCCAATTCCCGCTCGTGCTGAAAGCGGGAGACGGGTGCACGCTGACCGATGCGGATGGCAACACCTATCTCGACATGGTGGCGGGCATCGCCGTTAATTCGCTGGGGTATGGCGAGCCTGATTTGAAGGCCGCCTTGCATGCGGTGGTCGATGGTGGCTTGCTGCACTGCTCGAACCTCTATTGGAATCCCTATGCGATCGAAGCTGCCGAGTTGCTGGTCTCCTTAAGCGGCATGGAGCGGGCCTTCTTTTGCAACAGCGGGACGGAAGCGAACGAGGCGGCCATCAAGTTGGCTCGCAAATATGGTTCGTCGAACGACCCGCTCAGGACCGACATCATCACGATGGACCATTCCTTCCATGGCCGCACCTATGCCGCCATGACTGCGACCGGTCAAACCAAATACCAGAAGTCCTTCGTGCCGCTGGTGCCTGGTTTCTCGTACGCTCCGTTCAACGACATCGAGGGCGTCAAGGCCTTGGTGACGAAGCGCACCTGCGCCATCATGGTTGAACCGATTCAGGGCGAGGGCGGTGTGATGCCCGCTAAACGGGAATTTCTGAAAGATCTGCGGGCATTGTGCGATCGCGAGGGCATCCTGTTGATCTTCGACGAAGTCCAATGCGGCTTGGGCCGCACCGGTGATCCGTTCGCCTACCAGACCTATGCGGTGAAGCCCGATGTGGTGACCTTGGCCAAAGCCTTGGCCGGTGGTGTGCCGATGGGTGCCGTGTTGGCCTGTGGCAAGGCTGCCGACGTGTTCCAACCGGGTGACCATGCCGCTACCTTCGGTGGCAACTTGATCGCTTCGGCCGCAGCCGTCGTCATGCTCAAGCGGTTGGGCCAAGGGGATTTGACTGCTTCGGTGCGCTCTTCGGCCAACCGGCTTGCCCAGGCCTTGCAGGAACTGCGTTCACAATTCACGACCATCGTGGACATCCGCGGCATTGGACTGATGATGGGTGTGGAGTTGAGCATACCGGTCCGCCCGATTGTCGAAGAGTGCATGAAGCGGGGCTTGCTCATCGCAAGTTCGGGGACAAACGTAATTCGCTTCGTCCCACCGTTGACCGTCACATCTTCCCACATCGATGCCGCCGTCTCGATTTTAAAGGACGTCCTGACGACACTTTCTTAACATCTGTTGACATGACCGTGGCCTGGCTCTAGAGTAACGCTACGGAGGTGGTCCATGGAACGGCACAAGGCATTGAGTCCGATTTGGATTCTGTTGGCTGTTGCTGTTGCCGTTTGCCTGATGGTGCTGTTGGGCATGTCGGGGCGTAATTCATCGGTCCTCGACAAACCGGTGTTGCGGCTGGACGGCTCATGGTCGTATGAGAGCGAAGCCCACGCCGGAACCATTGCCGTCGGTCAGCGGCCCGAGGACCTCGGGCTCGTCACGCCCGGCAACCTGTGGGTGGAATTTTCCACCCAGTTGCCGACCGACTATTCCGACCCCCATTCATTGTTGTTCAGCAACATGTCCCATCGTGTCGTCGTCAAGGTCGACGGCCGCCAAATCTATTCGTACGGGTACCCTCCACAGTTCAATCCGCGCATACCCGTCGGCGGCTACCACCTCATGCCGATTCCTTCCGGAAGCCAAGGATTGGAATTGACCATCAGGTTCGAGTGTCCCCCCGGAATCGACACGATAGCATCGGTACCGTCTGTTACTATCGGACAAGGATACACCCTGCTGGCCCGGGCGATCGTTGGAAACCTCCCTTGGGTCCTGATGAGCTTGGTGATCTTGACCATCGGTTTGGCCTTGTGCGGGGTGTCGTTGTGGTCATACACGCGGCGCATCCGTAGCGAAGGCGTGGCATTCTTCGGTTTGTTCGCCTTGATGGTCGGGTTGTGGTCGCTGCTTTCAACCAATGTGCCCCAATTGCTCACTGGCAATCACCAGACCATGATGGCGTTGAAATTCACCTGCATCATGTTGTGCGCAGTCCCCTTCGCCAACTTCGTCATGCATGTGTTCAATCCCAAGCGCCCGTGGATATTCCGCATTCTGGCAATCGTGTTGATGGCCAACTACATCTTGACTGTCGTCTGTGTCGTGGTGTTGCAACCGGGGGCGGCGATGAGCCTCCTTCCGACCCATTTTTTGGTCTTGCTCACCTGTGCATTGGTCTTGTGGACGTTCATCTCGGCGGTGCGTGAGAAAACCTTTCCCGATGCAGGGTGGTTCTTGGGCAGCTTCGCGTTGCTCACAGTCGGAGTCGCCATCGATATCGTACGGTATTCTTTGAATCCAGTAGCGGTGAACAACGCCTTTTTCATGGCCTCGATGCTGATCTTCACTCTCGTCACCGGCTGGAAAACTTCCACACGGTTGGCCGATTCGTACATGCAGGGCGTCAAGGCCGAGACCTATGAGCGCATCGCCTTCACCGACATCTTGACCGGGATGCCCAACCGGACAGCCTTCGAACACAGGCTCGAGACGCTGCGGGGTGATGCACGCCAATGTTCCCAGACCGTGTTGGTCATGCTCGACCTCGATCATCTCAAGCGGATAAACGACACGTTCGGCCACAAGGCCGGTGACAATGCCCTGCGCAAAGTCACTTCGGTCATCCAAACGGTGTACTCCAGGGTTGATGGCCAATGTTACCGCATCGGTGGCGACGAATTCGTCGTTGTGCTAGGAGAAAAGGGATTGGGCCAGGTTGCAGCGCTGGAGAAGGAACTCGGCAAGCGCCTTGAAGAGGCCAACGCCTCCTCGATGGTACCGCTATCGGTTTCGTGCGGCTACGCAGTCGGATCAATGGCCGACTCGAGCGACCCATACCTTATCTTGGAACGAGCCGATGCGATGATGTACCGTTGCAAACAAACCTGAAGCTGATCAGTGCCAAATGTTGTGACAACTCTTCTTGAACGGTCGCCAGATTTACCGTATGATTCCAACAGAATTGTGAATGCAGGCAAGGAGGTGCCGGATGAGGACACGTTTCATTCGCATGGCGGCAAGCATGGTGCTGGCCCTGTGCGCCTGCGCCCTGCTTGCCGGAGCCATAGCGGCACCTGCCGATGTCCTGAATAATTCGAACGAGTTGTTGGCGGCCGACCTGCCCATCATCTATGGTGATGCATCGTTCAGGCAACGGATATTGGAGCGAACCAAAGGGGAGCGTGATCCAATCGGGCTCGTGTTGTCAGGAGGTTCGGCCAGGGCTTTCGCCCACTTGGGAGTGCTCAAGTATTTGGAAGAACAGGGCATCGTCCCCGATTTCATCGTTTCCAACTCGATGGGGTCGATTGTCGGCCTGTTGTACGCAGCCGGGCTTTCCCCCGACCAGATCGTCTCGTTGTGCAGCGAGGTCGACATGGGGCAGCTGTTCGACCTGACCCTTCCTGTCAAGGGCGGTGTGTTGGACACCACCCGTTTCAGTGCGATCATCGAGGCCTTCCTCGGCGAACAACGCCGTATCGAGGATTTCCCGTTGCCGGTCATGGTGGTGGCCGAGGACATGGCCACCAAACGGCAGGTCTTGATTACCGAAGGGGATCTCGTCACCATCCTCGAAGCATCGTTCGTCCTTCCCGTCTATTTCTCCCCCGTCGAGTACAACGGGCACCTGCTGCTCGATGGAGGCATCAGCAACTTGGTGCCGTTGTCGATCGCTTATGGATACAGCAACACCATCGTGGTCTCGACGACGTTTTACGAAGGCAAGAACATCAATTTGCGCAACAGCGTCTCGATTTTGAACGTGGCCATGGACATAGGCAAGCGCCGTCAAGGCGTGGTCGAGTTGCTCGAACATCCCGATGCATTGTGGGTGAGATGCGATGTCGAGGACTATTCGTTCATGGACTTTGCCTCGATGCCTGCTATAGCCGCCAAGGGGTACGAGTCGGCCAAGAAAATGGCCGACAGGTTGTCGGTCCTGCCTGCCGGTGGTATCGACGGAGAAGTCTTGGCTGTGCGCGAATCGTATGCCGAGAAGGAAGCCTGGGTGTTGGGCAATTACCGGCTGTTCAACCGCGTGAACCAGCGTTTGCTTTCCCAGCAAGTATTCGTCGGTCTGCAATCCTATCATTACGACGGCGACCCGTGGATCCTCAAAGAGGACAACATCGTCGGCCTGCAATACGATTTGCGCTGGCGCGATTTCGATTTTTCCTTGGATGCAGGCTTGGGGTGGGCCGCTTCGGCCGGCATGTCGTTGTATCCTTCCGCTTTAGCCTCGTTGGGAATCAACCTGCTGCCGTTCATGATGACCTATGTGGACGTGGGGATCACGTGGGACAGCGGGTGGCTGCCATCGTATTATAACCGGACCGGCTTGCTCGCCAAGCAGTTGTTCTTGGACGAGCGCTTGGAGTTGCAAGCCAGCGCGATGCTCGAGAATCAGTTGGGACCCAATTTCCGCTTGTCCGGCATGCTTTTGTCGGCAGGAGGATCGGCTCTTTGGTCGAACACCCAAGGCTACCCGTTCACAGTGTCTTTATCTGGTGGATGGCAGTTAGCCCACGCTTACGACCGTCAATTCATATACGCCAAAGTCCGCAGCGATTTCCCATTGCCGTCCGACTTTTCCCTGAAAGCTTCCTTCAACGGCCGCTTTGCTTTGGATGGCGACGGCGAGGTCCCGTTCTATCTGTCCGATCAATTCAGGACCAACGATGCGGTGATCCGGTCGCAGGGTTCTTTGGCTCCGCTCGGTCCGTTGAACACCTCTAACCATCTCTATACCGCCCGCTTGGATGCCGCTTGGTCGCCGGCCTCCTTCAAACCGACTATCGGTGAGATGCTCATCTTCAACGACACTCAAATTGGATTGTTTGTCGGCATGTTGTGGAATTCGTCGACCCAGATCTTCCCCAATGTATCTGTCGGACTGGAGCTCTCCTCACAGTTGTCACTGTTGGGCCTCAAAGGGATGACAATCAGTACCTATGCCGGGTATGATCAGCTGTCCAATGATATCGTATGGGGGTTCATATTCGGTGGATGATGCACACATGGAACTGACGGTTCCCTCATGGTTGCGCCGGCGGTCGTTACCCGCCGGCATCTCGTTGCAAGTGTTCAGCCGTTCGGACGATCTGGAGACGATCGTGTTCGAAAGCAGTGGGAAATGGTTGTACCCTTTGTTGGAACTCGAACAGTTCATTGCGCTTAAAGCGCTCGATCCTGCATCGTTGGTCCTGCATGACCAAGTGGCCGGCCAGGCGGCTGCGGCCTTGGCGGTCAGGTTGGGGTTCAAACTCGTCAAAGCCCGCATGATGAGTTCCCTTGCCTGCCCATGGTATGACCGCCATCGGGTTGCCTATTGTTACGACACCTTGGTACCCCACATCGCCTGCATGACCGAGCAGTTGGTCGACGATTCGATGGGCCTCGAACAAGTCCATGATTTGATTGTGGCACGGGTGAAAAAGAACCGAACTGCCAATCATTGTTAGCGTTGGCGAACATTTACCATTGACAGGCGACCCTCGAGAAGATTATTGTTCGGCTATGGACACAGTCGTCGTCATCTCGTCATTGGCGGTCACGTTGATCGCCGGCTTGTCCACCGGAATCGGTGGAGTGCTGAGCATGTTCCAAAAGCGCAGCAGCTCGCGGTTCCTTGCCGTTTCTTTGGGATTCTCTGCCGGTGTCATGGTCTACCTCTCTTTCATGGAGATCCTGCCGGAGGGTTTGCATTACCTGTTGCAGACATTCGAACCCAAGACGGCCTCCATCGTGAACATCGCCTCCTTCTTTCTCGGAATCGTTGTGATCGCATTGATCGACCGTTTCGTGCCTTCGGCCGACAACCCCCATGAGATCCCCGATGTCCAAAACCTGATGACCGTTCATCACGACGAGCACCACGCCGGCTTGTTGCGGACAGGTTTCCTCACCGCAGTGGCCATCGCGGTCCACAACATCCCCGAGGGTTTGGCAACATTCACCAGTTTCATGGCCGATTCCCGGCTTGGTCTGAGTATCGCCGTGGCTATCGCCATCCACAATATTCCCGAGGGGATTGCGGTAGCTGTGCCGATTTATTTCGCTACCGGAAAGCGCCGCCGGGCGCTGGCTGTCTCGTTGTTGTCAGGCTTGTCCGAGATGATCGGGGCGTTGCTCGGCTTGGCCTTGTTCTCATTCTTCCCCACATCGTTGATGTTGGGTTTGGTGATGGCTTCGACAGCCGGGATCATGATTTACATTTCATTCGACGAGTTGTTGCCGACAGCCGAGCGCTATGGTGAGCACCACTTGGCCATATACGGCGTGTTGTCAGGGATGGCCGTCATGGCCGTCAGCCTGCAATTACTCGCTTGAATGACGCTTTGAAAACTCGCATCCACAGTAATCCTGCCGGTACAGGTCGAGTTGACGGCTCAATTGGATACTTCTGAGGTAACCGCCCCGTTTCTTAAAGTCGATTGCTACAAATCCCTCCAACTCGTTGCCGACGGCGAATATCAGCGGTGATTTCTTCAACGGACTGATCGTCAGCGTGGTGGTGTATAACCCGATCCCCGCTTTCTGGGCCACCTGACGGGCCTCGGTAAGGTTGTAGCGGAAACACGCCTCGCAACGTTTCCCACCTTCTCGTTCGCCTTCCAAGCCTTTGATGGCTTGCAACCAGCCGGCATGGTCGGCGACGCTGCGGATCAATGGCAGGCTGTAGGTATCGGCCACCTTTTTCAGGGCTTCGAAGCGGCGCTCTGTTTCCGATTCGGGCCAGATGTTGCTGTTGCCGAAGAACAACGTGACGTCGTAGCCCGCTTCAAGCAAGCGCTCGACCGAGGCGGTCGAGCACGGACCGCAACAGCAATGCAGCAGCAGGCGTTCACGCGTTTCTCCCATGCCGTCATGGTAACGCCGCTAGGGCGGTTGCACAAGAGGATGGAGGAACTGCTCTGGCATACTTGTTCCGAATGTGGCATTATGGAGCCACCACGCGTTGGAGGTTTTTCCACATGTCCAAGAATGTAAGCACGGTCGCGACAATTATTGCCGTGCTGGTCACGCTCATGTTGCCGATCGCTCAATCGGCCAAAGTCGGCCTTGTGGTGGTCGTGCTGGGGGTGTTGTTGTACCTCAAGCGCGGCTATGTTCTCGTCGCATTGGCTTCAAGGGCCATGAATGCGAAAACGCCGGATGAGGCGAAGGCTTGGCGTTTGTATGAACAGGGCTGGAAGGCGGGCTTGGCACCCAAGTACACGGTAATGCTGGCCAACTTGTTCCTTCAGCGGGGTGATGCCGCTGTGGCATTGCGCATGCTGGAAGCACTGGTCGAAAAGGAACGGCGCAGGATAAAACCGGACGGCAACCTTATTGCGAGCGCATTGACCTCACAATCGATGGCCTTATGGGTCACCGGACGGACCGACAAGGCCATCGAGGTGTTGCAATCCGTCCGATCCGATGGGAAGGGCGATAAGAACCTCTATATCAATCTTGGTAGCTATTTGTTGGAGAAAGGGCGTCTGGCAGAGGCAGAGAAGGTCATCCTCGAAGGTGCGAAAGCCATGCCGGAGACTCCCGGAATGCTTGATAACCGCGCTTGGCTTTTGCTGGAAACGGGTAGATTGCAGGAAGCCGAGCGCATATTCGATACCTTGATCGCCGACTCCAAGCCACGTTTCCCTGAAGCCTTCGTGCACGCTGCCATGGTGAAGGTCGCGTTGGGGAAATTCGAGAAAGCCAGAGAATTGTACCGTGAGGCTTTGGATAAACCGTTCTACCGCACCACCGGATACAGCAAGGAGTCGATCCAACAGTCCCTGCAAGCCATCGAAGCACGCCCGGACGATGCTGCGGCTAGCCGACCAAGTGCCGTGGATACCATCGATTGGTTCGAAGCCCATCAATACGATGACGAGGATTTGTTCGATGATGAAAGGGATCCGGACACCTCGCTGTCTGACGAGGAGGAATCGGATCCCGACATCGAGTTGGATGAGGAGGATTATCGCGATAATTTTCCTGAGGTCGAGGAAGACTCCGAGCACTTCGACGCCTACTCGGACGAGGATGACGAGCATGTCGAGGAGGATTCCGATCTGGAGAAGCCATGAAGAAATTGTTGAAGTTTCTTACTGGCAGGTTGCCATTGTTCCTGTTCTTGGTCGTGCTGCAACTGGTGGTCCTGCTGGTGGTGATAGTGAACCTGTCGTATGGCAATGGTTTGTACCTCACCATCATGTCGGCTTTGGGATTCGTAGTCGTGTTCTATGTGGTGAGCCGTGACGATCACCCTGCCTTCAAGATCCCGTGGATCATCGTCATCATGGCTGTTCCCGTTGTCGGTGTGCCGTTTTACATCATCTTCGGACCGCGCAGCGGAGGCCGGCGTTTCGCCCGCCAGATGGCCAAGTACCAAGAGCATTACGAACGTGAGAGAAGCATTGTCCTGCCCCATCCTGAACCGCACGTGCTCGAGCAGTTGGAAACCTTTTCTCCCGAGCTTGCCCGCCAATCCCGCTACATCACCAATATCTCGGAAGCCCAGGTGTGGGAACACACCTCGACCGAGTTCTATCCTTTGGGTGAATTGGCGTTCCGCAGCATCTTGCGTGAAATCGAACAAGCCAAGCGCTTCATCCTGATGGAGTCTTTCATCTTGGAAGAGGGCGAGATGTGGGACACGATGCTCGAGGTCTTGGTGCGCAAAGTGCAAGAAGGGGTGGTCGTCCGCCTGATGTACGATGATTTCGGAAGCATGCCGACCTTGCCGGGGGGCTATGAACGCAAGTTGCGTGCACTAGGATTGACCGTGGTCGCTTTCAACCATGTGCGACCACACCTCAATTCACGTTTGAATTATCGCGACCACCGTAAAATCATCGTGATCGATGGTGAGGTGGGCTTCACCGGGGGCATCAACTTCGCCGACGAATACATCAACCGCAAAATCCGCTTCGGCCATTGGAAGGATACAGCGGTCATGCTCAAAGGGGATGCGGTCTGGAACCTTACCTTGATGTTCTTGCAACAATGGATGTTCAGCACGAACGAAGACCTGGACCTCAATGATTTCACCACCCGCAATTCTTATCCCTCCGATGGCTTCATCCAACCGTTCGGCGACAGCCCCCTCGATGGGGACAATGTGGCCGAGAACGCCTACATCCAGATCATCAACCACGCCAAACGGTATGTTTGGATCACGACACCCTATCTGATCATCGACACCCAGATGGCGACCGCTCTCGTCATAGCGGCCCAAAGCGGAGTCGATGTGCGCATCATCACTCCGAATTTCCCCGACAAGTGGTACGTCCATCCAGTCACCCGTTCCAGCTACCTGCAGTTACTTTCGGCCGGGGTGCGTATCTTCGAGTATACCCCGGGGTTCATCCATGCCAAGATGTTCGTGGCCGACGACGATGTCTCCATTGTCGGGACGACCAACATGGATTACCGCAGTTTTTACCTGCACTTCGAATGCGGGGTGGCTTTTTATGGTTCGTCGGTGGTCAAAGCGGTCAAAGCCGACATCGAGCGGACGTTGGAAGTCTGTACCGAGGCGACTTTGGCCAAAGAAGAGACATTGCCGTTCCATGTCCGGCTCGGCCGCAACGTCCTCAAGCTCTTCGCACCCTTGTTGTGAATTATAAGATCCCGGCCATCCCGCGCGCCGCCCTGATGCCGCTGGCCCAAGCGGCGGTGATCCCGCGGCTCGTTCCGGCACCGTCTCCGGCGAGGAACACGTGGCCGGTCACCCTGAAATGATCGTCGATGTACTGCGGCTTGTTGGCATAGAGCTTGATCTCTGGATAATACATGATGGTCGACGGATGGAGGACACCCGGCACGATGGTGTCCAGATTCTTCATGGCCTTCCAAATCGCCCTGAGGATCTTGGCCGGCATAGCCAGCGAAATGTCGCCCGGGCAGCAATCACGCAAGCTTGGCGGGAAATCGAACAGGTCGTTGTTGAAGCTGTTCTCCTTGCTGCGCGAACCCATCCGGAAATCGCCAACCCGTTGCATGAGCGGTTTGTTGCCTCCCATCAAGGCGGCTTGCAGACCAAGGTTCTCGGCAAAGGCTTGGCCGCTGGCCAACGGGGCGGTGAAGCGGACCGTCTTGAGGATGGCGAAGTTCACCAAGCCGTTGGGTTGATGGGTCTCGGCTGAATAGGCATGGCCGTTCACCGAGTACCAGATGTCGCCCCGAGCGGTGCTGTAGCGCTCCTTGACGACATGGGCGCTGCCGCTATTGGTGCAGAACGTGCGGACCTTCTCGGGGAAATAGAATTTTGGATCATAATAATCGCGGACTATGGGATAGCGTTCGATGCGGGTTTCGATGCGGATGCCGATGTCGACAATGTTGTCGACGAACGGCACCCCCAGGCTTTGCAGCATCATCTGCAAGAAATGAAAGCCTTTGCGGCCTGGGGCTATCAACAAGGCGCGGTAGGCGATGTCGCGTTTGTCTGTAACGATGAGCTTGTGCACGTCATCGACCGAAAGCATCGTCTCGCCCAACGAGAGGGTCACGCCCAATGCGTTGAGTTCTGCCAATAGGCGTTTGATCAACAACAGGCCACCGTCCGTGCCGAGGTGGGCTTGGCGGATGTCCAACAACGAGCAACCGAGCCGTTCTGCCCGCTTGCTGTAGACTTCGATGTTCGATTTCGGCATGAATTCGGGGCGTAGGTAAGCGATGACCTCTTCCAAAGCCGATTCAGCTTCTTGCCGGCTCCAATACTCCTCGGGAAATCCGATGGGGTAGGTGAAGTTCATCTTGCAGTCGTTGCGCATGCCACCGGTGGAAAAGGGTTCCTGATCGATCATGAGGATTTTCAAACCCTTGGTGCACTTGGCTAATTCGAAGGCTGCTCCCATACCCGCCGGTCCCGAGCCGACGATCACTACATCGTAGATATCCACTTGTGCAATCCTCCGCAACGGAGTATACACGAACGGGCCGGTTTGCCCAACAGCTTGCTACGAAAAGCTCATGGAGTTCCAACTCGCTTGATACGATGCCGTTCATGGCATAGTATAAGGCTACTAGGCAGGCAGTGATGAAGTATGTGACAGTCGGAGAGGCCGCGATCGCTTGGAACGTGACGGAACGCAGGGTGCGTTTGCTGTGCCAATCGGGACGCATCGACGGGGCGCGGCGCAATGGATGGGCTTGGCTCATCCCCGAACAAGCCAAACCGAGCGATGCCCGCTCGTTGCGGCATTTGAAGAACCGCAGCCTCCAAACAGGTTCGCAAGATTTCAGGGAATTGGATGACTTGAAACGGGCGGCTTGGCTCACATCAGCCATCGATGACCAGGCGGTTTTGAACTTGGCCAGCTTCGCCTTGCATGCCGAGGGTCTTCCTGTCAGCCTGGACGACATGGCTTCAGTATCCCGTGGAGAATTGGTGCGAGTATTCACATTGTTCCAACATATCCAAGTTTTGAACGTCATCGAGGCTTTCAAATGGGCGGCGGGGGCACTGGACAACTCCTTGCGGCCGTCGGAACACCAACTTGCGGTTGCCCGGGAGCTTCTGGCCCATCACCGCATCGCCACACCTCGGCAAGCGTACCGGACAGTGACTACCACGTTGGGCAGCGATTTCCCCCCACCGAAAGACGAGCTGTCGATCGACAAGCGCATCCACATCCTTTTTTCTCAGTATGAGGGAGAGTGGAAATGGTTGCATCCGGTGGCAAGCGCTGCCTTCCTCTTGGTTGAGTTGGTCAGGATTGCGCCTTTCGAGCACGACAACATCTCGATTGCATTGCTGATGGCTGTGATGCATCTGGTACAGGCGTCTTATCCATTGCCGGCTTTCAGAATCGGGCAGGAACAGGAACTGCTCGAAGCTGTCACCAAGTCCTTCCGGCGCGGTGATTGCCGCACCGTGGCCGCGATGCTCATCGATGCGCTGATGGCTGCCTTGCACCGTACCGAGCAGAAGCCGCTACAAGAGCATCCCTGAATCGCCATGCTGCACGATGTCCTCTTCAAAGCCTGCCGGATCATCGACGGAACCGGAGCGGTGCCCTTCCTTGGCTCGGTGGCGGTGAAAGATGGTCTTGTCTCGGTTGTCAGCGATTCTGTAAATAATGTCCTTTTGGCTCGCCGAACCATCGACTGCAATGGAGCCTATCTGGCGCCCGGTTTCATCGACATCCATGCCCACAGCGACCTGCAGACGGTTCGTGAACGTTCCATGAAAGCCAAGGTAATGCAAGGAATCGTCACCGAAGTGTGCGGCAATTGCGGCATGGGGGTGTTCCCTTGCCCGCCGGGGCGATTGGCGGCCAAGCGGCTGGTCAGCCTGATGCAGGATGTGTTGGGCCCGTTTGTGAAGGAAGCTCCTTGGCAAGACTTAACCAGCTACCGCACCTTTGTTTCCAGCGCGGCTCATGGTACGAACTTGATCATGTTGCAAGCCCATGCCCCGCTTCGCCTGACGGTGATGGCTGACGATCCGAACCGCCTTGCCACTTCCAGCGAAATCTCGGCAATGGCAGGTCTGCTCGAAGTTGCTTTCAGTCAAGGAGCGGCTGGTTTTTCGACCGGCTTGTATTACAGCCCTTGCATGCACGCTACCGATGAGGAATTGCTGGCTTTGTTACGCGTGACGGCCAAGCACGACCGACTCTTCGCAGTCCACCACCGCTGCGAGGGAGACGATGTGCTTGATTCTTTGCGGCATGTGCTTTCGTTGGCCAAGCAAAGCGGTGTCCGCCTCGAAATTGCCCACCTGAAGCCGATCGGAAAGGCCAATCAAGCAAAAACTGAAGCGATGCTGTCCTTGATCGACCAGGCTTTGGCCGATGGAATCGATGTCGGATTCAACCAATATCCGTATGAGTATGGCTCTACCAGCCTGTTCAGCTTGTTGCCGCCGGCCTATGTTGGTTTGAACCGGGGTGAATTGCGCCTACGGCTCTCGAAACCGCAGGTAAGGCAAGCCATCAGACACGAGATGGAGCATCCGGTCGGCTGGGATAGCTTGGTGAGCCTGTGCGGATGGCAGGACATCACGATAGCGGCAATGGATCATGCGCCTGGCTGCAACGGGATGGGTATGCTGGAACTGGCGGCTCAACGGGGCGTCGATCCGTGGGAGCTGTTTTTCGACCTCGTGGCAACCGAGACGGGACGGGCGGTGCTGATCGATGTCACCCAATCGCAGCAGACCCTTACGACGATCATGCGCCATCGCGCCGGTGGATTCGCCACCGATGCGCTGTATGGCCCGGGCTTGGTCCATCCGCGCAGCCACCATGCGGTGCACCATCTGTTGGACCGCTACTGCAAACAAGAACCGGTACTGCCATTGGAAGAGCATGTCAAACGCTCGACGCTTCGTAATGCGCAACGGTTGGGATTGCACGACCGTGGCCGCATCGCTGTGGGATTGGCGGCCGACTTGGTCGTGCTGGACATGGAGCGCATGCAGGATGTTTCTACTGTCGCCCTTCCCGATGCAAATTGCCGCGGTATCGAGTGGGTGATGGTCAACGGTGTGTTCGCTGTCGAACACGGTGTTCCTACCGGCTCATTATCGGGAAAGATGCTCTGATTTCAGGTAGCGAAGCGGCTGAGGAATCGTTTGGTTCGCTCGTTGCGGGGTTTGCCGAACACCTCGTTCGGAGAACCCTCCTCGACGATCGCTCCCTCGTCCATGAAAATGACCCGATCGGAAATGTCACGGGCGAAGGCCATCTCATGGGTCACCACCACCATGGTCATGTGTTCCTTGGCCAAGTCCTTGATCACCGCGAGTATCTCACCGGTCAATTCGGGGTCCAAAGCACTGGTCGGTTCATCGAAGCACAGCACTTCGGGCTTGAGCGCCAAAGCACGGGCGATGGACACGCGCTGTTGCTGTCCTCCCGAAAGTTGGTAGGGGAAAGCGTCGGCCTTGTCGGCCAGCCCCATCTTCTCCAACAGCTCCATGGCCAGGTGTTTGCAGTGGGTTGCCTCAAGCCCGAGCACATGCAGCGGAGCCTCGGTGATGTTGCGCAGGACGCTGAAGTGGGGGAAGAGGTTGAAGTTTTGGAACACCAGACCCACCTGACGGCGGATCTCTTGGACGGTCTTCTTGTCGGCATAGCGGGTGTTGCCCGCTTCGTCGGTGCTGACTAGCATGCGCCCCCCGATCGAAATCGAGCCCGCGTCGACTGTCTCTAGGTTGGCGATGCAGCGCAACAAGGTCGATTTGCCCGAACCTGAAGGCCCGATGATCGACAACACCTCGCCTTGGCGGACACTGAAGGAGATGTCGTTGAGGACTTCCAATGTTGCGAACCGCTTGGATATGGCGCGAACGGTGATGACTTCCATATTCGACTCCTAGCGGTAATAGGCGAGTTTCTTCTCGAACAGGTCGAATCCTTTGGAGACGACCCAGTTCATGATGAAGTAAAATACACCGGCCACGAAGATGGGGAAGGTTGAGAATTCGCGGGCTGATGCGTTTTGGGCCACCCTGAACAGCTCGGCTACACCGATGGTCTGGGCCAAAGCGGTGTCCTTGACCAACGTGATGACTTCGTTACCCATGGCCGGCAAAATCCGCTTGATCACTTGCGGCATGACGATGCGGGCGAAGGTCTGGGTTTTGGAGAAGCCCAAGACCGAGGCTGCTTCGTATTGGCCGGTCGCGATGCTTTGGATGCCGCCCCGGTAGATTTCGGCGAAGTATGCGGCATAATTGATGACGAAGGCGATGATGACCGCGCTGAAGCGGCCGGTGGAGGCCTTGAAAACGTAATAAGGGGCGAAGTAGACGAACAGAAGCTGCAAAATCAGCGGGGTCCCCCGCATGATCATGATGTAGAGGTTGACAATCGTCGCAATGGCACGGCTTTTCGCCATGCGCCCCCGGGCAACCAAGAGCCCGAGGGGCAGGGCGAACAACAGAGTGAGGAAAAATATCGCAAGCGATGTCAAGGTGCCTTCAAGCAACTGCGCCAGCAACGCTCCCATCGATCATCCTCATTTGCCGACGACGGTGATGTCGGAGCCGAACCATGTCTTCGAGATGGCCGCCATGGTCCCGTCTTTGGCCATCGCGTTGAGGATTTCCTGCACCTTGTCGCGCAGGGCGTTGTCGTTCTTGCGGAAGCCGACTCCGTACTCCTCGTTGGCCAAGTACTCGTCGATGATCCTGAAGTCCTTCTTGCTGCGGTTGATGTTGTCGGTGGCGACCATCAGGTCGAGCACCACGGCATCGACACCGCCGACCTCGAGGTCCATCAGGGCGGTCAGGTTGTCCTTCACTTCGACGACTTCTTTCAACGACTTGGCGAAATCGGGTGCACCGTACACTGCATCGGCAGCGCTCGAACCGGCTTGGATTCCGACTTTCTTCCCAGCCAAATCCTTGAGGGTTTTATAGGTGCTGGAGTTCTTGACCACGGCCACTTGGGCGTTGTTGAGGTACGGGTCGGAGAAGTTGAGGTTCTTCTTGCGTTCCTCGGTGATGGTGAAACCGTTCCAGATGCAATCGATCTTGCCTGTGTTCAGCTCTTGTTCTTTGGCGTTCCAGTCGATAGGTTGAAGCACCAGTTCCACACCGAGGCGTTTGGTGACTTCTTTAGCGAGGTCGACGTCGAAACCGACGATCTCGTTCTTCTCATTGCGGTAGCCCATCGGCGGGAAGGAATCGTCCAGACCGAGCACGAACTTGCCCTTGTCGAGGACTTTCTTGAGCGACTGGTCGCCCGTCTCTTGCGCCCCTGCGGCGAAAACGACCGAAAACGTCAAACATGCAATGGCCAACAGTGCCAACATCCGTTTCATAACGTGCCCCCTTGTCGGTGATGCGCACCACGTGCGCGGATGGTTTGGACTATAGGACTTTTTTACGGTTTTGAGAAGCATCGATTGTATAATTATTGAATATTTATACATATTGTCGACTCGCGGAGGCAGTGGTGCTCGCTGAGATTGACCGTTTCAACACCGAAATGCTATAGTCGGACCCGTCACGTCTCTTCCTCATCACAGGAGGTTTTCCGTATGGATTTCTTGATCCGTGGTTTCGCCGCCACTACCTGGCAGCAACTCGTCATGTACGTCATCGGTGCCCTGCTCATCTACTTGGCCATCGGCAAGAAGCTTGAACCGGCCTTGTTGTTGCCGATGGGCTTTGGAGCCATTTTGGTCAACATCCCGTTTTCCGGGGCGCTCACCCAAGTCATGGAGGGCATCGGAGAAGTACATGGGATTCTCGAGTGGCTCTTTCAAGTCGGTATCGAGACCTCCGAGGCTTTCCCGCTGTTGTTGTTCATCGGTATCGGGGCGATGATCGATTTCGGCCCGCTGTTGAGCAATCCCAAACTCATCCTGTTCGGGGCGGCCGCCCAATTTGGCATTTTCGCCACCATCACCTGTGCCGCTTTGCTTGGTTTCCCGTTGAAGGATGCCGCTTCGATCGGCATCATCGGTGCTGCCGACGGCCCCACCTCGATTTTGGTCTCGCAAGTCCTCAAGAGCAATTATGTCGGGCCGATCGCGGTTGCCGCCTATTCCTACATGGCCTTGGTTCCGATCATCCAACCGTTCGCCATCAAGTTGGTGACCACGAAGAAAGAACGGTCCATCCGCATGCCTTACAGTCCCAAGAATGTCTCGCGCATGGCCCGCTTGTTGTTCCCCATCGTGGTGACGCTGGTGGCCGGTTATGTCGCGCCGGCCTCGGTCAGTCTGGTCGGCCTGTTGATGTTCGGCAACCTCATCCGTGAATGTGGCGTGCTTGGTTCGTTGTCGGAAACAGCCCAGAACGTCTTGGCCAACTTGATCACCCTCTTGTTGGGCATCACGATCGCGGCTTCGATGAAAGCCGACCGATTCGTCCAAGTGCAGACGTTGATGATCATGGCGCTCGGATTGCTGGCATTCGTATTCGATTCGATCGCCGGAGTCTTGTTCGCCAAATTCTTGAACCTGTTTTCCAAGAACAAGGTCAACCCGATGGTGGGGGCGGCCGGCATTTCGGCTTTCCCGATGTCGGCCCGCGTTGTCCAGCGGATGGGCCAAGAAGCCGATTCGCAGAACCATCTGTTGATGCATGCCGTCGGTGCCAATGTCGCCGGGCAAATCGCTTCGGTCATCGCCGGCGGAGTCATCCTGGGCCTCGTTCCCGGCATGCTGGCATAAGGAGAAAACATAATGGAAGTCGTCAAACAATCACTTACATTGATGTGGCAAGGCATGCTGGCGATCTTCGTCGTCATCTTCGCCATTTACCTGATCCTGTTGGCTTTCCCCAAGTTGTTCAAGAACGGCAACGGCAAGAAACAGAACTGAACGTAAGCAGCGTTGCATCAAGGACCGCACTCCAGGTAGGATGCGGTCCTTTACATTTTCCGGACTTTCGTCTACCATCGACAACCAACGGAGGCCTTCCGGTTGCTTAAGGGCAATCCGGTTGTCGAAGTCATCCGAATTTCTACTCAAGGAGATTCCCATGGCTGACACAGAAGTCTTCACGCCCAGTATTCCCAAAAAACCAGCTTCAACCAAAATTTCGCAGTGGGTCGTTAAAATCCTCGACGGTATGGCGCGCGGTCTGTTCGCATCGCTCATCATCGGGCTGATCATCAAACAGATCGGCACCTACAGCGGCATCGTGTTGTTGCAACGCTTCGGCCAAACCGCCCAATACATGATGGGACCGGCCATCGGAGTGGGAGTGGCCTATGCCATCGGCGCTCCGGCATTGGGGATTTTCGCCAGCGCCGCCACCGGTGCAGTCGGTGCCGGAACAATCGTGTTCGACAGTGCCATGAAAGCCACTCTTGCGATCGGCGAGCCGGTCGGTGCTTTGGTGGCCGCATTGGTGGGGGCCTTTGCAGCCCGTTTGATTGCCGGCAAGACGAAGGTGGACATCCTGCTCGTCCCGTTGGCGACCATCGTCTGTGGTGCGTTGGTGGGTGTTTTCCTTGCTCCAGCAATCGCGGCGATGATGCGGGCCATCGGTGCGTTCGTCAATTCGTTGACGACGCTCTATCCCATTCCGATGGGGATTTTGGTTTCTGTTGTGGTCGGCATCATCCTGACGCTTCCAATCAGCAGCGCCGCCATCTGCATCTCGCTGGGCATCAGCGGGCTTGCTGCCGGAGCCGCAACAGTGGGGTGTTGCGCCCAGATGATCGGTTTCGCCTTCGCCAGTTACAAGGATAACGGCATCGGGGGGCTGGTCAGCCAAGGCTTGGGCACTTCGATGATCCAGATGCCCAACATCGTGCGCAACTGGCGTATCTGGATTCCTGCCACATTGACTGCCGCGATTCTCGGGCCGTTCGCCACCACCGTCTTCCAGATGGAAAACAACCCGGCCGGGGCCGGCATGGGAACCAGTGGTCTGGTGGGCCAGTTCAACACCTTGGCTGTGATGGGACCACAATCGTGGTGGAAAATCCTGCTGCTGCACTTTGTTTTGCCGGCAGTATTGGCCGCATTGATCGCTGCATTCATGCGGGCCAAGGGGTGGATTAAAACTGGAGACATGAAGCTGGCCTGATAGCTCCTTTTGCCTTTTGTTGCGTTCCACGGCCCATCATGCTACGATGTCCTTATGCCCGCGACGGGCTCTGGTGGAGGAAAGGCATGAGGCAGTCTGGCGAGGATTATCTGGAGGCGGTGCTCAGCCTCGAGCAGGAGCATAAAGCGGTGCGCCTTACCGATGTGGCTGCCAAACTCGGTGTGACCAAGCCCAGCGTGAACCGGGCCATGAAACTCTTGCAGAACGACGGATACATACATCAAGAAACCTACGGGACTATTGAACTCACTCCCAAGGGCCGTTTGAAGGCGGCTCAGGTCTACCGTCGCCACCGGGTCCTCACCCTGTTCCTTGGCGAGATTTTAGGAGTCGATGGGAAAACGGCCGAGGAAGACGCCTGTCGGATGGAGCATGTGCTCAGCTCCGAGACGATGGAACGTTTGGCGGCCTTTGTCGAAGAGAGCAAAACTGCTCCATGATTGGCAAAATCGTTCACTTGCATTCCCGGACTGGCAATGAGAAAATAGGGAAGAAAGTATCTTTTCATTGAGGAGGTAACGACATGAAAAAGACTCTGTTCGCGCTCTTCGTCCTCACGATCCTGCTGGTCCCCATGTTTGCTCAAGGGACTCAGGAACCACAAGGCCCGATCACGTTGCAGTTCTGGACCCACGAGGACCCCAACCGCACCAGGATTGAGGAACGCTACATCAAGGAATTCGAGGCAGCCAATCCGAACATCAAGATTGAACGCACGACCCAGGCCGCCACGAAGATCATCGAATTGGTCCAGACCGCCTTCGCAGCGAATTCTGGCCCGGACATCTTCAACCTTTCGATCGAGGACGAGTATGCCTACATCGCTAACGGGCGGGTTGCCCCGGTCAACGCCAAAGCGGCCGGTTATGCCAGCCAGCAGGCCCTCGAAGATGCCTACATGGAAGGTTTCCTCGATCCAGTCAAGGTCGACGGCAAGTTGTATGGATTGCCGCTTGAGCTGACCAACTGGTGCATTTTCGTCAACAAGAAGGTCTTCCGCTCGGCCGGTCTCGATCCTGAAAAGGATTATCCCAAGACATGGGAAGACATGGTCACCATCTCGCAGAAGCTTGTCATCCGCAATGGAGACATTCTGGTCCGGCGCGGTTTTGACTTCCGTTATCCGTACTATTTGGTCGCATTCGTGCCGATGGTCGAGCAGTTGGGCGGAAAACTAGTCAGCGATGACGGCAAGGAAGCCATCGTCGGTGAAGAAGCTTGGCTCAAGTTCCTCCGCTTCATGCAGGCGTGGGGGCCGAGCGGGTTGAACCTCGGTTCTCCCACCTACAAGAATGCCCGTTCGTTGTTCAACAAGGACAACAACGACATCGCGATGGCCACCACCGGATTGTACCAGGAAGGACGCATCAAAGCTGAGAATCCGACCTTCTACAACAGTGGTGAATGGATGGTCGTGCCGTTCCCGGTCTTCAAGGATGCGGTCAAAGATGTCGCGGCTTGTTATTACGGGCACTACTACATGGTCAACGCCCAAAGCAGCAAGGCCGAACAGGAAGCTGCTTGGAAGTTCATCGGTTACATGCTGAGCCATGGCGAGGAGTACCTGACCGAGGTCGCCCTCATCCAGCCAACCAAGAAGCTGATGAATTCGGACGTCTACAAGAGCCAACCCTTCTCGGATGTCTTCACCAAGGACTTCCAGCGCGGGCACATCGTCTACTACGGCAAGAACAGCTCCGAACTGCAGACCCTCATCCGCACTGCGGTAGAGTCGGTCATGCTCAGTGGAGTCACTCCTGAAAAGGCTCTGGCCACCCTGAAGGCTGCTGCCCAAGAACTGATTGACGAGCAGTAGACTCTGTTTTCCAATCCATCCTCGTGCCGGTACCCTTGAGGTCCCGGCCGAGGATTGGTTTTCTAAGAAGGTGATACCATGAAAAACACACCCACTGTGAAACGGAAGAAGGCCTACATCGGCATTGAGAGAATCGAGGCCAGATGGGGGCTTGCCTTCACCATACCCGCCATCATCTTCTTCGCTGTGTTCAGTTTTTATCCGATCATCAATGCCTTTGTCACCAGTCTGTTCGATAAACGGACCCTTTCGCTAGCCGCCCCGAAATTTGTGGGGATAGGCAATTATTCCTACATCTTCCAGTCGGCTGATTTCTGGAACTCGATCAGGGCGACCTTCATATTCACCCTTGGAACGTTCGTTCCGATGGTGGTGTTGAGCCTGTTGTTGGCAGTGTTCATGATGATGGTGCGCAACACCAAGGTGAGGGGTTTTTTCCAAATCGCCTATTACACCCCCGCGGTGATCTCGTCTGTCGTCGCTGCGGCCATCTGGATGTTGATTTTCGACCCCCGCGGGCTGGCCAACCAATGGGTCAATGTGGTTATGAATACTCCGGGTACTGATCACAAGTGGCTGGCCGATGCCGTCATGGTTCAGTTTTCCACAATGATCATCTACTTTTGGAAATACATCGGTTACTTTGTCGTATTGTTCATCACCGGTTTGGCATCGATCCCGCCGACCATCTTCGAAGCGGCCACCATCGACGGTTCCAACCGTTGGAACACATTCTGGCGCATCACGTTGCCGTTGCTCAAGCCGACGGTGGTGTTGGTCTCCATCATGGCCATGCTGCAGTGCCTGAAGACCTTCAGCACCCAATATCTGTTGATGCAGGGGGGGGCCCCGCGCGATCCGATCAATGTCATCACCATGAACATCTACACGACCGGTATCCGCAACCAGCGCATCGGGCGGGCCAGTGCGATGAGTATCGTGTTGTTCTTGATCATGCTGTTGTTCACATGGCTGCAATTCAGGACTTCCAAGACCGAGGAAGTGGAATATTAAGGAGGAGACGGATGCAAGAGCAATCGACTGCCGTGACTGAAGACCGCAAACGTTTCCCCTGGATGACCTTGGTGAGTTGGTTTATTCTCATTGTGGTGCTCGTGTTCACATTGATGCCGCTGTTGTTCATGGTTACGGCCTCGTTCATGACCAGCAAGCAAATCGTGCGCATGCCCTTCAGTTGGATCCCTGAGGGGATCTACTTCGACAATTATCTCAAGGCCTTGCGCGGAAACGACATGGCTTGGACTCTCCCACGCAACGTGTTCAACTCTTTGGTAGTATCGATCACCGTGGCCGTCACGACCGTGTTGATTGCCTCGATCACTGGTTATGGCATAGCCAAGTTCAAGTTCAGGGGCCGCAACTTGATTTTCATGGCGATCATGGCCACCATGATGATCCCTTTCGAAGCCATCATGATCCCGTTGTACATGGTCGCTACCGGACTGGGATTGCAGGATTCCTATATGGGGTTGATCCTTCCGTTCTTGGTCAGCGCATTCGGGGTGTTCCAGATGCGCCAGTACTTGACAACCTTCCCGAGTGAATTCCTCGATGCCTCGCGGGTCGACGGCCTGAACGAATTCAGGATCTTTTGGCAGATCGTTTTCCCCAACTGCGCCCCTGTCATCGCGACACTGGGCATCCTTTCCTTCCGCGGGCAATGGGACAACCTGTTGTGGCCGTTGCTGGTCACCCAGACGGAGAAAATGAAAACCATTCCATTGTACATCACCAAGTTCTCCGAGGAGAAACTCACCGATGAGGGGGCCATGATGGCCGTCGCGATGATCGCCAGCATCCCCATGTTTTTGTTGTTCGGATTCCTTTCCAAGTACTTCCTTGGTGGAGCAGCCGTCTACGAGTCAAGAAAGGGTTGATATGAACGAAATCCACACGCAGCGAGGGCGTGGTCCGTTGGACCGCACCCTCTGTTTGTTCGACATGGGCAATGTGGTGGTGCGCAACGTCACCACGATGGAGAAGATCGCCGATCACTACCGGTTGCCGTTCGCCGAGTTGTTGGAAGATTACAAGAAGTATGAATTCCCGTTGATGGATGGCTCAATCCCGTCAGAGGTGTATTGGAAGCATGCCGAGGGCCGCTTCGGGATCAAAGTGCATGGCGACCCCTTGGCTGATTTCTTCCATCCGGTCTGGAATCCCCCTGTCGTCGAGCTCATCGGATGGTTGCGCTCGTTGGGCAAACGGATCGTGTGCGCCTCCAACACCTACGCCCCCCATTGGAAGATTCTGCAGGAGCAGGGATTTCTGGCGGTATTCGATCAAGTGTATGCATCGCACGAACTGGGGGTCACCAAGCCGAGCCGGCAATTCTTCGAACGAATTTTGGAAGCAGAAAAAGCCACTGCCGAACAAGCCTGTTTCGTCGACGACTATCTTGAAAACATCGTTGCTGCCGAGCGGGTGGGCATCCTGTCGTGTCATTACAGCGATGGTGAGGGCCTCTTGGCTGATCGGCGCTTGGCTAATTTTTTTGGATTTGCACCATAAAATCCTTTACCGAATCTTTACCGCGCCTTCACGGTGTGTTTCCATGATGGTGTGATGCTAAGGCAACACACGCCAAGGAGGCGCACCGTCATGCCAAACAAGAGGGGCAAAAAGAATCAGACTGTCCGTCGAATCATCCAGATCGTATTCTTCGTCCTTGTGCTTTTAGTCTCGCTTTCCCACACCTTAGCTGAAAGCGGTATCGAGATCCCCCTCATCCAAGGGGCCTCGGTGCACGCCATCTGTCCGTTCGGGGGAGTGGTCTCGCTGTACCGCTACATCACAACGGGTACCTTCGTCCAAAAGATCCATGACTCTTCCTTCTACCTCATGCTGATCGTACTGGTTACAGCGGTCGTGGCCGGTCCGGTCTTCTGCGGGTGGGTCTGTCCGTTCGGCACCTTCCAGGACTGGTTGGCCATGCTGGGGCGCAAGCTGTTTAAGAAACGCTACAACCGCTTCATCCCCGCCAAGTTCGACAAGTGGTTGCGCTATCTCAGGTATCTGGTAGCGGTTTGGGTCATCGTGATGACCGCGATCTCGGCCAAATTGGTCTTTTCCGATTATGATCCGTACTACGCTTTGTTCAACCTGTGGACCAGCGAAGTCGCCATCACGGCCTATGTGGCCCTCGCCTTGGTGGTGGTCGCGTCGTTGTTTGTCGAGCGCCCCTTTTGCAAATACGCCTGTCCATACGGGGCAGTGTTGGGTTTGACCAATCTGTTCAGGATCTTCACCATTCGGCGCAACCCCAAGACATGCATCGATTGCGGCAAGTGCGATAAAGCCTGCCCGATGAATATCGCTGTGTCGACATCCGGCCATGTCCGCGACCATCAGTGCATCACCTGCATGGCCTGCACTTCCGAAGTAGCTTGTCCGATCAACAAGACCGTGGAGTTGTCTGCAGGCAAAGCAATCTCCACCGAAACTCAGGAGGTGTCGAAATGAAGATCAGCTTGAAGGTCCTCGGAATCGGTACCGCAGTCTTCATCCTTGGGTGCATTCTCGTCCTGATGGCGGTGGATGCTTGGAAAACCGAGAGCACCAAGACGCCCGCCAAATACACCACCGGCCAATTTGCTGGATTGAACAATCCCAGCGACATCCGCGGCTCATACAGCTTTGCCGATGTGGAGAAGAATTTCAAAGTGACGGCCACCGACTTGGCCAAAGCTTTTGCATTGGACACTTCGGTCAAGTCGGCCGGAGAATATCTGGCCAAGGATTTGGAGACCGTCTATGGAGAACAGGCCAATGGCGGCGAGGTCGGCACTGACAGCATCCGTTGGTTCGTAGCATTGTATCTCGGTTTGCCCCACACGCCAGAAGAGACTACGTTGTTGCCCAATCCGGCCTTGACCTTGTTGCGCGATGCCGGCAAGATCAACGAGGACACCTTCCAAACCCTCAAAGCCAAATCAGTATCGCCTTCGGGCACGGCAGCGACTGTCAGCGAGACCCATGTCGAATCGAGCGAGGAGAAGTTGATCAAGGGCAACACGACCTATGGCGACTTGCTCGAGTGGGGGCTCAGCCGGCAACAGATCGAGCAGGTGATGGGTTTTGCGTTCACCGACCGGGCCCTGAAGTTGCGCGATGACCTAGGGGCACGGGGACTTGAGTTCTCCGGTTACAAGACAGCCTTGCAAGCGTTAATCGATGCCCTATGATTCGCTTTCGGTGCGGTAGCGGCTCGGTGCGCTGCCCGTGAATTTCTTGAATATTTTGGCGAAATACCCCGGGTTGGGGAATCCGCACTCCATGGCGATGCGCTGGATGCTCAACCTGGGGTCTTTGAGTGCTTCAATGGCTTTGTTCACCCTGAATGCGTTGAGGTATTGCAGGAAATTGATGCCGGTGGTCTCCTTGAACAGCCGGCACAGGTGGCTCTCAGAAATTTCAAGATAGTCGGCTGTCTGTTGCAGGCCGACCGGCTGGCTATAGGATTCATGGATGTAGGAGATGGAGGCGTCGACGATACGGTTTCCCGTTGCTTGTCGCAAATCGGTGAATCCACTGCTCTGACGGGTGACGAGCAATGTGTCCAAGTCGGCCTCCTCTTCCACGATTCTGGCCACGAGAGCCGCTAGAGTTTTCTCAAGCTCGACATCCTCGACCGGTTTGAGCAAGTAATCGAACACTCCCAACCTGATGGCCTGCTGCATGTAGCTGAAATCGCTATGGCCGCTGATGATGACGGCATGGTTCACCGGACAACGTGAGAGCATCGTCAGTCCGTCTTGCCCTGGCAGACGGATGTCGGTAACGACGATGTCGGGCTCCTTCTCCTTGATCAGGTATTCACCGCTGATGCCGTCACTGGCTGTACCGACCACTTGCAAACCAAGGCGTTTCCATCCGGTGGTCAATTCCAACTCTTGCAGCGTGAATACCTCGTCCTCGACCAATACTACCGTATGGCTCATTGCAGGCCTCCCGGGAATCCGAGCGTGACGGTCGTGCCCTCACCCTCGATCGAGTCGAAGCTCAACGATCCGAGCTGTCCGAAATGCAGCTTCAGGCGCCTGTGGATGTTGTAGATGCCCACATGGCTTGTTTGAGCCAAATCGTCCAAATCAGATGGCAACGTCCCCCCCGACATGCCGACACCATTGTCACTGATGGTGATGACGGCTCGATTTCCGACGAGCCTGCCCTTGATGGACAACCGCCACAATCCGATTTTCGGTTCAAGGCCATGGATGATGGCGTTTTCCACCAACGGCTGGATCAGCAATTTGGGTACCTTCAGATCCAATAAGTGTTCATCGATGTCGATGGTGGTCTGTAATTTTTCACCATAGCGGATTTTTTGGATATCAAGATAGGCTTGCACCAGCGCTATGCTTTGCCGCAACGGCTGTTCCGCGTCATGATTGTCGATACTGTCGCGCAACAACTTGCCCAATTGGGTGGTGATCGTCAGGATGGTCTCCTCGCCGTGCAATTTGGCCAACGCCTTGACCGTGTTCAACGTATTGTAGAGGAAGTGGGGGTTCATCTGTGACTGAAGCGCTTTGCGTTCGGCTTCGCGCAGTTTGGACTCTTCTTCCCTGGTCAATTCGAGCAACCCTGAAATTTGAGCCACCATCGCATTGAAGGTCCTATCGAGTTGGGCGAATTCAGCGATGCTCGATTCCCGGATGCGTACGGCGAGGTCGCCGGTCTCGACTTGTTGCATCGAAGTGGTCAGCCGGTTGACCGGATTCGAGATCGATCTGGTGAAAAAATAGGCCAGCAAGCCAGCGAACAGGGTGCCGATGAAGACCAACACGATGATGATGACGAAAAAATAGCGGATGCTTTGACCGTATCCGGTGGTGTCGGTGATACCGGCGATGAACAACGAGGTGTTCGGTACCGGGCTGAGGGAGATGATGGTCGAGCCATCCACGATGGTCCGCTGGATGAACGGGGCGCTCAAGGTCTTGAGTTCGGGGAAGCGGGAGAAATCTCCATGCCGGTCGGAATTGACCAATGAGGTCGCCAGGAATGTCGATGAATCGATCAAGATGAGGTCGCTGAATTTGAAACCGTCGTTCAAATGGGTCACGGCCTCTTGGAACACATCGACCGCCACATACCCGAGTTCGGTCCCCTCTGCGTCGCGCACTTTACGGTAGATGTTGAGGAACACCAATGCGTTGGTCTCGGTGGCATAGCGGTTCTCGGTCGTGATGACCGAGGCGGTTTCGCTGGCGGTGCGCGATAAAGTGAAAAACGGATTCCAGTCGTTGCGGTTGTAGCGGATATCATAGATTTCTGGGAATAGGTGGGTTGAATAACGTACCTGTCCTGAACTGCTCACCACCGCGGCCGATGCCACATAGGTGTCCCCCTTCATGATGGTGAACAACCGCTCATAGATTTCACGGGAATGACCCGACCTGCTTTCAGGGGCGTCGGAACCCAATTCAGCCACGATGACCGCATCGGTGCTGAGGGTGTAGGCTTTATGGCGGTAGCTTTCAATGACGGTTTTCAGGCGGTTGGCGGCCCGGTCGGCTGCCAAGATGCCTTGTTCCGATAGATTGCGCACCAGAGCGCGGTTGCCGGTCGTCAGGTAGGTGATGCTGAGCAGGGCTAGCGGGATGACCATCACGATGAGGAAGTAGTTCATAAGGCGGAAAAATAGTGTTCCTGCCAGTATCGTGGGCTTGGCTCGTACTGTCATCCCCCGACGATTCTCCTTTCGCACCAGTGTACCGTATGTGGCCGAAGTTGACCAGCCTGAAGAAATTATTGCATATGATCCGCATAAATATTACAAAAAATGAATATAAATTCGCAGTCGGGCGATTGACATTTTTCCCCGGCATGGCTACAACAGAAGCAATCTTCGTGTGAGAGGTACGAGTAATGAGCAGTACGTATTTCCGGCAACGCATGGGCACTGCAGCCTTCCGTTCACCATATATGAACGGATTCATGTCCACCAACGGCTCCGCCAGCTCCATTCTTTGCGTATCTAGCGTACTTCCCCTCCTTCTCCTCCTCCTTCCCACCATCATCGTAACCATTATTGTAAGCCTTATTATCCTTTGACTCCACGGCAAGCCGAAACCGCACCGTGGATATACCCTCCACGGAGCTTCGGCATAGCCGTATGGGGACTCCTTACCCTTTCACCTGCACATTGCGGGAAATGGACGGGGAGCCATCGCCGACCTGAATGCATCTGGAGAAACCTGTATGGAACGGTATACATTGGGAATTCTGGTCAACAATCATCCGGGCGTCTTGAGCAGGGTGGTGGGGTTGTTCTCACGGCGCGGCTACAATATCGACAGCCTGTCGGTCGGGGAGACCGAGACTCCCGAAATTTCACGCATCACCATCGTGGTCACCGGAGACCGCCAGATTGTCGAGCAAATCGAGAAACAAGTCGCCAAACTGATCGATGTCAAAGAGGTGATGCAACTCACCATCCAAGGCAGTATCCAATGCGAGTTGGTTTTGGTCAAATTACAGACAGTCAACGGCAACCGGGCGGCGGTGATCCAACTGTCCGAGATATTCAAAGCCAAGATTGTCGATGTCGCCGAGGACTCGATCACGCTGCAACTGACCGGGAATCTCGACAAGATATCCTCGTTCTTGCGCTTGGCACGACCGTACGGGATCAGTGAGTTGGTGCGTACCGGAATCACGGCCATCGGACGGGCTAGCCAAGCTCAGCCCGATCCAAGCCCCGATGACGAGAATTGAGGAGTCGATGAAGTCAAACGCAAGCCCGAAGGGCTGAAGGAGCAAGCATATGAGTACGATGTATTATGAAAAGGATGCCGACATGTCGGTATTGGCGGGAAAGACCGTGGCGATCATCGGTTATGGCAGCCAGGGCCATGCCCATGCCTTGAACCTGCACGAGTCGGGAGTCGATGTGGTGGTGGGATTGTATAAAGGCAGCCCGTCATGGGAGAAGGCCGAGGAAGCCGGACTGCGGGTCATGACCGCAGCCGAAGCCGCCAAGGCCGGGACGGTGATCATGATGCTCGTCAATGACGAGAAACAATCCAAGCTCTACAGCGAAAGCATCGAAGCGGGATTGTCGGCCGGCAAATATTTGGCATTCGCCCACGGCTTCAATATCCATTTCGGCCAGATCGCACCTCCGAAAGACGTGAACGTCATCATGATCGCTCCGAAGGGTCCCGGCCACACGGTGCGTTCGCAATTCTTGGAAGGAAAGGGCGTCCCTTCGCTCATCGCCATCCATCAGGACCCCTCGGGGGATTCCAAGGCGGTCGCTTTGGCTTACGCTGCTGGTCTCGGTGCCGGCCGGGCGGGAATTTTCGAAACCACCTTCAAGGAGGAGACCGAGACCGACTTGTTCGGTGAGCAAGCTGTCCTGTGCGGCGGAGTCAGCGCATTGATCAAAGCAGGCTTCGACACGTTGGTGGCCGCCGGTTATCAACCCGAGATGGCCTACTTCGAATGCTGCCACGAAATGAAGCTCATCGTCGACCTGATCAACCAAGGCGGATTGTCCTATATGCGCTACTCGATCAGCGACACGGCCGAGTATGGCGATTACGTGACCGGCTCACGCATCATCACCGATGCGACCAAGCAAGAGATGCGCAAGGTGCTCGGCGAGATCCAAGACGGTTCGTTCGCCCGCAACTGGTTGCTTGAAAACCAAGTGAAGCGTCCATTCTTCAACGCCAAGCGGCGGATGGAGTCGGAAAGCCTGTTGGAGACCACCGGCAAGCGCCTGCGCTCTCTGATGAGCTGGCTCAAGAAATAACGGCTGGCCGCCAGTTTGGCGGCTCGTGACCTCCGAATAAAGGCGAGGTGGATCATGGCGGAAAACATTGCGATATTCGATACGACATTGCGGGATGGCGAGCAGGCTCCAGGCTACAGCATGAATCTGGAGGAAAAACTCCGCATGGCCAAGCAGCTCGAACTACTGGGAGTCGATGTCATTGAAGCAGGCTTCGCCATCGCCTCGCCCGGAGATTTCGCATCGGTCGAGGCGGTGGCCAAAGCCGTCTCCGATTGCACCGTGGCATCGCTTTCGCGGGCGCTGGAAAAGGACATCGATTGCTCGTGGGAGGCGGTCAAACATGCCAATCGTCCCAGGATCCATACCTTCATCGCCACCAGCGACCTGCATCTGCAGTACAAGCTCAAGATGAGCCGCGAGCGAGCCTTTGAACAAGCCGTCGCCATGGTCCGCCATGCCCGACGGTTGTGTCCCGAGGTCGAATTCTCGGCCGAGGATGCCTCGCGCAGCGACGTGGACTACCTGTGCCGGGTTGTCGAAGGTGCGATCACCGCTGGAGCGACGATCATCAATCTGCCCGATACCGTCGGCTACAGCACCCCCGCCGAGTTCGGTGCCATGGTGAAAGCAGTGATGAACCGGGTACCCAATATCGACCGGGCCATCGTTGCTGTCCACTGCCATAACGACTTGGGTTTGGCAGTGGCCAACACCTTGGCCGGACTGCAAGCCGGAGCCCGGCAAGTCGAATGCACCGTCAACGGCATCGGTGAGCGGGCTGGCAATGCAGCGGTGGAAGAGGTTGTCATGGCCATCCGGACCCGCCGCGAGACCTACGATTACAACTATGCCCTCAAGACCGAGGAGTTGTACCGGACAAGCCGGTTGCTCTCCTCGATCACGGGGGTGGCTGTCGCACCGAATAAAGCGATTGTGGGTGCCAATGCCTTCGCCCACGAGTCGGGTATCCACCAACACGGCATGATGGCGAATTCCAAAACCTACGAGATCATGACACCCGAGTCGATCGGGCTGAAAAAGACCACCATGGTGCTTGGCAAACACTCCGGACAGCATGCTTTCACCAAACGGATGGAGGATCTTGGTTACACATTGTCGCCCGAGATGGCCGCCAAGCTTTTTGGTGATTTCAAGAATGTTGCCGACAAGAAGAAGGAAATCACCGACCGCGACCTGATCGCCCTGATGGAGAGCGGGACCCATGCGGCTCCCAAGATTTACGAGCTGGACACCTTTGTGGTCAACAGCGGCAACAACATGACCGCAACAGCCTGCGTGACCCTCAAGCGCGACGGAAAGCGCCTTCAAGCGGTCGAGATGGCGACCGGCCCGGTCTACGCTTGTTACAAAGCGGTTGAACGGATCATCAAGTATCCGTTCGTGCTCGAGGATTATCAACTGAAAGCCGTCACCGAGCACCGCGACGCCCTCGGGGAAGTGCTGGTCAAGATATCGGACTCGCACGGTATCTACCGCGGCCGCGGAGTGAGTACCGACGTCATCGAAGCGAGCATGCACTCGTTGCTGGCGGCGGTGAACCGGATGGTCGAAGTCGCCGAGCGGGTCAGGGCCGACGGAAGTGCAGAGGCCAGCGAAGGATCACAAGCCAAGATTTCCGCCCAGACGTATGCCCGGTTGTCGGACGAAGCCCTCTCACGCGACATGAAAGTGAGCGGAACGGTCAAGGAGGGTGTCCATGGCGCTTGATGCACAACGGATCGTGGTGTTCGATTCAACCTTGCGTGACGGGGCCCAAGCCGAGGGAATCTCCTTTTCGGTGCTCGACAAGCTTAAGATCGTGCGGTTGCTGGACGAGTTGGGGGTGGATTACGCCGAAGCGGGCAATCCCGGTTCGAACCCCAAGGATCTCGAGTTTTTCAAGGAAGCTGCCAAGCTTGAATTACAGACCGTCAAGCTGGTGGCTTTCGGGGCCACCCGCCGGGCCAATGTGAAGGCGCACGACGATGTCGGTCTGGCTCAATTGTTATCCGCCGGTACACAAACAGTCTCGGTGTTCGGCAAGAGTTGGGATTTTCAGGTCACCGCCATCCTGCGCACCACCTTGGAAGAGAACCTGGCCATGATCGCCGACACTGTGGCTTTCTTGAAAGCCCAAGATCGCGAGGTGATCTTCGACGCCGAGCATTTTTTCGACGGCTATAAAGCCAATCGTGCCTATGCCATGGAGACGTTGCAAGCCGCCGTGCAAGCGGGGGCTAGCGCGATCGTGTTGTGCGACACACGTGGCGGATCGTTGCCATCGTTCGTCGGCGAAGCGGTGCGTGAAGTGGCCGCCACCTTGGCGGGCTCACCTGTCGACATCGGCATCCACACCCACAACGACAGCTCCTGTGCCGAAGCGAATTCGCTGGTGGCAGTCGAAAACGGAGCCCGCCACGTGCAGGGCACTTTGGTCGGTTTCGGCGAACGCTGCGGAAATGCCAATTTAGCGGCGATGATTCCGACGTTGGCCCTCAAGATGGGCTATGACCTGCTCACTGGTGGAGCTTTACCGAAACTTACCTTGGCGGCCCGTTCGGTGGCCGAGATAGCCAATATCGGCATACCCGAAGGTATGCCGTACGTCGGATTGCGGGCCTTCACCCATAAAGGCGGCATGCATATCGACGGCATCTCCAAGAATCCCGAGTCGTTCGAACATATCAATCCCGAAGCGGTCGGCAATGAGCGCCGCCTGTTGATGAGCGAGGTGGCCGGTAGGGCGATGGTGCTCAATCGCATCCAACGCCATGCCCCCTATATCGGCAAGGACGATCCAAGGACCAAGGCGATTGTCGAGACCCTCAAGCGCATGGAGATGGCCGGTTACCAGTTCGAAGGTGCCGAAAGCTCGTTCGAACTGATCATTTGCAAGCACTTGGGGACCTATCGTCCCTATTTCATCCTCGACCATTATAAAACATTCGGGGAGTTGCCCCGTCTTGGCGATGGCCAGACCAGCCATACCGCCGTGGTCAAAGTCGGTGTCGATGGACGTTCCGCCATCGGTGTGGCCCAAGGCGATGGACCCGTGCATGCCTTGGACAAAGCCTTGCGCAAGGTCTTGGAGGAATTCTATCCATCGCTTTGCAGCATGCGCTTGACCGACTATAAGGTCCGTGTTCTCGATTCACGCAGTGCGACCGCCGCCCAAGTGCGCGTCCTCATCGAGACGACCGACGGGGCGGCCACGTGGTCGACTGTGGGGGTCTCCACCGACATCATCGAGGCCTCGTGGATGGCCTTGGTCGATTCCATAGAATATAAATTGATGAAGGAAGGGGTTTCGGCTCCGGCCGAGCATCATGAAGGAGCAATGGCATGAGCATGACGATGACGCAAAAGATCCTGGCGATGCATTCCAATCTGGCCGAGGTCCATCCCGGCCAATTGGTGATGGCCGACCTCGATCTGGTGCTTGGCAACGACATCACCGCCCCGGTGGCAATTAGGGAGTTTGCCAAGTTTGGTTTGGACAAAGTGTTCGACCGGACAAAAGTGGTGTTGGTACCCGATCATTTTACTCCCAACAAGGATATCAAGGCGGCCGAGCAGTGCAAATGCATGCGCGAGTTTGCCGGTGAATACGACATCGAGCATTATTTTGAAATCGGCAAGATGGGCATTGAGCATGCGTTGTTGCCCGAGCAGGGTTTGGTGAACGCGGGGGACCTCATCATCGGAGCCGACAGCCATACCTGTACCTACGGCGCGTTGGGGGCCTTCTCCACGGGAGTAGGGAGCACCGACATGGCTGGTGCCATGGCGACCGGAAAGGCTTGGTTCAAGGTCCCTGGAGCCATCCGTTTCAACTTGACCGGCTCCTTCGGCCGCTGGGTTTCCGGCAAAGACCTGATCTTGCACATCATCGGGCTGATCGGGGTCGACGGGGCTTTGTACCGGTCCATGGAGTTCACCGGACCGGCTTTGGCTTCGCTGAGCATCGACGATCGTTTCACCATCTGCAACATGGCCATCGAGGCCGGCGCCAAGAATGGGATTTTCCCCGTCGACGACATCGCCAAGGCTTACTTGGCCGAACATTGCCAGCGAGAAGCGGTGGTGTACCAAGCCGATGCCGATGCCGAGTATGAGCAGACGATCGAGATCGACCTGTCGAGCTTGCGACCGACGGTGGCCTTCCCCCATCTGCCGGAAAACACCAAGACGATCGACGAGGTCGGTGAGGTGCGCATCGACCAAGTGGTGATTGGTTCCTGTACCAACGGCCGCATCAGCGACCTGCGCATTGCCGCAGCGCTGCTCAAAGGACGTACAGTATCTGTGCGGACCATCGTGATACCCGCCACCCAAGCCATCTGGTTGCAGGCGATGGAAGAAGGCTTGTTGCGCACCTTCGTCGAAGCCGGGGCTGTGGTGAGTACACCCACGTGCGGGCCTTGCTTGGGAGGCCACATGGGCATCTTGGCCAAAGGGGAACGGGCAGTGGCGACCACAAACCGCAATTTTGTCGGTCGGATGGGTCATGTCGAGAGTGAGGTGTACTTGGCGAGTCCGGCTGTGGCGGCTGCTTCCGCAGTACTGGGGAAAATCGCCGATCCCGCTGTGATGGAGGTCAAATAAGATGAAGAACAAAGGTAAAGCTTACCGCTACGGAGATAACGTCGACACCGACGTCATCATCCCGGCCCGCTATTTGAATACATCGGTCGCCACCGAACTGGCGGCCCACTGCATGGAGGACATCGACGCCTCGTTCATCAAGACTGTCGAACCGGGCGATATCATCGTGGCCGACCGCAACTTTGGCTGTGGCTCGTCGCGCGAGCATGCCCCGTTGGCCATCAAGACGGCCGGAATCGGTTGCGTGATCGCCTCATCGTTCGCCAGGATTTTCTACCGCAACGCCATTAACATCGGCTTGGCCATCCTGGAGTGCCCCGAAGCAGTCAGAGGCATCAATGCCGGTGATACAGTCGAAGTCGATTTCGATTCTGGGACCATTGTGAACCTCACCACTGGCTCATCGTGGCAGTCGGAACCGTTTCCCCCCTTCATCCAAAACATGATAGCGTCGGATGGGTTGATCAATTACATGAAGCGGGAGGTCTGTCGATGAAACTGAAAATCGCATTGGTCCCGGGCGACGGCATTGGTCCGGATATCGTGGCCGAGGCCGTCAAGGTCTTGGGGGCAGTGGCCCAAAAGTTCGGCCACAAGCTCGACCTTTCCTTTTACCTGGCCGGTGGCATCGCCATCGACACGGTCGGTCAGCCATTGCCCGAGTCGACCTTGCTCGGCTGTGCCGATGCCCAAGCGGTTCTGCTCGGGGCTGTCGGCGGGCCCAAATGGGATTCCCTGTCTGGCGACAAGCGGCCCGAGAAAGCCTTGCTCGGCTTGCGCGGTGGCTTGGGATTGTTCTGCAACCTCCGCCCGGCTTTGCTCTATCCTCAGTTGGCAGAGGCCTGTCCATTGAAGGGGGCTCTCATTGAAGGCGGGCTCGACATCATGGTGGTGCGGGAACTGACCGGGGGCATCTATTTCGGCAAACGCGGACGCAATGCCGAAGGTGACCAAGCCTTCGACACGATGTCCTACAATGTGGGCGAAGTCCAGCGGATAGCCCGCAAGGCCTTCGAATTGGCTCTCAAACGCGCGAAGCGGCTCACCAGTGTCGATAAAGCCAATATTTTGGAGACCAGTCGGTTATGGCGTTCGACTATCGATGCGATGGCCAAGGATTATCCCGGTGTGGCGGTCAACCACATGTATGTCGACAACGCCGCCATGCAGTTGGTGCGCAATCCCAAGCAATTCGATGTGATCGTGACCGAGAACATGTTCGGTGACATCCTGAGCGATGAGGCCAGCATGATCACCGGCAGTATCGGGATGTTGCCGTCGGCCAGTTTGCGGGAAGATTCATTCGGCTTGTACGAGCCGATCCATGGGTCGGCTCCCGACATTGCCGGACAGGACAAAGCCAATCCGTTGGCCACCATCTTGTCGGCGGCCATGTTGCTGCGCCATAGCTTCAACCTCCCCAACGAGGCGGCGGCTATCGAGACGGCGGTGAGCGTGACGCTTGACGCCGGCTGGCGGACCGGCGACATTATGAGTAAAGGGATGAAATTGGTTGGAACGAAAGAGATGGGGACTTTGGTGGCTGCAGCCGTTTGAGTGATCCTGTCGCCAAACATGGGGAGGAGGAAGGACATGGGTGAGCAATTGGTGTATCTTGATGGAGCGTTCGTACCGCTCGCCGAGGCAAAGATCTCGGTGTTGGATCATGGCGTGCTCTATGGTGACGGGGTGTTCGAGGGTATCAGGGTCTATGAAGGGCGGGTGTTCCGCCTGTCTGACCACATCGATCGCTTCTATGCCGGGGCCAACGAGATCTTCTTGCAGTTGCCGTGCGATAAGCCGCAGATGACCGAGATCGTCTTGGAAACCTGCCGGCGCAACCGACTGGACAACGGTTACATCCGGCTGGTCTGCACCCGGGGTGCCGACGGTTTGGGGTTGTACCCGAAACCGGGCAGCCATGCCCCGCGCTTGTTCTGCATCGCCGGCCAAGTCGCCTTGTATAGCGAAGAGGCCTACCGGCGCGGTCTTAAGGTGGTCACCAGCAGTTTCCGCCGCAACAAAGCCACCATCATCGATCCCCAGATCAAGAGTCTCAATTACCTCAACAACATATTGGCTTCGATCGAGGCGCACCGCTACGGTGCCGACGAGGCTTTGATGCTCAATGAGGACGGGGTGGTGACCGAATGCACTGGCGACAATGTGTTCATGGTCAAGAACCAAGTCATCTCGACCCCGCCGGTATGGTTGGGGACGCTCGACGGCATCACCCGCCAGGCTGTACTGCGCATTGCCCGTGACCTTGGCTATGTCGTGCAGGAGGTTCCCTTCACCCACTACAACCTGTTGAATTGTGACGAGGCTTTCCTGACCGGCACAGCAGCAGAGATCATCGCCCTGACCGAACTCGATGGGCGTACGATCGGCCATGGTGTGGCGGGCTCGGTGACCATGCGTTTGCTATCTGCGTTCAGGGAATACGTTCGCAAGCCTGAAAATGGAGCGAAGATATGAGAAGCGACGCCTTCAAGCAAGGAGCTGCTCGGGCACCCCACCGTTCATTGATGAAAGCGCTTGGGTTGACCGACCGCGAAATTGCCGCTCCGTTGATCGGGGTGGTCAACTCGGCCAACGGCATCATCCCCGGCCATGTCCATCTGAACCGGATTGTCGATGCTGTCAAAGCCGGTATTCGCACTGCTGGCGGAACTCCGATTGAATTCTCGGTCATCGGAGTGTGCGACGGTATCGCGATGGGGCATGTGGGCATGAAATATTCATTGGCCAGTCGCGAGCTGATTGCCGATTCGATCGAATCGATGGCGATGGCCCATCCGTTCGACGGTTTGGTGATGGTCCCCAATTGCGACAAAATCGTGCCGGCCATGCTGATGGCAGCGGCTCGGGTGAACATCCCGACGGTGTTCGTATCGGGCGGACCGATGTTGGCTGGGCGCAAAGACGGCAAGGCCATCAGCCTTTCCACGATGTTCGAAGCAGTCGGCAGCCACGCTGCCGGTAAAATCGACGACGCGGGTTTGCTTGAGTTTGAAAATGCAGCCTGTCCGACCTGCGGTTCCTGTTCCGGCATGTTCACCGCCAACAGCATGAACTGCTTGACCGAGGCGTTGGGGATGGGATTGCCGGGCAATGGCAGCATCCCGGCGGTGTTCGCAGAACGGGACCGCTTGGCCAAGGAAGCCGGTTACGCCATCATGAAATTGGTCGAGCGCGATGTGAGGCCGTTGGACATCATGACCAGCCAAGCCTTCTTCAATGCTCTGGCGGTCGACATGGCCTTGGGGTGCAGCACCAACAGCATGCTGCACCTGCCGGCCATCGCCCATGAAGCCCATGTAGAACTGGACATTTTCATTGCCAACGAGATCAGCAACCGTACTCCCAACCTATGCCGGCTTGCACCGGCCGGACCACACCATGTCGAGGACCTCAACAGCGCTGGCGGAGTGATGGCGGTCATGAAGGAGCTGGACAAGCTGGGATTGATCGCCACGGGCGTCCCTACCGTATCCGGCAAGACCATCGCCGAGCAGCTCGCCCAAGCGTGCAATCGCGACAATTCCGTGATACGGCCGGTGGAACAACCGTACAGTGCCACTGGTGGAATCGCTGTGTTGAAGGGCAACCTTGCCCCAGAAGGGGCGGTCGTGAAGCGCTCTGCGGTCGATGCGCAGATGTTGCGCCATAGCGGACCGGCGCGGGTGTTTGATTCTGAAGAGGCTGCCGCAGAAGCGATTCTTGCTGGCAAAATCATCAAAGGCGATGTGGTGGTGATCCGTTACGAAGGGCCCAAAGGTGGTCCGGGAATGCGTGAGATGCTCGGGCCGACGGCAACGATAGCCGGCATGGGACTGGACAAGGATGTGGCTCTGATTACCGACGGACGCTTCAGTGGGGCGACCCGGGGTGCTTCGATCGGGCATGTCTCTCCCGAAGCGGCAGTGGGCGGGCCGATCGCTCTGGTGCGCGAGGGAGACATCATCGCCATCGACATCACCGCCGGGACGATCGACTTGATGGTTGACGACGGTGAATTGGCCCGGCGCAAAGCCGGCTGGACGGCCCCGGAAGCGAAGATAAAGAGCGGGTATCTGGCCCGGTATGCACGACAAGTGACCTCGGCGGTCCGCGGGGCCGTGTTCGAGGACGTTTGAACACCGCTGGACGGCGGTAAGGTGGGTGGCATGAAATTGAACGGTGCTGAGATCATCATCGAGTGTTTGAAGGAGCAGGGAGTCGACACCGTTTTCGGGTTTCCTGGCGGGGCGGTCTTGTACATTTACGATGCGTTGTACACATATCGTTCTACTGTACGGCATGTATTGACCACGCACGAGCAGGGAGCGGCCCATGCCGCCGATGGATATGCCCGGGCGACCGGCAAGGTCGGGGTCTGCATCGCCACCAGCGGCCCCGGGGCCACCAACTTGGTGACCGGACTGGCGACAGCCTACATGGATTCCGTCCCCGTCGTTGCGATCACGGGCAACGTCACGACAGCCTTGTTGGGCAAGGACAGTTTCCAAGAGGTCGACATCACCGGCATCACCATGCCGATCACCAAGCACAATTACATCGTCAAGGATGTGAGGCAATTGGCGGCGACCGTGCGGGAGGCGTTCAGGATCGCCCGCAGCGGGCGACCCGGCCCAGTGCTCATCGATGTCCCCAAGGATGTAAGCGCCAGCGTGTGTGACTACGAAGCGGAACAACCCAAAGAAGTCGTGGCGCTTGCCCCCAACAAGGCCGACTTGGAAAAAACAGTCCGCCTGATCAAGGAGTCGGTCCGTCCGATGCTCTATGTAGGCGGCGGGGTCATCCGTTCGAAGGCCCAGCGGGAACTGGCTGAATTCATCGAGAAGATCGACAGCCCGGTGGGGGTCTCGTTGATGGGCAACGGTGCGATCCCCTGCAACCACCCCCGTTTCACCGGGATGATCGGCATGCACGGGACGCGTGTGTCCAACATCGCCATCAACCATTGCGACCTGTTGTTGGTTGTCGGGGCCAGGTTCAGCGACCGGGTGGTCAGCAAGTCGAGTGCGTTCGCCAAAAAAGCCAAGATTGTACAAATCGACGTGGATCCGGCTGAGATCAACAAGAACATGCCGACCATGCACCATGTCATCGGCGATGTGCGCGAGGTGTTGGATTCGTTGAACGCGATGATCGAGAAACCGCTCGACCACAGCGCTTGGAACCATCAGGTCGAACTGTACAAAGGCGAATATCCTCTCAAGGTCACCGCTGAGAACAAGCGGGCCAAAGACGTGTTGCGGGCCCTCAACCATGTGCTTCCAGCGGATGCTGTGGTGGTGACCGAAGTCGGCCAGCACCAAATGTGGACAGCCCAATTCTATTGCCACACACCGCAAGGACGGTTCCTCACCTCCGGTGGGTTAGGGACAATGGGCTACGGTACCGGAGCGGCCATCGGAGCCCAATGCGGTTGCCCTGAACGCCGGGTGGTCAATGTGGCCGGTGACGGCTCTTTCCGCATGAACTGCAACGAATTGGGGACCATCGCCCGTTACCGGCTGCCAATCGTAATTGTGGTGATGAACAACCATACCCTCGGCATGGTGCGGCAATGGCAGACTTTGTTCTATGACAGTCGCTATTCTGAGACCACCCTCGACACGGATGTTGATTGGATCAAGTTGGCTGAAGCCTACGGTCTTGCCGGCATGCGTTTGGGAATCGATGACGATCCCCAGTTGGTCCTCGGGGCCGCAGTGGCGCTCAACGCCCCTGTGGTGGTCGATTGCGAGATCCCGTTGGACAACAAGGTCTATCCGATGGTTGCTCCGGGAGCATCCATCGAGGAGATGATCGAGGACACCAACGACTGAGTACCCTGATGCGGACATGACGAAAGACAGATATCCCGAAAGTCACCAATAGTGGCAGGGATGTTCGTTCAAGGTCGCAGTATCGAGTCAGGTTCTGTCGCGCAGGTCATCTGTCCGTTCGGATCCGCCGCTCACATGCGAGACAGCTTCCCACGTGCGCTGTATCATGGACGAGTCGCTTCCTTTGTAACGGGCCAGGATCATGGCGAAGATGATGTCCACCACCAACAGCTGGTTGATGCGCGACAACGACGCCCCTTGACGGAACAGCGACTCGCTGTTGGGAACGGTGAGGATGATATCGGCCAATTTGGACAACGAGTTTCCACCGATGCGGGTCACGGCAAGAATCGGAGCACCGTTGCGCCGGCCTTCGCGGGCGGCTTTGATGATGCTGCCCGTCTCTCCCGAATAGGAGATGGCCACCAAGCAGTCCTCGGGTTTGAGGGCGCAAGCTTGGACAACCTGCATGTCGGAATCGGCCGTGTAGACGGCCAGCAATCCCAATCGAGCCAGCTTCTGCTGGAAGTCGGTGGCCACGATGCCCGAGGCTCCGATTCCAGCCACCATGACGTGATGGGATTTCATGATCGTTTCGACTGCCCGTTCGAGCGAAGTGCGGTCGAGCACCGTTTCCACACCGGCCATGCTGTCGGTTGTCATACCGACCAAGATTTTCACGATATCTCCGGCCGGGGTCGACTCGTTGATCTCGCCGAGATTGGCCTGCTTTTCATTCGTGCCGGTGGAGAACACTTCTTGAGCCAGGCTCAAACGCAACTCGGTGTAGCCGCCGTATCCCATGCGGTTGGCCAACCGGATCACAGCAGCCGTACTGGTGCCGGCAGCGGCAGCCAATGTGGCGATGCCCATGTGGACAGCTTGGGCGGGATACGTCACCAAGTAGTCGGCCGCTTTGCGTTCCGAGGGCGACAGGTTCGGAGCATATTGCTTGATCAGATATAAACAACCTTCCATGGTGCGAACATACCATGCCGGCTGGAGTTTGAAAAGATGTGCTATAAAATATTTTCAAGTAATGATCGTTAATAATAAAATTTATTTTTATGACATCTTGACAAATCTTGCAACACGATTGGACAATTGATTGTCGGCGCCGGTCGTGCCGGTGGCCGACTGGCGTCCGAGCTGGAGGAACAGCATGGTTTCGGCAGAAAGGGCAGACATCCCCGCCACCGAGCGGCGCAATCCGGCCTCCTACCGCATCGATACCAAGAGCACCTTGGAAATTCTCGCCATCATCAACAGCGAGGACAAGAAGGTCGCCCCTGCGGTGGAGACGGCCCTTGTCCCATTGGCGGCCTTGATCGACGATGTCGTGGCTTCCTTCCAAAAGGGCGGCAGGTTGTTTTATGTCGGAGCCGGGACATCCGGTAGGCTGGGCGTGCTCGATGCATCGGAGTGCCCGCCGACGTACGGGGTCCCTCCCACCATGGTGCAGGGTTTGATAGCGGGAGGCCAACAAGCCTTGACCAGATCGGTCGAATGGGCCGAAGACAATGCCGAAGCCGGTTGTGCCGAGTTGAAAGCCCGCTCGTTTGGTCCTGACGACGTATTGGTCGGCATCACCGCCAGCGGCCAAGCCGCTTATGTAGTCGGGGCGATGCGCCATGCCCGCTCGATCGGGGCGGTGGTCGGTGCGATATCGTGCAACGAGGCTTCACGGGTGTTCGAGTGGGCCACCCACCGCATCTATGTTCCGGTCGGACCGGAGATCATCACCGGCAGCACCCGCATGAAGGCGGGTACTGCCCAGAAAATGGTGTTGAACATGATCACCACCACGGCGATGATCAGGATAGGCAAGGTCTACAACAACCTGATGGTCGACCTGATGCCGCTGAACTCAAAATTGATCGATCGGGCCAAACGGTTGATTTCCGAGGTGTCGGGCTGTTCTGTTGAGCAAGCCCAACAGTGTTATGAGGCGTCGCAGGGCAATGTGAGGGTGGCCATCCTGATGGCGATGCTCGCGCTCGACAACGTGGAGGCCCGCGATTTATTGGAGAAGAGCCATGGCAGCATCAACAGGGCCATCGACTTGATGCCGGGGAAGCTGGTGCTATGAGCGGTACGTATGTGTTCGGCATCGACGGGGGGGGCACGAAATCGCGCATGGCTTTGGTCGACAGGAGCCTGAACGTTATCGCCAGCGATGTGGGCGGCAGCACCAATCCCTATAGTGTGGGCAGCGAAGCCGCCCGTACCAATCTTTTTGCTTTGATAGAATCGGTGTTGGCCCGTGCCGGTGTGCCCAAGTCGGTGTTGGCTGCCGGATGCTTGGGGAGCGCCGGGCTGGGGCGGAAAGCCGAGCAGGAGACGTACCGGGCTTGGTTCAAAGAGGTGCTCGGGCCGCAATGCCGGGTGCGCCTTTGTTCCGATGCCGAGTTGCTGTTGTGCGGGGGACTGCATGCGTACCAAGGATTTTGCGTGATTGCCGGTACCGGTTCGGTAGCGATGGCCAGGCACGCCGACGGACGCCTCACCCGCTGCGGCGGATACGGTTACCTGCTCGGTGACGAGGGCTCGGCTTGGTGGATCGGTCATGAAGCCTTGGTGCGGGTCTTGCGGAGCATGGAGGGGCGCGACCTCCCCTCCGATTTGCTTGGGCATCTGTTGGCCGCTTGTTCGTTGCAGCATGTCGACGATCTGGTTGCTTTCGTCCATGCCAAAGCAAGCAAAGCCGACATCGCCGCCCTGGCTCCGACAGTCACCCGCCTGGCCTTGGCCCAAGATCCCTTGGCTGTCGACATTTTGCACCGCGCTGCTGAGGAACTCGTGCTGATGGCAAACGTTGTGGCCCGCAGGGCTCCTGATGTCGAACAGCGCGAACTGATTGCAGCTGGAGGCGTGTTCGAGCATGACAGCATGGTGCGCGAGGCGTTTTCAACTGGATTGGTGGCACACGGGGTCGACCTGCATCTGGTCGAACAAAAAGGGACAGCGCTCGAAGGCGCTTGCTTGTTGGCCATGGAGCAGCTGTAAGGGCAGAAAAAACCCCGGACATCGGACCATGCCCGGGGTCTGTTTGTATGCCTTGTCGTCCGATGGGCGATTATCCATCAGGCAGGGCAGAACTCAGAAGTCTCGCGGCAAACAACACGACGCCGTCCCGCGCCTTCCTCACGACGCCTCGGTTTCACAGAGGCCACGACCAAGCAGTGGAGAAACGGAAAATCAGACGGCAAATCCCAGCGACCGTCAGTTCGTCGGCTTCGTCGGATAGTGCGTCTCGGCCATGATGATGATGTCCGAAACCTTTACGTTGAGGACCGACGCGATTTTTTCCATCGTCTCGACTCTTGGAACGCATCTTCCCGATTCGATGAAGTAGAGCTGGCTCCTCGAGATTCCCGTCTGGGCTACGAGCTTGTCCTGAGAGAATCCAGCCTTCGTTCTCAAATCTTTGATCGCTTTTCCAACATCCATGTCATGACAATAAAGCCGTTTCTTGGGAATGTAAATATATTTTTGCAAAACCGGTACGACAATTTTTTCGAAACATACGAAAATGACATTTATTGTGACAATTTATTTTTCTTTTCAGTCCAATAAAGGATTTTTACCCCAAATGATCCCATCAAAGCCGTTACTCCGATGATGATCCACAACAAGTCCAATCCGTGCTGTTCGCTGATGCGGCCACCGATTGCCGGGGCGATCGCATGACCGAAACCGGTGATGACCGGCATGATGGCGCTGAAGCGGGCCCGGTGGCTCATCGGAGTGTTGTTGGCGATGTAATAGTGGGTGTTGGTGGCATCGGTGATTTCTCCGAGAGTGTAGACGACCGTCAAGGCGTACAGCCACAGCGGCAAGCGGGCCAGTCCCATGCTGGCGAAGCCGATTGCATAGAGGATGCCGGCGAGGGCGATGTTTTGCAGCGGGTGGCGCTTGCGCAACAGCATGACGATGGGTGCGTTGCACAGCACCACTACGATGGCGTTCACCGACATCATTGTCCCGTATACCAAAGCTCCCGATTTTCCGAACATCCCGGTGGTGTGCAGCGGCAGTGCAAACAAGGCCTGGCTGTAGGTGAAACTGAAACAGGTGATGCAAACGGCCAAGAGCAACAGCCGTGGCCGGGAAAGCAACGCCTTGAGCAAGCTGCCCCGCTGGGCACGTTCGGTCGAGTCGCTGCCATAGCTGGCCTCGATGGTTTTGGCATCCGGTTTGGATTCGGGAACGCGCCAGATGACGAAAGCGACGGACAACAAACCGGCGATGGCGTTGCCGAAGAACAACCACTGTGGAGAGCTGTAGAACAGATATCCGGCGATGACCGGTCCGATGGCAAAGCCCATGTTGTGGCCGAGATAGGTGAGTGAGAAACTGGCTTGGCGGTTCTCTTGGGTGGTGACATCGGTCTGCAGGGCGCTGCGGGCCGGGTCGGTGATGCCGTCGAACAGGAGGTGCAGCAGGATGAACCACGGCACGAGGTGGGAGTCGCCAAGGAAGCCCGCCACTGCAAACATGACGCTCGCCATGACTTGGCCGAAAATCATGATCCGTTTGCGCCCCATGCGGTCGGCCAACTTGCCGCCGATGAAGGAGCCGGGCACATAAGCCAAAGTGGCCAGCGACATGAACGCCCCGGCTGTGCCATCGGAAAAACCGAGGCGTTGGGTGAGCAACAACACAAGGAACGGGAAGACAAAGCTCCCGATCCCATTGATGATGGTAGCGACGAACAGGACGTAGATTGCTGCAGGTAAATTGCGGTAGAGCCCAAACATCCCCTTCGCCTTGTCGATAGGCGAATCCATGGCTGTGATTCTAACGAAAGGCGCCCGTTGAAGCAATCCGTTCCGGACAATCGAGTCGTCTCATGCTATACTCAGCGCACGGGAGATGTCGACGATGATCAAGATTCTTGTGGTGGTTCCGTACGATGAACTGTACCAACAGGTGGAATCGTATGTGGGGACACTCGATGAACCAGAATTGACCATCGACCTGCACCATATCGTCGGAACCGGCTCCCAAGAGCTCCAGGCGATCGTGGATAGGGGGTACGACATCGTCGTGGCCCGCGGCATAACTGCTCGTGCATTGGCCCGCTCCGATGCCAGCTTGCATGTCGTCGAGATATCGATCTCGGCCAGCGATTTGGTGAGTGCGTTGTGGAGATGCCGTGAGGGTTATGGCGACAAGGGGGTGGGGATTGTCGTCACCGACCCCAGCATCTTCGACTCTTCGATGATTTACGACCTTACCGGCATACCGATCCACTTGCGGCAAGCCGAGGACCAAGAACATGTCTACGAGTCCATTCGCGAGCTGGCCGCAATGGGAGTGAGGACGTTCGTCGGAGGCCTTACCTTGTGCCGCAAGTGCGAGTCCCTTGGCTACCTTGGTGTCCATATCAAGACCGGGGAAGCCGCCATGACCAAAGCCCTCAACGAAGCGGTGGCGGCCGGCCGGTCGCTCAACCGCGAGCGGACCAGGGCCAATTTGGTGACGACCTTGCTCAACAACACCGAGGACGTGATGTTCGTCGTCAACCGCTCGGGCCAGATCGTGGCAGCCAATGTCCAAGCCGCGCAGCTATTGTTGCAAGACCGCCATGCTTCGCTCGAAGGACGTTTGATCGAGGAACTCTACCCCTCATCGCGGTGGACGGAGACACTTAAAACCCAAGTGGAATCGGAAGTGCTGGAGACGCTGTACGGTCAGCTGACATTGGTCGCCAAATCGCCCATCATGGTGGATGAACAAAGCGTGGGGGTCTTGTTCACCTGCCGCAACGTCGAGGCCTTGCGTGAGACTGAGCACAAGATCCGCAAAGAGATGAGCAAAAAGGGCCTGGTGGCCCACTATCGGTTCAGCAACATCATCAGCGAGAATCCCAAGATGAAGATGCTCATCGCCACCGCCTATAAATACAGCCAAGTCGATTCCAATGTGTTCATCATCGGGGAAACCGGTACCGGCAAGGAGTTGTTCGCCCAAAGCATCCACAACGCCAGCAAGCGTGCCAGCCAACCGTTCGTGGCGGTCAACTGTGCCGCCTTGCCGGAGCCTTTGTTGGAAAGCGAGCTGTTCGGCTATACCGAGGGGGCTTTCTCGGGGGCGGTCAAGGGTGGCAAGATGGGCTTGTTCGAACTGGCCCACAAGGGCACCTTGTTCCTCGACGAGATCGGCGAGATGCCGCTGCGCCTGCAAGCCAAGATCCTCAGGGTGCTGCAGGAGAAAGAGATCCGCAAGATCGGCGGCGATACGGTGGTCCCTGTCGATGTCCGCATCATCTCGGCGACCAACATCAACATCCTCGACCGTATCCAGATAGGGCAATTCCGCGAGGACCTCTATTACCGGATCAATCTGCTCAACCTCAAGATCCCGCCGCTGCGGCAGCGGCCCGAGGACATCGAGGTTGTCTTCAGGCATTTCGTGCAACGCTACTCGACTGAGGCTGGAAAACCTGTGCCGCGCATCGAGCCCGAGGTCATTGAACTGATGAAAGGCTTCTCATGGTTGGGCAACATCCGCGAGTTGCGCAATTTCAGCGAACGGATGGCCATCCTCAACGAGTCGGGCGTGATCGGCACAAGCGAGGTCGAGAATTTTTACTTGTTCGACGACCGCAGCCATGCGCAAGACCATCTCATCGGACACCACGGGCGGACTGCTTCTCCCTATACGTCGGCCCAATCGGATCAGCGGGAGCTCCCGTTGAGCCGGCAACTCGAGCAAAGCGGTTTGGACCGCGATGCTTTCGCCCGCCGCATCGGGGTGAGCCGCACCACCTTGTGGCGCCGGTTGCGCGAGGAGCAAGCCCGGAACCAAGGAGGAGTTTGAACGAGCTTTATTCGTCCAACTCGGTGTTGGGGCCCTCTTCCTCTTTTTGCACTTGCTGCTCGACCGGTTCCGAATGTGTTGGCAGGGTGTTCGGATCGGTGATGACAGACGGGTCGCGGGCGATGACCTTGTTGATCACATCGTTGAGCTGGTTGGCTGTGTCGATGATGAACTTCCCCAGGATGCCTGATCGCTTGTTGCGGCGGTTGCCGAGCGGGAACACCAGCGGCTGGTCCGAATTCCCCATCCTGACGGTCAGGCGCACGCTCTCGTAATATTTGGGATCGTCCGAGATTTGAACGTGGACCTCACTTGAGAGGAAGTCGGCGTAGTCGAAGAACCGTACGCGCTTGCTGTCTGCAAAGGAGGCCTTTTGGCGAATCGTATCCAAACAAAACAGGAAGCCTTCGTCGGTATCGGAGACCACAGGATAGGTTTTGTCGAAATGAAGAGAGCGCCGTTTCATCTCCTTGATCGTCCTGTCGCGCAACGATGCCATGAGTTGTTGGTATTTCTGGGCGGCCAGCTTCTTGTTTCTCCTTACCCGGTACATCAACGTGAAGTTGGCTACGGTGATGAGTATCGCCACTATCAGCAAGACATACATCGATGTGGTCATGGTTCCTCCGCAATGTGGCCGGTACAGCCACTTGGCGTCCATTCTACCAACCTGGTCGGGGCTTTGTCGAGTATGGAGAAGATGTTGAAACAGTTGAAACAATTGAAACACATGAAACACGATTATTGGAAGTGCTTGGAGTGGCGTTCGGCTTGAATTTCCACCCTTCATGCTCTTTTCACCTTCTTCTGGGGATTTTGCTGCTGTAGAGAGAGTGGGAGACAAGATGGCACGCTTCTTGCTATGTCCCTGTTCAGGGAGAATTGCGCCATTGCGAGCTCTTCCAATCGACGGACAGGATGTGCAACCATGAGTGTGAAGCCGATCATCGGGGTACTGTTGGGCGATGCGACTGGAGTGGGACCGGAACTGGTGGCGAAGACCGTCGCTTCCGGATTCTTCGATAAGCTGTGCAGGCCGGTGATCATCGGAGATGCACGAGTGTTCGAACAAGGCTTGGCTATCGCCGGCAAGCAGGTTCCCTACCAAACGATCGATGACATCGCCCATGCCGATTGGAATGGTCCGATTCCCTTGCTGGATCAGAAGGATCTGGATCCGGCCAAGGATTACACCATCGGGAAGATCAGCATCGCCAGTGGTGCGGCCGTGCTGGCCATGATCCACAAGGCGGCCCGGTTGTTCTTGGATGGCGAAATCCACGGATTCGTCTTTGCTCCCTTCAACAAAGAGGCTATGAAAAAGGCCGGGTGTCCGTTTGAGAGTGAACATCATTTGCTGGCCGACATATTCGGACACACCGGCCCGTTTGGAGAAATCAACGTGGTCGGCAATCTGTGGACCACCCGGACCACCAGCCACATCCCCATCAAAGAGGTCAGCGCCAACTTGACCGTCGACCGGATCATGCGGGCGATCGTCTTGGCCGACACCTCATTGCGCAATGCCGGCATAGCCAAGCCCCGCTTGGGTTTGGCGGCTTTGAATCCCCACGCTGGTGAACACGGTTTGTGCGGACGCGAGGAAATCGACGTGATCGAGCCGGCCATCGAACAAGCGAAAGCGCGCGGAATCGAAGCCTCCGGTCCGTTTCCCTCCGATATTTTGTTCATCAAGGCTTTTCGGGGGGACTTCGACGCTGTGGTGACGATGTACCACGACCAAGGCCAGATCGCCCTTAAATTGAAAGGTTTCGACGAGGGTATCACGATAGCCGGAGGATTGGTGGCTCCGATCGCCACTTGCGCCCACGGCACCGCTTACGATATCGCCGGCAAAGGCATCGTGCGCACCAAAGCCTTCGAGAATGCCGTGACGATGACCTGCCGCATGGCAAGCCATATGTTGAATAAGGGGGGCAATGCATGAACGAAGAAAAGCGGACTCAGGGCAAGTTCGGTTCAAAACAGGTCGTACCGTTGGCCTTGGCCGCGCTCGCCCTGCTGTTCCTCTATTTGGGATTGACCAAGTACGGGTTTTGGGACCAGTACAAAGGGCCGATGCCCGGTTTTGTGCCGGTGGTGGTCTCGATCGTACTTTTCACGATGAGCATCCTTGGTTTCATCTTCTCCTTCAAAGAAAAGTCACCCGCTTGGCCGCTGGAAAACTGGCTGGTGCCGATCAGCGGTGTGGCCATCATTGCTGCCACCTATCTGATCGGATTCATTCCCAGCTTGGCTGTCTATGTGATCGTGTGGCTGAAATGGTATGAAAAGTGCAGTTGGAAGACAACCCTCATCACCTTCGCAGTCATCATGGCCATCGTCCTCGGGGCCTTCGTCCTGTGGTTGGGAGTCCCGTTCCCCAAGGGATTGCTCTACAACCTGATCATGTACTAGGAGGAGCACGATGGAAAACTTGCAAGCATTGATGCACGGATTCGTTGTCTTGTTCACGTTCGAGAACATCGGCGCTACCATCCTCGGAGCAGTTTTGGGTTTGATTGTGGGTGCGATGCCCGGCATCGGCTCGCTGGCCGGGGTGGCCTTGCTGCTGCCGCTGACCTATAAGTTCAATCCGACCACCGCCATCATCATGCTCGGGGCCCTGTATTACGCCAACATGTACGGCGGGGCTTTCAGCGCGATCCTGCTGAACATTCCTGGCGATGGGCCGGCAGTGGTGACATTGCTTGATGGGTATCCGATGGCGACTAAAAAACACCGTCCCGGTCAAGCACTGCTCACAAGCAACATCGCCTCGTTCATCGGCGGTGCGGTTGGAATCCTCATCCTCACCTTCATGGGGCCACTGTTGGCCGATATCGGTTTGAAGTTCGGTCCAGCCGAGATGGCGGCCTTGTTGATGCTGACGATGACCTCGATCGGTTGGTTGATGGGTGAGAATCCCACCAAAGGCCTCATGCTCACCATGCTCGGGATTCTGTTCGCCAGCATGGGCATGGATACCCTTTCTGGTAGCCCCCGCTATAATTTCGGCAACATCTACCTGTTGGGCGGTATCCCGTTCACCGCCTTCGTCATTGGCACAGTCGGCTTTTCCCAAGTCATCAAGCTCATGGAAGAGCGCCATCTGAAATCGGAGGCGGTCACCGACAAGCTCACCCTCAAAGGGAGCATGATCACCGCCCATGACTTCAAGCGCATGTTCATGCCTTCGGTCCGGGCCGGCCTGATCGGCACCTTTGTCGGTGTGCTACCCGGAGCAGGGGCGACTTCGGCCTCGTTCATCGGGTATGCCGCGCAAAAACCGTTCAAGAACGAGGAGCCGCTCGGGACTGGGGCCATCGAGGGCCTGGCTGCCTGTGAATCGGCCAACAACGCCGCCGCTGCCGGTGCATTCGCCCCGTTGCTTGCCTTGGGAATTCCCGGTTCGGGCACCGGAGCAGTGTTGCTCGGTGGCTTGATGATGTGGGGTCTCAACCCCGGCCCGCTGTTGTTCCAGAACGAGCCCGATTTCGCCTGGGGGTTGATCGCTTCGCTCTTTTTGGCCAACATCATCACGTTGGTGATCTCGTGGGGCGTCATCCCGTTCTTGATCAAGATCCTGTCGGTTCCCACCAAGTTGCTCATTCCTGTCGTCACGGTGGTCTGTTTCGTGGGTTCTTACAGCACCGATAACTCGATGTACTCGGTGTTGGTGATGTTCCTGTCGGGCATTTTCGGTTATGTGCTCGGCAAACTCCACTATTCGACCGCCCCGTTGTTGCTCGCTTTCGTGCTAGCCCCGTTGCTCGAATCGAACATGCGCAAAGCCTTCATCATCTCGCAAGGTAAAGTCGACATCTTCTTCTCCAGTCCGATCGCTACCGTGTTCACCGTATTGTTGCTCGCTTTCGTCGCCTTCCCGATCATCCGGTTCGTATTGCAGAAAACCGGCTTGGTCAAACGGAAAGCCAAAAAATCTTAGCGCACCCTTCGCAGAACGTTGTTCGGCGACTGAATCGTAGTTACGTCAAAAGGAGAATGACATGAAAAAGCATGTTGTGTCCGCAACCCTGATCCTGTTGATTGCCCTCGTTGCCCCTCTGTTCGCGCAGGGTCAAGCCGAGCCGGCAACAGCCGGATTCGTCCCTTCCAAAGAGATCGAGTGGATCGTCACGTCCAGCCCCGGTGGCGGCAGCGATATCTACACCCGCAAGATTTCCGACATCATGACCCGTGAAAACCTGGTCAGCGGCCAGACGTTCTTGGTCACCAACAAGACCGATGGCGGTGGCGAAGTAGGCCGTCTGATGGTCAGCCGTGTCGCAGCCGGCAAGTTGGCCGACCACACTCTGCTCACCTTCAACAGCGGCGACCACGGTCCCATGCTGAAGAACACCGACAACCGCATCGAGAACTTCACCCCGTTGGCCGTCATGGCTGTCGACAAGCAGTTGCTCTATATCGGCGAGTATGCCAAGTACAAGACCTTCGCCGAGGTGATCAATGCCGTCAAGAGCGGCAAGAACGTGGTTATCGCGGGTTCCAAGGGCGACGATATCGCCACCTACGAAATGTTGGTCAAGGAACTCGGCTTCACCCAGAACCAGATTTCCTTCATCACCAACGATGCCACCAGCGCCGCCATCACCAGCGTCCTCGGCGGTCACGTCGACTTGGTCATGTCCAAGCCTGCTGCTGCCGACCAGTATGTCGTCGCTGGCAAGCTCACCCCGATCCTCGCCTTGGCCAACAACCGCTTCACCGGCAACCTCGCTTCGGCTCCGACACTCAGCGAAGTCGGATCCTACAAGAACGTCGAGAACCCGATTTGGCGCGGTGTCGTCGGCCCCAAGGCGATGAGCCCGGCTGCTGCCAAGTATTGGAGCGATGCCCTCAAGGCTGTCTCCCTCTCTGCTGCTTGGAAGGCCGAGTACATCGACAAGTACAAGCTCGTCTCCGAGTTCAAGGACATGGTCGAAGCCAAGTCCTACATGGAGAAGTTCCAGGTTGATTATCTCAAGTCCATCGGTAAATAACTGAACCGTTTCACATCGAGATGGCTTGATTTTGGGAGGGGTGGGTGCTCGACAACCATCCCTCCCTCTGTATTATGATGATTGTGTACCGGTCCAAGGAGGTTCGCGCCATGAAAAGAATCGCATTGATCCACACGGTGAAGAGCGTGTTGGACAGCTTTGAGCCGCAATTGCGCGCTGCTGTCGGCAACGATGTCAAGATCCACAACATACTCGATGATTTCTTGGCATCCGATCCGGCTGATACCGGAGTGTTCTCCGATGTGAACCATCAGCGCTTGGTCAACGACATCCGTAACGCCGAACTCACCGGAGCCGACCTGATCGTGGTGACGTGTTCGACATTGACTCCCGCCGTCACCCTCATCAGGCCTACTGCCAAGGTTCCTTTGGTGGCGGTAGACGACGAGATGTGCCGTCTGGCTGTGACCTATGGGAACAAGGTTACCGTGTTGGCCACCGCCCGCAGTACGGTCGGGCCGACCGTGTCGAAGATCAAAGCTGAAGCACAAGCCGCCCACGTGCCGATCGATATTGAGAGTCATGTCTGCCCGGAGGCAATCGCCGCCCTGAAACAAGGAGACCGCGCCACCCACGATAAACTCGTGCTCGAGATGGCCCGCTCGGTCGGTAAACCGGACCTCATCGTCTTGGCGCAGGCTTCCATGGCACATTTGGAACAGCAGGTCGCACAGACGTGCCGGTGCGCGGTGCTCAGCAGTCCCCGGCTATGTATCGAACAGACCGCACGAGTGTTGCAGGAGGGAAATCGATGAACGAGCCAATGCATGCTTTCATGAAACTGGGCACCGTCCACCATGTATCGTACCCCTTCAGCGGGAGCGACGAGCAGGCCAAGTTGGACAGCCTGAAAAAGTTGTTGTGCGACCCATGCTTCGACGCCATCGAAGTCGGTCATTTCGCCGACGCTGAAGTGCGCCGTCAGGCGATTGCCATGATCAGGACCGCCCACCTGCAAGCGGTTGCTTTTGGAGGACAAGGCATCACCTTGGGCCGCAAACTCAACATCAACGATGTGGACGAGACACAACGAAGGATTGCTGTCGATGCCTTGAAAGCCGGTATCGACGAGGCCTATGAGTTTGGCTCCGACTATTTTGCATTCTTGGCCGGCCGCTATGAAAGCGGATCCATCGAGCAATCCTTCGAAGCTTTGCTGCAGTCGGTGGACCAGTTGTGCGCCCACGCCAAACAGGGCGGGGGCATGGTGGTCGAAATCGAAGTGTTCGACAGCGACATCGACAAACGTTCCTTGATCGGACCGTCACAGCGGGTGGTGCGTTTGGCAGAAACCATGTGCCCGCGTTGGGACAACTTCGCCATCCAAGTCGACAGCAGCCACATCCCGTTGTTGCTCGAGAGCAATGAAGAGCACATCCTGCCGATTATCAAGCACATCCGCCATGTCCACATGGGCAATGCGGTGATGCGCGACAAAGCATCGCCGGCCTATGGCGACAACCATCCCCGCTTCGGGTATCCGGGAGGCGAGAACGACACTGCCGAATTGGCCGCTTACCTGAGAGTGTTGTTGAACAGCGGTTTTCTAAACAAACAAGAGCGTCCATTGGTGAGCTTTGAGGTAAAACCACAGGTGGGGGAGGATCCCGACCTTGTTTTGGCAAATGCAAAGCGGACGTTGCGGGAGGCTTGGCTACACGTATGATTGTCGCCATCATCCTGTTCGTAGCCACCTATGGGGCGCTCTTGGCGTTTCCGACACTGCGGGCCTACATCGCTCTGATTTCAGCAGCGACGTTTGTCGTCAGCGGTTACCTGCCGTATCGTGAGGTTCTGGCAGCAGTCGACTGGAACGTCATCATCATCCTCGGCGGGAC
>CAZJAK010000002.1:79015-95147 GCA_964543935.1 uncultured Spirochaetaceae bacterium
TCGAGTCGCGCATGCCCGCCCTGCTTGCCGACTTGGTCATCGCCAAGATGCCCGATGTGAGATGGGCGATCATCGCCTTGGCTTTGTTTGCGGGGATTGTATCGGCTTTCATTGACAATGTGGCGACTGTGTTGATGGTGGCTCCGTTGGCCATCACCATGTCCCGCAAATTGAACATTTCACCGGTAGGGAGCGTTATCGCCATTGCCATCTCGTCGAACTTGCAAGGGGCGGCCACCTTGGTCGGGGACACCACCTCCATCCTGCTCGGCGGCCACATGGGCCTTGATTTCACCGATTTCTTCTTCTACCGGGGCAAGCCCGGTTTGTTCTGGATCGTGCAAATCGGAGCTCTGGTAGCGATGTTGGTGTTGTGGTATGCCTTTCGCAAAGAACGCACCAAGCTGGTCGCCATCGAACGGACCCATGTCGGCGACTATGTGCCGACATTCCTGTTGGGAGGCACTGTTCTTGCGCTCATCCTCGTCTCGTTGGTGCCGAAGGACGGCCTCGACCCGTTCATCGCCGACCACGTCAACGGTTTGATCTGCTTGTTCATGTTGGGGGTGGGCATCGTCTACCGGTTGGTGCGTGAACGCAGCCTTGAGCCTTTTGGCCGGATCTTGAAGGAGATCGATTGGTTCACCTTGATCCTCTTGGCCGGCTTGTTCATCGTCATTGCCAGCATCACCCGCGCCGGTGTGGTAGATGCACTGGGATCATTGTTCGCCACCTTAAGTGGAAACAGCGTGTTCGCCGCTTATGCCATCATCGTCGGATTCTCGGTCATCTTGTCGGCTTTCATCGACAACATCCCCTATGTTGCGACCATGTTGCCGGTGGTGGCCACCATTGCTGCGCGCATGGGGATCGAGCCGACCGTGCTGTACTTCGGTTTGCTGGTCGGGGCGACCCTCGGGGGGAACCTCACGCCGATCGGCGCATCGGCCAACATCGCCGCCCTGGGCATCTTGGGGAAGATGGGACATACGGTCACTCCCGGTAAATTCATGGGCATCAGTGTTCCGTTCACGTTGTCGGCGGTGTTGACCGGCTCCCTGTTGGTCTGGGTCATCTGGGCTTGAGCTTGTTGCCTACCGCCGATTTGGGTGTGGTATGCTAAAGACAAAGCGCTGCATCACGTTCCGAGGAGGCCAGAAGGTGGACCATGCCTGTTTGATCAAAGCTGATACGGTATTGTACGGTCCGTCGTTCCAGGAGCACCATGACCAGGTTGTGTTGATCCGGGAGGGAAAGATCGCCAGGGTCACCTCCAGAGAAGACCTCCAAGCCGAATATCATGGGGTGCCGGTCATCACTTTAAGCAAACCGTTGGTCCTCATGTGCGGTTTGATCGACGCCCACTCCCACGTGACCCAAGATGTACGGCTACCTGGGCAGCCCTGCGTGGCGGATGACTCGGAATGTGCCCATACCCTCATCGCCCTGAAGGCGTTGCGCGACGATGTGGAGGCTGGGATCACCACGATGCGCTGCCTTGGGGACCGTTACGGGATCGACATCGTGCTGCGGGACAAGATCGCCGCTGGCGAAGTGGTCGGACCGCGCCTTCAGGTGGCCGGCATCGGCATCAGAAGCCTGCACGATCGTGGCCATGTCGGGCAAGGGCTGTCTGGAGCGGACGAGGTGCGTCGGTTGTGCCGGCAGAACCTCTACCGCACCACTGAGTGGCTCAAGATATTCGTGACCAGCACCATTGCCCCCGGGACAGGCACGTTCGTCCCCCATTATTTTAGCCGTGAAGAGATCGCTGTCGTCGCCCGTGAGGCCAATGCATGCGGGTGCATGACCAGCGCCCATTGCATCGGTGGCATCGGCTTGCGTTTCTGTGTGGAGGAGGGCATCAATGTCCTCGAGCACGCCTTCTGGGCTACGCGCGAGGACATCGAGCTGATGCTCCGCCATAAGACTTGGATATGCTTCACTCCCGGGGTGTTCCTCGACGAGGACCGCGAGAAGAATTGCAAGAGCGATTACGTCAAGCGGGTCAGGGCGGCCAGGGAGCAGGTGGCCGAACGGATCGCCACCATCGTCAAGGCCGGGGTCCGCTATGTGATCGGCACCGGCGCCAACCATGGTTTGCTCCATCGTGAACTCGTGTTGATGCACCGCTTGGGAGCGGCTCCGGTGGACATCCTGCAAGGAGTCACCTCACGGGCGGCCCAACTGATGAACCTCGACGGGATCACCGGCACGCTGGCTGAGGGTTATGAAGCCGACCTGATCGCTGTCGAAGGCAATCCCCTCCAGGATATGCAGTCGTTGTCGCGGGTGGCGTTCGTCATGAAAGGGGGCAAGGTCGTGAAGGATCAAGACCGTAGCTGATTTTCTAAAAACTTGACGATGTCGATGGCTTTGGGCGGGCAGCCGGCTACATGGGCACTTCCGCCTTTGGTGCAAGAGCCGATGCCCAAGCCTTCGAAAGTCTTGCCCTTGAAATCTTGCCCTATGCACAGCTGGGTTGCACCATCATCGAGAATCCCTTTCTCGTCAAGACGGGCTAAGGCATGGATCAAGTTGCCGTAACATGCGCTGCAGGCCGAACGCTCCTGCACCCGGGCAGCTAGTTCCTTGACCCGCATGCTGGGCTTGTGGTGACTCAGCACGAGGTCTTGGTTCAATTCGACCACCTTGGCACGGTCGACAGCACTGCTTCCGACTCCCAAATCCTCAGCCAAAGCGATATAGGGGATGTCTGCCAGGTCGAACCCCATCAAACCGGCCGAGAATGCGTCGATGAGGACGCTGTCTCGACCGGTGAACATCCGGTTGGTCGCCACCGGAGTGCCCCCTTCTTCGAAATCGAGGTCCCCGTTGAGGCTGTCGACTATCACCAAGTCGGCCCGACGGGCCAGGTTGAGGGCAGCAATCGGTTCGTGCAACCCGATCGAATGGAAGTACCGTTTCGAACGGTCCGACAAGCACCCCTTCATGTTTTTCAAGGCACAGGTCATCGCTGTCTGGCAATGGCCTTTCAGCACCGGGAAGCTGATCAGGAAGTCGCACTCAATGATGGTTTTGGCCACCTGCATCGTAATTCCCGCAGCAGTCAGCTCCACAAATCGGTCGCGCTTGAGGTCGATCAGCTTGACACCGTACCGTTCGGCCATCTTGTCATACCCGTTGACCTTGAAAGCCCGCTCGGTGCTGTCGCCTACCCAAGATCCCTCGGCGATGGTGATGTCGTGATACCCTAGATCCTTGAGGTGGACGATGGTCGTCTCGATGATGCCCGGGTGGGTGACCGCTCCGCTGTCGGCTGTCTTGGAGACCACCAAATTCGGTTTGAGGACGATCGAGGCCTGTCTGTCGGGCAGCATGGCAACCATGTCGGCTTGCCGCAACAAGCGTTCGGTCATGGCCCGTTCATCGCTTCCGTAGATGACGATTATCGTGTCGTGCTCCATGAGTCGGCTCCTATGGATGGTATGTGGTGTCGGTCATTCGGGTGAATGCATGATGTGCGAGTAGAGCAGGGTCTTGCAGGCATTCTTGTCGCCGGTGCGAAGGTATTGGATGAGTTGTCCGTGTTGGTTGATGATGGAGCCGAGTTTCTCGTCGGACAGGTTCTGGGCTACCCGCAACAATTGCACTTGGGCGTCCAACCGTTCATAGAGATTGCTCAACGCGTTGTTGGCGGCACATTTGACCATGACGTTGTGGAATTGACTGTCCGTCTCGAACAGTGCGCTGCGGTTGCCGATGCCGAGGAAATACTGGCAGTCGGCGGCAAGGCGGGCCAGCTGCTCGATATTTTTCTCGATCGCTTCAGCGGTGAGCATGTCGACCGCCAAGCGCTCCAGCGTGATGCGCACCTGGGCGATATCGTTGGCCTCTTTCTGGTTCATCGCATACACCATGGCATGGCTGCGCGGCTTGAGCACCACCAGGCCGTATTCCGACAATCGGCGGATCGCCTCGCGGATGGGGGTGCGCGAAACCCCGAACTGTTGGGCGAGTTGTTCCTCGGGGATCAACATGCCCCCTTTAAGCTCGCCGCTGAGTATTTGCGCCTTGAGCAGGTCGTAAACCCTGTCGGCAAGGCTTTTCTGAACGATGATGTTAGCCATATAGTGTCCTCGTGTTTACCGTATACAAATGCTTGATATAACCATCGTAAGATTGGTTGTGATGCCGATTCAGCCGTGCTTGTTTTTTTGTGGTAATACTCTGTAATGGGGCCTGAACGGGAGAATTCGGCATGCTTTAGATACTATATACGAAAACTTTATTTGTTGCAAACATATTCTAGCATGGATAATATCAAAAATATCTGTCGTGGTGGCTAGAAACCGTTTGACAGCTGGGGGCGATGATGCTATATTAATTGTATACGGTATACAATTCGGTAAAGACGTATCTGATTTAGTTATTCGCCGACGTGCTACCGATACTATGGAAGGAGCTGCAATGAACGATAAACTACAGGGATTGCTGCAAGGGAAAGGGTCGAGACCCTATTCGGCTAAAGAGCTCTCGGCTCTGGCTGCCGCCATGCGTCTCGAAATATTCGACATACTCAGGGAGCGTCAAACCGGTCACTGGGGTGGGGCTTCCTCGGCTCTGGAATTGACCACGGCCTTGTATTTCAACCGCATGGACGTGCGCCCTGAAGAACCCGCCTGGGAGGACCGCGACCGTTTCGTCCTTTCCAAGGGGCACGCTTCGCTGAACATCTACACTGTGCTGGCCCACCGCGGCTTCTTCCCGGTCGGGGACCTGACTGGGTTCAGGACCCTTGGTTCGCATTTGCAGGGACATCCTTCGATGCACAAGACCCCGGGGATCGACATGTCGACCGGTGCCTTGGGCCACGGGCTTTCGGTGGGGGTGGGCATGGCGTTGGCCGCCCGGCTTTCCCAAAAGCACTACTGGACGTACGTGATGACCGGCGAGGGTTGCCTGAACGAAGGGCAGACCTGGGAGGCCGTCATGACGGCTGCCAAATACCGCCCGGAGCGTTTGGTGTTGATGATCGACTACAACCGCGTGCAGCTTGACGGCACATCGTCCGACATCATGCCGCTCGATCCGTTGCCCGACAAGCTCAAGGCGTTCGGGTGGAATGTCGCCGAGCGTTCCTACGACGGGCACGACACGGCCGACATCTTGGCTTCATTCGCCTGGATGGATGCTGGTGGACCGTGGCCGAAAGCGGTGGTGTACCGCACCGTCAAGGGCAAGGGCGTCTCCTTCATGGAGGGCAAGAGCACCTGGCATGGGGCTCCCATCGATGATAAGAGTTTTGCCGAAGGCCGGCCGCAGTTGGTCGCCGACCTCGAGAAGAAGGAGGCTGTGCTATGAGTGTCGCCATGCGTGAATCGTTCGGTGCCAAGTTGGTCGAATTGGGCAAGACCAATCCCAAGCTCGTCGTGCTCGATGCGGATGTCTCTTCCAGCACTAAATCGGGGATGTTCGGCAAAGCCTATCCCGAGCGGTTTTTCAACTGCGGTGTGGCCGAGGCCAACATGGTCGATGTCGCTGCCGGACTGGCCACCTGTGGCTACCGCCCGGTAGTGAATGCGTTCGCCATTTTCTTGGCGTTGAAAGCAACCGACCAAGTGCGCAACGTACTCTGCTACAATAACCTCAATGTTGTCCTGGCGGGGGCTTACGGTGGGCTGTCGGACTCGTTCGACGGGGCCAGCCACCAATCGATCACCGACATCGCCATCATGCGGGCCATTCCCGGCATGAAGGTGATTGTTCCTGCCGACGCCCGCCAGGCTGCCCAAGCGCTCGAGTATGCGCTGAATCAGGATGGCCCGGTCTATATCAGGTTGAACCGCAACCCGATGCCCGACCTGCCTGAGACCGATGAGTTTGCCACCGGCAAAGCGGTGTTGTTGCATGAGGGTTCGGATGTGACCATTGCCGCCAACGGCATCACCGCGCCGATGGCTGTCGAAGCCGCAGCGCTGTTGGCTTCGCAAGGGATCAAGGCCGAGGTCTTGTCGATGGCATTCGTGAAGCCCCTCGACGTGGACGGCTTGAAGGCATCGGTCGCCAAGACCGGCAAGTTGCTGACTGTCGAGGAGCACAACGTCATCGGAGGTTTTGGAAGTGCCTGCACCGAGGCTTTGGCGAAGGCAGGAGTGTCCTACACGTACCGGGCTGTCGGTGTCCAGGACTGTTTTACTGAGACTGGGCCGTACATCCCGTTGTTGGCTGCTTATGGCCTATCGGCCAAAAACATCGCCGATGAGGTATTGGCGATGGTCCGTTGAACGAACTATCTTGAAGAGAGGAGAAACACATGAACACATCGGTGAAGAAAGCCTATGACTTGCTCAAGCAGTGGAAGGGCGATGATTATGTATTCGGAGTGGGAGTTTTGGACCAGATCGGTTCCATCGCCGCCCGCTATGGCAAAAAGGCCTTGGTGGTGTGCAATAACACCTACATGAAGCCGGTGGCCGACAAGGTCGCCCAATCGCTCGCTGATGCAGGCGTGCAATTGGCCGGAGGCTCCATCGCCCCCGATGCCAAGCCCAACGCCCCCCGCGAGGATGTGTACCGCTTGGAGTCCTATATCCTCCACCATGATCCCGATGTCGTCATCGCAGTCGGCGGTGGTTCAACCATCGATGCCTGCAAGGCGGCCAACATGCTCGCATCGCTCGGAGCGGCGGTGACTCCCGAGATCGACTGGTACTTCGGCATGGGGATGGTCACCAAAGCCCTGCAGGACAGTGGTAAAAAGCTGCGCCCGCTCATCGCGGTCGAGACTTCCTCCAGTTCTGGAGCCCACCTGACCAAATATTCCAACATTACCGACCCTGTCGTCGGCCAAAAGAAATTGATCGTCGACATGGCCATCGTCCCCCAAGTGGCCCTGTTTGATTATGCCGTGACGGTCTCGATGCCGGTCAGCGTGACCATCGACGGGGCTTTGGACGCCATCGCCCACACCTTCGAGGTCTTCTGCGGTGCCAAAGGCGATGCCTATGCCAAAGCGGCCGAGGTTGCTGAGACCGCCATGGATTTGGTGGCCAGCCACGCCAAAGAATTGGTCGCCGACCCAAAGAACCTGGCCGCCCGCGAGGCCATCGGCTTGGCTACCGACTTAGGTGGTTACGCCATCATGATCGGAGGAACCAGCGGTGCCCACTTGACCAGTTTCTCGTTGGTCGACATTGTATCCCATGGTACCGCTTGCGGAATCATGAATCCGTATTACGCCATCTTCTACAGCAAGGCCATCCAGCCGCAGCTCAAGGTGGTCGGTCGGGTCTTCGCCAAGCATGGCTACATCAAGCAGGATATCGAGAAGCTGTCGGGTCGCGACTTGGCCTTGGCTGTCTCGCAAGGGATGATCGATTTCGGCAAGTCCATCGGCGCTCCCACCAAGCTGACCGACTTGAAGGGTTTCACCGAAAGCCACATCGCGCGTGCTCTGGCTGCTGCCAAGGATCCCCAGCTTGAGATGAAGCTCAAGAACATGCCGGTCCCGATGACCGCTGCCGATGTGGATGCCTATATGGCGCCCATTTTGCGCGCCGCTGCCAATGGGGACCTGTCGATCGTCAAGGAAATGTAACGAAGGTCTGGCAAGGAGGAATCGCATGGAGATCGCCAATCCGTTCGGCGCGAAGTATGCTGCATTGAATCTACCGGATCATACCCGGATCGTGGCCATGGCCCATCCCGAGCGTGTGACTGATGCTCGTAACGCCATCGCCGATGCGTTGCGGCATCCGATTGCTTCGCCCGCACTGGCAACGATTGCCCGTCAAAAGGCAACAACTCGTTTCGGCAAAGCGCCGACTGCCACGATCGTGGTCTCCGACAATACCCGCCCTGTCCCCTACAAGGGGGACGAGGGCATCCTCCTGCCGATCATCGAAGTGCTGGTGCGCGAAGGTTACCGGCCGGCTGACATCACCGTGCTCATCGCTACGGGAACCCACCGGGCCATGAGTGCGACGGAAATCGAGCGGATGCTCGATGCTGCTGTGCTCTCTTCGGGTGTGCGCATCGTCAATCACGATTGTCACGATGAGGCCAACCTGGTGCATCTCGGCGCAACCCGCCGCGGTACTGAGATCAACCTCAACCGGTTGTATGTGGAAGCCGACCTGAAGATCGCCACCGGTTTGGTGGAGAGCCATTTCATGGCTGGAGCCTCGGGTGGCCGCAAGGCCATCTGTCCCGGAATCATCGGCGAGAAAGGCACCTATGTGTTCCACAGCGCCCCGTTGATGGCCGATCGCAACGCTCGCGATTTGAATTTGACCGACAATCCCGTCCACGAGGAATCTGTGGAGGTGGCCACCAAGGCAGGTATCGATTTCTTGGTGAACGTGACAGTCGATTCCCAGTTTCATGTGACCGGCATCTTTGCGGGGGATTTCGTGAAAGCCCATGAGGCTGCCGTGGGACACCTCAAGAAAAGCGTGCAGGTGAAAGCCGAAGCGTCCGACATTGTCGTCACTCACGCTGGCTTTGTGGGTATCAACCATTACCAATGCGCCAAGTGCGGCGTGGCCAGCCTGGGGATTCTCAAAAAGGGCGGCTATCTGGTGATGATCGCCGACACCACCGATGCGGCCAACCCGGTCGGGTCGATCAATTACCGCACTACGTTGGCCTTGCTCAAGCTCGTCGGAGGCGAGGCCTTCCTGCGGTTGATCAGCAGTCCCGATTGGACCTTCATCCCCGAACAATGGCAGGTCCAGCAATGGGCCAAGGTGTTCGAGCGCATCCCGCAAGACCATTTGATCTTCTATGCTCCCCAGATGGATGCCGTGTGGTGGCCAGGTCTGCCCGGCCTTGACGGGCGGGCTTATCTGGAAGGTGGTGCAGGGCCGGACGCCCATGCCAAGGTTGTCTCGGGAGCATTGGACGCCATTGCTGCCCGAGCGGGTAAGCCGCTGGATCAGCTCTCCATCACCTATATCAATGACGGACCGTATGTGATTCCCGTGACCGGGTGACGGCCCATTGACCGATACTAAAAGGAAATTCGTATGAAATTGGCATTGGCTATTGCCGGTGAGCACGCGTTGCCGAGTGCGTTTGTCGTGTTCCGTGGATTTGCTGAATCGATGCGCAAGGCAGCAGCCTTGGGCTATGATGGGGTGGAGTTGGCCCTCAAGCACCCCGACGAGATCGATCGTCATCAATTGGGCGGCTTGTTGGCCAAACACCGCCTGGAAGTATCCTGTATCTCCAGCGGGCAGGTCTATGCCTCGCTTGGGTATGCTTTCACCGATGCCGATCAGCGACGGCGCAGCGAGTTGAAAAAAATCTTCACGGGTTTGGTCGACCTTGCCGCTGATTACGGCCACATGGTCAACATCGGGCGGGTGCGCGGTCCCGTCAAAGAAAAGACCCGCGACGAGGCCGACCGCTTGTTCATCGATTTGGCTGGTGAAATCTGTGCCTATGCGGAACCCAAGGGGGTGACGTTGATTCTTGAACCGGTCAACCGCTATGAAATCGATTATGTGAACTCGGTCGAGGAGGGGGTCAGGTTGCTCACCAAAGCCGGCATCCACAACCTGAAGTTGATGCCGGATGTGTTCCACATGAACATCGAGGATGCCAAAATCGGTGCCACCTTGGAAAAGTACATCGACCTGATCGGGTATGTCCATCTGGCCGATTCCAACCGCCATGCCCCCGGTGACGGGCATTTGGACTTCGACGATGTGTTTTCGGCGCTCAAACGGGCCAAATACGATGGGTGGTGCTCGGTCGAGATCCTGCCGTTCCCGGATCCCGACACGGCCGCGCAACGCGCCATCCGCTATGTGGAGAAGTATTTCAAGGCATGAACCAGAGGAGCCACTGCAGTGCAGTGGCTTAATTATTTTTATAATATTAATTTATATGTATCTCCCTCGCTAGGTGAATTTTTCTTGACAACTCGAGAACTGCTGGTACAATAGTATGCATACGATTGCATAGAGTGGTGTTCCATCCGATGTACATGGTCAGTTAGGTTCGAACTACATGGATGAACAGCGTGTGCAGTCTTATGCATACGATTGCATGGCGGGGTGGTTGATGATCACGTCGAAAGAACTGGCAAAACTGGCAGGAGTCTCCCAATCGACCGTATCGCGGGCACTGAACGACAGTCCCCTGATTTCGGACGACATGAAGAGTAAAATCAAGCTGCTTGCCAAAGAACAACGGTTTGAGATGAATTCCCAAGCCAAGAGCCTCAAGACCCACCGCACAGAAACCATCGGGATTCTGTTTCCCCGTTTCTTCATGAACCTGAGCACGAACCTCTATTTCACCTACTTGTATGATTCACTGCAAGTAGAGTTGTCGAAGTACGATTACGATCTGTTGGTCATCTACGACTCCAAGCAAACCGATGCGCTCAGTCCGTTGGAAAAGATGATCAAACGGCGCAAGGTCGACGGCCTGATCTTGGTGAAGTCTGACTTGTCCGGCGACGAGATGGACATCCTGGGTCGGAGCAAGTTGCCGTTTGTCTCGATTTTTTGTGATTATGATGAGCCGGGCGATTCGAAGTATGCCATCAATACCTACAACGGGGGAGTGTTGGCCGGTCTTCATTATGCCCGATACACCGAGTATCTTCCGTTGTATGTCGGGTCCCACATGGACAGCAGCGATTCCTCCAATCGTTTGAATGGATTCCGCTACGGTCTGGCCTCCGGCGGCATGAGTCGCTCGGAGATAGAAACAATCACCTGTGGGATGTCGGTTCCTCAGGCGTACGAAGCCGTCATGCAGCACCGAGCGGTATTCGCTACCAAACGGTCGGTATACGTCTACAACGACCTGATCGCTTGTGGGATATTGATGGCCCTCAAAGACCTTGGCATTGCTGTCCCTAAACAGGTCCAATTGATCAGCAATGACGACATTCCCATGGCCAGTTGGATGACCCCTAGTCTGTCCACCTTGCGATTCCCTACCAAGCATTTGATCACGGTGGCTTGTCAACGGCTGGTGCGTGAGATTGTCAGCGGGAATTTGGAAAAGGAGAACATGCAGTTGTCGCCCGAGCTCGTCTTGCGCGGTACTACAGTCGAACAGGGGCACATCATCACGTGTTGAAATGAAGCTCGTGTGATTCATCATGGGTGAATGCAAGCTTCAGGAATCATAGGAGGAGGATTGAGCATGAAAAAGAATGCATTGCTTTCGCTACTGCTCGTCATGGTTTTGGTCCTGATGGGCGCGACGTTGTCCGCCGCAGGTGCGAAAGAGTCTACAGGTCCTGTAAAGATCAGGGTGGGTACGATGCCGAACCACATCGGTGTGCCGATCCAATATGCTGCTGAAAAGGGACTGTATGCAGCAGCCGGATTGGATGTCGAAGTGATCCTGTTCCCCACCGGAGCTCCCATCAACGAAGCCCTCTCGGCTGAGAAGATCGACCTAGCTGGTAGCGGCATGGCTTCCGTGTTCGCATTGGCTTCAGGCGATGCCTATTGGTTGGGCGACTACGTTAAAACCGTTGCCGGACTCGGGGTGTATGTCCGCCCGGACAGCCCCGTGTTGAAGGAAAAGGGCAAGTTCCCCGGCAAACCTCAGGTGTACGGTAGCAAAGAGACCGTGAAAGGCTTGGTCATTCTCGGCGCTCTCGGCACTTCCGACCAGTTCGAAGCAGTGGCATGGGCTCAAGGTTTCGGACTGACCGGCAATGACATCAAGATGCTCAACATGGACCGCGGACCCGCTGTCCAAGCATTCAAGACCGGACAGGGCGATGCGATTGCCTGCGGTGGCCCTCCGTACAACTACGAACTTGAGGCTGCTGGCTTTGTATTGGCCGCTGGACTGACCGACGTGTCCGGCATGGATATCGCTGACGGCATGCTCGGCCGCAAAAAGTTCATCGACGCCAATGCGGACGCGGTCAAGAAGTTTGTCGAGGTAACGTATTCGGTCATCGACCAGCTGTATGCCTCCGACGACATGGTGGCATCCTATGCGATGGATTTCTACAACAAGAATGGCAAGAACTATACTCGCGAAATGATGTTGGGAGAGATCAAGGACAAGGATTACATCGGGAAGACCACCATCTCTTCGCCCGAATACCGCTTTGGTTCAACCATGGTCGGCATGGGCAGCTTCTATGTGACCGATGGGAAGATCGAAGCCGAACTGGAGAAGAACATCTTCGCTAGCTTGCGGCCAGATTTCCTCGAGTCGGTCTATGGTCTGAAACTGACCAAGTTTACGGCCAAATAAGGCAGAAAACGAGAATTTCGTGCATGCAGGATCGATCCTGCATGCACGATCCCCGAGGATTCACCTATGAATCGTAAAAGAATACTCCATCTGCTGTTGTCGGTTGCCTCATTGCTGGTTTTCATCGGCATATGGTATCTGTTCACGGCTGTCTTGGAAGTGGTTCCTGCGAAAACCCTTCCCAGTCCGGTCAAGGTGTTCGATTCGTTTGTCAAGAAATTCTCCAATCCCAATCCTGATGGGGCGACCCTCTTGCAGCACACTGCATCGAGCCTGCAGGTTGCCTTGACCGGGTATTTCTATGCAATGCTCATCGGGATTCCGCTGGGGATATTCATGGCATGGAATTCCTATGTCGACCGTTTCGTCAGGCCGTTGTTCGACTTGCTCAAACCGATCCCCGGTGTCGCATGGATACCGTTGATGATCGTGATTTTCGGGCTCGGTATCGCATCCAAAGCCGCTGTGGTATTCTTTTCGGCGGTGGTTCCCTGTGTGTTGAACTCCTACACCGGCATCAAACAAACCAAAGATGTCCATCTGTGGGTCGCGCGTACGTTCGGGGCGACCAACCTGCAGAAGTTGTTCACTATCGCCATCCCGACGGCACTTCCCCATATCCTGACCGGTGTCAGGGTCGCCTTGGGGGCATCGTGGGTCGCCATCGTGGCGGCCGAGTTGTTGGGAGCAACCAGGGGCCTTGGTTTCATGATCCAACAATCGCGAGGTATTTATCGCACCGACATCATCATAGTCGGTATGCTAGCCATTGGAATTTGCGGGGGGATATTGACCAGTATCCTCACATGGATTTCGAATCTTTTGCTCAAGGGTAGGCGATAGATGAAAAAGACACTGCTCACCATCGCCCGCGATAGTTCCTATGCGGTGATTTCCATTTTGACCTTTCTCATCCTGTGGGCGGTCGGGGTGCATAATTCCGAAATCAAAGTCGTCATGCCGGGACCGTGGGAGGTCATTGTCGAATTTCTCGACAGCTTCATCCACCCGGTAGGGCGCCACACCATGGTCGTCCACATCCTGTACAGCCTCATGCGGGTGATTCCTGCCTATATCGTGGGGAGTCTGGCCGGCATTGTGCTGGGCATCCTGATGGGGTGGTACCAGCCGGTCAATTCGATATTCCGCCCCGTCTATGAATTGATCAGACCGATCCCCCCCATTGCTTGGATTCCCATCTCGATCGTGTGGTTCGGTATCGGGGAGGGCTCGAAGTGGTTTTTGATTTTCCTTGCCGCTTTCGTGCCGGTCACATTGAACTCGATATCGGGAGCCAGGTCGGTCGACCCGCTGTTGATCAAATGCGGCGAAATGTTGGGAGCTTCGAAACAACATATCTTCAAGACCATCGTGTTGCCGTTCTCGGTTCCCTATGTGTTCAGCGGGTTGCAAGTGGGCTTGGCCGGATCGTGGGCGACCGTGGTCGCCGCCGAGATGATCCGTTCGACAGAAGGGGTCGGCTGGATCATCATCTCGAGCATGGACACCAACGACGTCACCCAAAGCTTGGTGGGGATCATGGGGATTGGAATCGTGGGATTCCTATTGGCGACGATCATGCGGAAAGTGGAGGATTACCTATGCGCTTGGACAAAGCGGGAAGTCTAGACACGGTAATCGAGTGCCGTAACGTCTCCAAGGATTATGTGTCGAAGCGCGGGACGGTTAAGGTCATCGATAACGTCACGCTCGAAGTGAAGAAGAACGAGTTCGTCGTGTTGTTCGGTCCAGGGCAATGCGGAAAGACCACATTGATGAACATCATGTCGGGTTTGGACGTGCCGACAAGCGGGACTGTTTCCTCGCACGGCGAAAAGGTGTTAAAGCCTGGACCCGAACGAGGGGTGGTTTTCCAGTCGATGGCCCTATTCCCTTGGTTGACCGTCCGCGGTAATGTGGCTTATGGCCCGCGGGCCCGCGGATTCGATAAAGCGACCTATCTTGCGAAGGCCGACCATTACATCGACCTCGTCGGCTTGAAGGGGTTCGAGGATGCCTACATCAACAAATTGTCGGGCGGCATGAAACAACGGGTTGGCATTGCCCGGGCCTATTGCAATGAGCCTGAAGTATTGTTCATGGATGAACCGTTCAGTGCACTCGATGCCCAAACCCGCTATCTGATGCAACAAGAAATCATGCGGATATGGTCGGCGGAAAAGCGGACGGTCGTGTTCATCACCAACAACATCGAGGAAGCGGTGTATGTGGCCGACAGGATTGTGTTGTTGACCAATTGTCCCGCCCGCATCAAGTGCGAGTATCCCATCGACCTAGTCCGTCCGAGGGATTACACATCGGCTGAATTTTTGCGCTTGAGGGACGAAATCTCGAGAAACATGGACAGGACTTTGTGAGGAGACGGTCATGGACGATCGAAAGGTGAAGGTGCGGGTCTCCCATCTGAGCAAACGCTTCGGGGACTTGTTGGTTCTCAACGATATCAGTTTCGATGTACTCGAAGGGGAGTTTCTCTGTGTCGTCGGTCCTACCGGGTGCGGCAAGACCACATTCCTCAACAGCGTGACCAAGCTGTATGAACCGACATCGGGCGAGATCTTGGTCGATGGCAAGCCGGTAGACCTGCAGAGGAACAATATCTCGTATATCTTCCAAGAGCAGTCGACGATGGAATGGTACACGGTCGAGCAGAACATCGAGTACGGTTTGCGGATCAAGGGGGTGCCCCGCAATGAGCGCAAACAGGCTGTCGATGAAGTATTGGAAACAGTCGGGTTGACCGAGTACCGTTCTTACTATCCCCGGGAGCTCTCTGCGAGCATGGTTCAGAGGGTGGTGATCGGCCGCGCTTTCGCCACCAAGCCGGAACTCTTGTTGATGGATGAACCATACGGTCAATTGGATATCGAGTTGCGTTTCAAGTTGGAAGATGAATTGATCTCGTTATGGAAAAAGACCGGCACGACAGTCATTTTCATCACCCACAACATCGAGGAAGCCGTCTATCTCAGCGAGCACATCCTGGTGTTGACCAACAAGCCTTCGACAATCAAGAAGCGGATCGAGAACACGTTGGCGCGACCGCGCAACGTCATCGATCCGGAATTCGTCAAATTGCGCAATGAAGTGACCGAATTGATCAAATGGTGGTGAGCAAGGAGCTGATGGATGCAACCCAATATTGTCTTGATAAATTGCGATGATCTTGGATACGGTGACTTAGGGTGTTATGGGTCGGTCAAGAACGACACGCCACATCTCGACCGGTTGGCGGCCGAGGGCAGGCGGTTCACCGATTTCTACATGGCTTCGCCGGTATGCAGTCCTTCGAGGGGCGCCATGCTGACCGGTTGTTACCCCCCCCGCATCGGCTTTGGCGATTTCCACGGTGAAATCGTGTTGTTTCCCGGTTTCGACATTGGCTTGCATCCCGACGAAGTGACCATCGCCGACGTGTTGAAACAAGCTGGATACCGGACGATGCATGTCGGCAAGTGGCATTGTGGCGACCAAGAACCGTTTTTACCGACCTCGCATGGATTCGACGACTACTATGGTTTGCCATACAGCAACGATATGGCGATCTCTGAGAAGAACAAGCGCTTCCCGCCCTTGCCGTTGCTCGACGGAACCGATGTGGTCGAACAACAACCCGATCAGCGTTCGCTGACCGAACGGTACACCGAGCGGTGCATCAGGTTCATCCGCGATGCCAAAGACAACCCGTTCTTCCTCTATCTCGGGCACATGCATGTCCATCTGCCTTTGTATGCACCGGAAGTTTTTGAGAAGCGCTCGCGCAACGGGGACTACGGTGCCTGTGTGATGGCGATCGACTGGTCCACCGGGGCGATCGTGGAGGCATTGAAGAAATACGGGGTGTACCAAGATACGATCATCATATTCACTTCGGATAACGGTTCGAGGAATGACTTCGGTCAAA
>CAZJAK010000003.1:0-5869 GCA_964543935.1 uncultured Spirochaetaceae bacterium
AGACGCCCGAGGGGCAGGTGAAACGCTCCTCCAGAAGAGAAGCCAACCAGAGCAGGCGCCCTGCCTCGCGTCCCCTGATAACCAGATGGTGGCGCCAATTGCCGGCGATCCTTTCCAATGGGCAGGGTGCGTAACCAAACAATTCGGGCAAGCCTTCCCCGCCCCCACTGTGGCGCATCGCGCTCAGCAGCTGCTCGGTCAGGGCAGCCAATGCTTCGACCGCTTGATGCGATTTCTCTTTGCTGCGTGAACGGAGGGTGAAGTTCACCATCCGCGAAAAGGGCGGGAAACCTGTCTCGCGCCGGATGGCCAGCTCTTGTTCATAAAACTGGGCGAATCGTCCGGTGGTCGCACACATCACCGCTGGATTATCCGCCCGATAGGTCTGGACCACCACCTTGCCTTGGTCGTTGTAACGCCCAGAGCGGCCGCTGACCTGCACGATCAACGAGAATGCTCGTTCTTGGGAGCGGAAATCGGGCAGGTTGAGCGAACTGTCGGCATTGACGATCCCGACAAGCTCCACCAATGGAAAATTCAAACCCTTGGCCACCATCTGGGTTCCTAAGAGGATGTCCAACCGCCCTTCGCGAAAATCGTCGAGAATCTTGGCGACAGCATTCTTTTGCCGGGCGGCATCGGTATCGAGTCTGGCCACCCGGGCTGTGGGGAATGCTTGGGCGACTTCCTCCTCCACCATCTCTGTCCCGAAACCCGAATACCCGACATCGAGCGACGAGCAGTCGGGGCAAGCCTGGACAGGCTCTTGGCGGAAACCACAGTAATGGCAGACCATCCGGTTATGCTCCTTATGGAAGGTCAAGGCCACACTGCAATGGGGGCAGGTCATCTCAAACCCGCACGACCTGCAATGAAAGAAATAGGAGAACCCCCGTCGGTTCAGAAAGAGGATGACTTGCTTGCCCCTATTCAGTACATGGTCGATTTCGGACAACAACCTGCGCGACAGGGTGCGCGTTTCGCCGAGCATGTCGACAATCGAAATCGCCGGCGGAGCACCCCCTGCGACCCTGAACGGCAGATCGTGGCGCACCACCACCCCTTCAGCCATCATCTGCCAGGATTCGAGCGAGGGCGTGGCGCTACCCATCAGCACCATGGCTTTATGGGCAACCGCCCGCCGTTGGGCAACCTGCCTGGCATGATAGCGGGGAGTCGCCCCGGCTTTATAGGAATTCTCATGTTCCTCATCGATGATGATGAGTCCGAGCCGCTCGAACGGGGCGAACACGGCACTGCGCGCTCCGATGGCCACATCGACCTCGCCGCGCTTGATCCGTTTCCATTCGGCCAAGCGCTGCGACGGAGTCAACCCTGAATGGAGGACAGCCACCCGATTTTTGAACCTCCCCATCACCTGGCGGGCCAGCTGATGCGTGAGGGTGATCTCGGGAACCAGATAGATCACCTGCAGGTTCCGTTCAATCATCGCTTGGGCGACTCGCAGGAAGACCTCGCTCTTGCCCGATCCGGTCACTCCATAGAGGTAATGCAACGAAGAGGAGCTGCTCAGAATCGAATCAATCGCCCGGCGCTGGGGTTCGGAGAGCTGCTCGGGTTCGATTTCCAGCCCGAACTCACCACATTCGAACGGGGGCAATCCGATATCACGCCGACCCGAGGGTACCATGGCGGCAAGCGCCTCCCCGGGGCTGCACACGTAGAATCTGCCCATCCACTGGGCAAGTTCCACTTCCGCCTTACCGAACAAGGGCTCCTTGTCGATCATGCGCTTGATTTCTTTGATCTCATAACTCGTATCGGGCAATCGATCGACTGTTTCGACGATGAATGACGTCACCTCCCTGCGCCCAAATGGAACCTGGCAGCGCATCCCTGTAACGGCATGCATCGAATCGGGGATACGATAGGTGAAGACGTGTTTCACGGGAGTGTCGAGCAAAACCTGAGCGAACATCTACTACCTCGCTTTAGCGGGTATATCAATCTTGAGGAAGGCTGCCAAACGCTTGAGGTCCTCCCATACGGCAGCCCGTAAATCGGGATTGCGCAACACCGCACTTGGATGGTACGTCACCAACACCGGGATGCTGTCGAAACGATACCAACGTGAGCGCATTTGCTGGATGCTGTCGGTCGAAGAGAGCAACGTGTGGGCAGCAGTACGGCCCAAGCACAAGATGGAACGCGGTTGTATCAACTCGACTTGGCGCTTGAGGTATGGCAGGCAGGCCTCCACTTCGTCAGCTTCGGGATCGCGATTGCCGGGCGGCCGGCATTTGACGATGTTGGCGATATAGGCATTGCTTTGGCGCGACAGGCCGATCGATGCCAACCAGCGGTCAAGATACTGGCCTGCCCGTCCTACGAACGGCCTGCCGCTGGCATCCTCGTCGGCACCGGGTCCCTCGCCCACCACCATGGCCAGTGGCTGAAGCTTCCCCTCGCCAAAGACGACCGAATGACGGGTAGCCGACAACTTGCAGGCCTGGCACGATAGAGCAATCTCCGATAGTCGCTCCAACGAACATTCCGGCAGCGGCCCAACTTGCTTGTCACTGGGAACCAAATACTCCAACACATGCTCGAAATCGGCTTTCGGCACAATCGTCTTGCCTTCACCAAGCAAGCGTTGCAGGTCGAGTTGCACATCCCTGATATTGTCCAACGCCAAGCGGAATTCGGCCCGCCGTGCATCGCGGTCTTCATTCGTCATATTCAATCCTATACAGATAGAGGCCTTCCGGCCCGGCAGTGCGGCCGGCTTGCAACCGGTCGCGTTGCGCGAGAATGCGGGCGAATTCGGCCACCGGGACCTCCTTGGAAGCGAATTGCAACATCGTCCCGACCATTGAGCGGACCTGATGCATTAAAAATGCGTTGGCACTGACTTGGTAGACCAATTGCAGACCACCCCATGGTGAGTTCTCCAGCTGGAATCGGGATACATACACATCCCGGACTTTGGAATGGCTTTGGTCGGCACTGGCCGAGAAAGTCGAAAAATCATGGGTGCCGACAATACACACAGCATAGGCGTTGAGCAATTCGAGCGCAGGGAAGGTCCGCACCCGGCCAACCCGCTCGCGGTCGAACGGCGTGTAGTCGCACTCCCGCTTCACATAATAGCGGTACTCCCGCGAAATCGAGGTGAAGCGGGCATGGAACGAGGCATCGACTTGAGCGGCATCGACGATGCGCACGTCCCGAGGCAACAACTGGTTCAGGGCGACCGGGAAGGCCTGAATCGGGACGCTGTGGTTGGCGATGTCGAAGTGGGCCACCTGTCCGATGGCGTGCACCCCGGCATCGGTTCGGCCCGAACCATGCACCGCGACATGGACCTTGAGCATCTTGTGCAGTGCTATCTCGATTTCCTCTTGCACGCTACGGGCACTGGCTTGGCGTTGCCAGCCGCTGAACGCCGCCCCATCATAGGAGACGGTCATCCTGATGCGCCTGCAACCCTCTTCGAGCGGGAACTCGGTCGGGCGTTTCCAATCAGAGCGGGCCATCGGCAACCTCCCGGCAGTCCGGATCAACCGATTCAATCACCACGAACGCCATCGCCAAGGGACCCTCATGAGTCAGCGAGAGATGGATGACAGCGTGAGCGGTATCGATCAACGCAGCGGTTTTTCCTTCGGTATGCAATGACGGCTTGCCAAGAGCATCGCCACGCACACAGACCTCGCACGGAACCACTTTGGAGAATCCGCATCCCAAAGCCTTGGCAAAAGCTTCCTTGGCGGCAAATCGGGAGGCTAGGAATTCGGCACGGCGCAATCCATCCAACTGGAGCGCTTGGGCGACTTCTTCGGGATGAAACAGTCGGCTCAAGGCATGATCAGAGAGCTTGGCAGCACCCAGACGTTCAATTGTCACGGCATCGACACCTATTCCAATGATCGCCATGGCTACAGTACGATTCCCCCGCGGTCTGTGGAAGCCCCTTCCACCTGCACGCTGACCGGAGAGGCTATGAACGATGCCTTGATCACTTCGGGGGTCACTGTTATGGAAATCTTACCAGGGGCACTGAATTCGGCATACGAAAGCAACACCGGCACCGAAGCGACTCCCGCTTCCGTCACTACAGAGAAATCGGCGGTGGCGGTGATCGACGAAGGATCGATCAGGTGGATGGCCCGGTCGTCGCCGATGATCGACACTTGGACGGTCTCCGGCAGGGTGCTGGCAACAACGAACGTTTCCGGCAACTTGACCTGCAATGGGAGATCGACCACCCGTTGGTTCCCCGTCATGAAGGTCACCACGAGGTACACGAAGGCAGCCATCACTAAGGAAATCACCTTGACAGGCCAGTTATAGGCGATGGTTTGCAACAGGTTACTCCGCTTCATCGGTTGCAGCCTCCGTTAAATCCTGGGGAGTCACGTCATGATAACTGAAGAGGGCCAACAACATCCGTTTGACCGTCGCGGTATCGAGATCATAATACAAATTGGCGTTATACGTGAGACTGATCGCTCCGGTTTCCTCCGATACCACCAACACCACGGCGTCCGATTCCTCGGCCAATCCGAGGGCGGCCCGGTGACGGGTCCCAAAGCTCTTCTTGATGTCGGTCTGTTCACTCAACGGTAGGTAACAACCGGCAGCCACGATCTTGCCCCCTTGAATCACCATCGCTCCGTCGTGCAACGGGGTGTCGTGGTCGAAAACTGTCAATATCAGGGCAGCAGAGAGGTCGGCATTCAGTTTGGTGCCCGAATCGATGATGTTCTTGATTCCCAAATGGCGGGTGAACACGATCAATGCACCGCGGTTCTTCGACACCAATACCGTGCAGGCGTTGAGGATGCTGTCGATTTGCTCGGCAGTGGTCTGCACCCCCATGCGGAACAAGCGGTTGCGGCCGCTGAACATCTGTGTGAAAGCCCGCCTCAGTTCAGGTTGGTAGACCACGCAGATGAAAATGACCGCCGGGACGGCCAAATGCTGGTACAACCACAAAAAAACTTCAAGCCGGGTGATGTAGGCGATGCTGTAGACGGCCAGCAAGACGAAAACGATTTTGAAAATCTGCTGAGCCTTGGTTTGGGCGACAGCCATGTAGAACCGGTAGAAGACATAGGTTAGCAGTCCGATCTGAACGACCGGGCCCAGCACGCTCCATATCCTCGTTACGACTCCCACGAACATCGCCTCACCTCCACACGGCGCTCATTGCGGCGTGATCCACCCCAACGTCCGTTGGACGGCTTTATTCCAGAAGGAGATTTTTTCTTGGCGCACGTCGTCATCCATGGCGGGAACCCAACGTGACTTCTCCTTCCACTGCGCCCGTAGCTCTTCAAATGTAGTCCAGAACTTGACGGAAAGTCCAGCGGCGTAGGCTGCTCCCAACGCGGTTGTCTCGGTTATCTGGGGACGGATGACGGGTATGCCCAGCAAATCGGCTTGAAACTCCATCAACGGCCGGCTGTTGGTCAAACCGCCATCGACCTTCAGCACGTTCATCTTGATGCCCGAATCAGATTCCATGCTGTCGAAGATGTCCTTGGCCTGGAAAGCGGTCGATTCCAAAGCAGCCCGGCAGATATGGGCCGATGTGGCATACCCCGTCAATCCGGCAATCACTCCGCGGGCATCGCTACGCCAATAGGGGGCGAATAAACCGGAAAAGGCCGGTACGATGTAGACACCCCCGCAATCGGGAACCGATTCGGCCAAGGCATCTACTTCGGGGGCACTTTTGACGATCTTGAGGTTGTCGCGCACCCACTGCACCAAAGACCCGGCTACGGCAATCGAACCCTCCAACGCGTAGCGGGGCGCCTTGCCCTGCTCTTGGTAGGCCACTGTGGTGAGCAAACCCCGCTGTGAATAGCTCAAGGTTTCGCCTGTGTTGACCAACATGAAG
>CAZJAK010000003.1:5879-76722 GCA_964543935.1 uncultured Spirochaetaceae bacterium
CATCCGGTTCCGTACGTGCTTTTTCCTTCGCCTGCGTTGAAGCAGGCTTGGCCGAACAAAGCCGCCTGCTGATCCCCCAAGATGCCGCACACCGGCACACGCCCCATGAACGGGCCCTCTTTGGCGGTATAGCCGTAGATGGAGCCGATGGAGGGGACTATCGTGGGAAGGCACCCTTCGGGGATGTTGAACATCTGAAGCAAGCGGGTGTCCCAACGGCAGGTCGAGATGTCCATCAACAGGTAACGCGAAGCATTGGTCACATCGGTGACCACCACGCCACCTTCGCGGCCGCCGGTCAAGTTCCACACCAACCAGGTGTCGATTGTTCCGAACACGATCTCGCCTTGTTCGGCAGCCTGGCGCAAACCCTCCACATTCTCAAGCATCCATACAATTTTGGAGGCCGAGAAATAGGGGCTGTGGATCAACCCGGTCGTCTTGCGCAGATCTTCGGCACAGATGTCCGCTTTGATCCGTTCCACAATCGGGGTACCCCGCAAATCCTGCCAGACGATGGCGTCGTGCCAGACCATGCCGGTCTTGGGATTCCAAGCCACGATCGTCTCGCGTTGGTTGGTGATGCCGATGGCCGCCACATCTTTGGCGCTAGCGCGGACTTTACGCATCGCCTCGACGATGACGACCACGCTGTTTTTCCAAATCTCCCTGGGGTCGTGTTCCACCCAACCGGGTTGGGGATACAGCTGCTGGTGCTCGATTTGGTGGGAAGCGCGGGGAGTCCCGCTTTCGTCGAATAGTATGAAGCGGGTGCTTGTCGTCCCCTGGTCCAATGCTCCGATATATTTCACGATCAACTCCTGGCTTGTCGATGTGCGGTGCAACACCGCCCGTCATGGTTCATAAGTATAGCGAAGAACCTGAGCCCTCGCTACAAGTATTTGGGCTGCCGTTTCGTAAGACAAGAGGCACAAGTCCATGCTATACTTCGATTCCAAGGAGTTTTCCATGACGCTGAGGGAAGTCGTTGAGACGGTAGCGGGGACTGTCATGTGCGGTGCGGAACACCTCGACCGGGAAGTGCAATCGGGATTCGCCAGCGATTTGATGAGCGATGTCCTCACGTTGTTGGCCGACAACATCCTGTTGATCACCGGTTTATCCAACAATCAAGCAATCAGGACAGCCGAGATGTCGGACATCCAACAGATCCTGTTCGTGCGCAACAAGGTCCCGACGAAGACCATGCTGGACTTGGCCAATGCCCAAGGGATCACCGTCATCGTGACGGCCTATTCGATGTTCAAATCCAGTGGACTGCTGTACGCCAAGGGGCTGCAGCCAATCTACTAGGAGGCGTTCGCGCGATGAAGCTCAGTTACCACGTGACGGCAGGCGACTTCGCCAACGCCGGCAAGGTTTCCAGCACCATAAAGACCTTGCTCAAACAGCTCAACATCCACGCTGTCGACATCAAACGCATCATCGTGGCCGTCTACGAGGCCGAGGTGAACATGGTGGCCCACTCCTTCGGTGGTGAAATCGTATGTGAGATCGAGGCCGACCAAGCCTGCATCCAAGCCATCGACACCGGTCCGGGTATCCCCGATCTCGATTTGGCCATGACCGAAGGATGGTCCACTGCCTCGCCGGAAATCCGCGAAATGGGGTTCGGTGCCGGCATGGGATTGCCCAACATCAAGAAAAACACCGATGAACTGCGAATCGAGACGGCGGCTGAGAGCCACACGGCCATCACGATGAGATTCCACTATCGGGGAGGTCTTTGATGAGCGCGACCGAGCAATCCTTCCACCATACCCTCACCATCGATGAAGAGCTGTGCCAAGGCTGCACCCATTGCATGAAGCGATGCCCCACCCAGGCCATCCGCATCACCGGCGGGAAGGCCCATGTGGACAGCGAGCGTTGCATCGATTGCGGCCAGTGCATGGCGGTGTGCCCCCACCATGCCATCATCCTGCAACAAAGCGACCTCGAGCATATCTATGCCTACACTCACCGGGTGGCCATCGTCCCGGCCATGCTGTTCGGCCAATTCGACGATTCGGTCGCCTGCGCCGACATTCTCGACGCCATTGGCCGTCTTGGTTTCACCTCGATTCAGATCGCCGAGTTCGGAATCGACATCCTCAAAGCCCTCGGAGGCCGCATCAGCGTGTACGCCGATGATAAACCGGTCATCTCCTCGTACTGCCCCGCCGTGGTGCGCCTTATCCAAATCTCGTTCCCGTCGTTGCTGCGCAACATCAACCTGATGCGGACTCCCGCCCAGATCACCGCACTGTTCACCCGCTTGGAACTAGTGGAGTCCGGGATTCCCTTGAACGAAATCGGCATCTTCTACGTCACCCCTTGTGCCGCAAAATACGCCCAAATCAAGTCGCCCCAGTCCGATTCGCTGGGCATAATCCAAGGTGGCATCAACCTCGACTCGTTGTACAACTTGATCAAAGCCCAACTGACCAAGCACAAGGACCAGCGCCGCGAGCATGACGATTACCGTAAGCTCGGACCCATCACGAGAACATCGTTCAAATGGGTATTGTCGAAAGGGGAAAGCTCGGCCATGCCGGGGCGAACCTTGGCAGTGGATGAGATCCACAACGTGATCAAATTCCTTGAGTTAGTGGAAGAGAACAATCAGGACAACCTCGATTTTCTCGAACTCAGGGCCTGCGACACTGGTTGCACTGGAGGCATCTTGGCCACACGCAACCGATTCTTGGCGACCGAACGGTTGAACCACATCGCAGAAGCATTGCCTGATGTTCTTGATGAAGCGGTTGTCCACAGGATCCAACGGCAAGGGGAACGGTTGATCCGCAACCTCAAGAACCAACGGTTGGAGGCCAAACATTCGCTGAAGCTCGACCGAGACGTGGAGACCGCCATCAGGAAAATGGAACGCGCCCATATCATCCTGCAAGCCCTGCCGGGCATAGATTGCGGTTTGTGCGGTTCGCCGACCTGTGCGGCATTGGCGGAAGACATCGTCCGTTTGCGGGCCAGCATCCGCCAGTGCATGGTCTTGAAACTCAAGAATCCTGAAGGATTGAATGCGCTAGCCCGCATATGGGGCGGCAAGGCCTCACAAGGGCAACCGGATTGATGGAATGGCCAAGCGGCTGGCGACAGCCGCTTCGCGCTCCAACACCTCCTGCCCGGCCAGCACGGCGATGGACGAGCATGAACGAGCCGAGGCCAACAAAGCCTCGGCCGCCTTCTTGAGGTCTTCGCTGGTAGTCGACAGGATCCAAGCCCTCCGCTTGGACCTGAACTCATCGCTGATTCCGTACATGGAGCGCCTGAAGGCCATCATGGCAGCTTCTTTGGGATACAACGGCTTCAACTCGCGTCCGACCAGTGAAATCACGGCCTGCTCCACGACCTTCGCATCGACACCTTCACGGGCCACTTGTTCGAGCACTCCGAGGTAGTCGTTCAACGTACCGTCGATGCGAGGATCGCGGTAACTCGAGAAGACGAACAGGCGTTCCAGCATGTCGTTGGAGGCGCTCACCCCGTAAGCCCCGCCGCTTCCACGCACCCGTTCCCACAAATGGTTGGTCGACAACAATTGACCCAACACCGACTGATGGGCTTGCAGTGCTTCCAACGGTTGGGCCGAGCGTAGCGCCATCGCCGTGAACCCTACCGATGCGGGTAGCCTGAACAACTCGATCTTGTGTTGTGATTGTGGGAAATCCGCCCGATTCCCATCCGGGAGCTTGCCCAAACAAGGAATTGCCGCCGATACCGCCGCCAGTGAAGATGTAGCCGTATCAAGGGCGTCTTCGGAGGCGCACGCATGCAGCGTCAGGCGGGAACGGTCTATGATCTTGGACCGCAACGCCACCAGATGTTCTCCAAGAGCGGCCACCACCGTTGGATTATCCATGTCGAGCTGCGACAGGTAAAACCACTGCGACAAGCCGTTCCACTGTTCATTCTGAGCCATGATGGGCGAGAAAACCGCACTGCAGCGTTGAGCAGCGTACATCTGGCCAGACGACGTGACATTTGCTTCGAAAGAACTGAGCAGATCGTTCACCACTGCCACGATCCGCTCGGAATCGTCGAGGCGGGCGTCTGTGAGTATCTCAGAGAGCAGGCGGCCGGCGGCCGGCGTGTCGGAGACAAGGCTCTTCATCCTGAAGACCAAAGCCGACAAGGAGTCTCGTTCCGATTCCAGCCTTGAGCCGCACTCGAGGTAGAAGTACAAGGCTCCGGTCAATTCACGCACCCGCACGGCAACTTGGTCATAGGGAACAGCACCGATTCCGGTCATGTGCAACATCCGGGTCAACAGCGGGATGAGCAGATGCTCCTCCTCGGTCAAGTCATCGATGGCGAACATGCCGTCGAGATAGACGATACCGTTGGTCTCCATCGGTTGCAGCAGTACCGGCACATCTGTGAGCATGGCGGTCGTTTGGTTGAGGATCCTGATCTCGGCGGGCAAGTCGGAGCGCGATAACAGCGGGATCGTGGCCAGGTCCGTCTCTTCATCACGACGCTCTTGGAAGGTTTCGAACCTGACGGTGTCGGCTTTGATGAGTTCGACAGCCCCTTTTTCCATAGTGGCCAGCACTTCGTTAAGGCGCTTCTCGATGGCCTGTTCTTGCTGGACCATATGCTGCACATCGGGCACGATGCTGAGCAGGCAACGGTGCGGATTGTCCAGCAGGTGGTCCTGGATCCATTGCTCGAAGTATCCGAGGGCTGGATGATTCGAATTTCCGGTCGGAAACAAGTTTTGCCGCTCTTCACGACGGGCGGCGATGGCTTGTTTCACTTCATCCAACGGTTTGCGCACCCGGATGGTCTCATGCGGTTGTAAACCTTGCAACCACCCGCGCATTGCACGGTTCATCGCTTTGATACCGGTCGGCATGTCGCCTGACAACTCGCGGACGCTGAATTCATGCCGCTTCACGGCGTTGGAGACCAATTTCGGGTCGATGCCCTTCACTACCAGCTCCTTGAGGGTCTGCAAGACCAGTTCTTGAGCTTTGGAAGCATCGTCAGGATCGATTCCTTTGAATCCGACCGTGAACGGCATTTGCCTGAATCCAGTGTCCATGCCGCTTACATCGGACACATCCTTGCACAGGTGCGAGTCGATGATCGCCTTGTATAAAGGAGCCCCGGGATTCCCCAACAGGATATCGGTGAGAATCGACAGTGTCAGGGTTTGCAGTGGTTCTTCGACCAAGGTGGTTGCCCAACTGAGGGTCACCGTGGCATCGTGCCGGTCCATCCCTTCATCGGCCACACTGGTGACGACAGCGGTTTTCGGTCTCGCCCATGGCTTGGCCAACGGGGAAGGCCCAGCCGGGCTTATGGCTGAATACCCGCACAGATAGTGGTCGTCCAACAATGCCAGCAACGGTTGTGCCGCCACCGAACCGTACAGGAACAGACGACAATTGGAGGGATGGTAATAGGTGCCGTAATAGGCGGCGAACTGGCGGTAATCGAGTCTGACGATCTCTTCGGGAGTACCGCCCGACTCAAAAAAATAAGGGGTGTCGGGATACAGCGTCCTGATGCTTTGCCGGGCAACGATGGAATCGTGGTCCGACATCTCGCCTTTCATCTCATTGAAGACAACCCCGTCGAAATGCGGTACACCATCAGCGTCGACGACAAGCCTGATGCCCTCTTGCCAGAAGGTTTCCTGCCGCAGCAACGGATTGAAGACCGCGTCGCTATAGACAGCGAACAGGTTCATGAAATCTTTGGGCAACACCGAGGCGGCAGGGTACACGGTGAAATCGGGATATGTCATCGCGTTCATGAACGTGTTCACGCTGCCTTTCAGCAAGGCCATGAATGGATCCTTGACCGGATAGCGTTTAGAGCCGGCCAAGATGGAATGCTCGATGATGTGGGGAGCACCGCTATCGTTCAGCGGCGGAGTCTTGAAGATGAATCCGAACACGCATTCGGGATCGTCGTTGGCGACATGGTAGACTTCCATGCCGGTCGCACGGTGTTTGAAAGCACGCCCCATGCCATGATAATCGTCCAATACATCGACGGCCTGTACGACAAATCCATGGGACTCGTCCCCTGGTAAGAATCCAACATCCGCTTTACCGCCGAGTGCCGTTTCACCCACACGTTCCTCCCGTCGTCATGACAACAGATGACACTAGCATGAGCACTGCCAGATTGACAACCCTCCGCTTCTTCCGTACCTTGAATGACAAGGAGTCCCCATGTACTACCTCGGTGCCCATGTGAGTGCTTCGGGCGGAGCCCATCAAGCGGTCGCCAACGCTGTGGCGATCGGAGCAAACGCCTTCGCCTTGTTCACGAAAAACCAAAAGCAGTGGAAAGTCCCACCCTTGAGCGAACAGGAGATAAACCAGTTCAAAACAGCCATGAAGGAAGCCGGATTTTCTGCAGCCCAAGTGCTTCCCCACGACGGTTACCTGATCAATCTCGGCAATCCCGATTCAGCCAAACGCCGCATCAGCGTCGATTCGTTCATCGACGAGATGAAACGTGTCCAGCAACTCGGCTTGGACCGCCTGAATTTCCATCCTGGCGCCCACGTCGGCTTGGCCAGTCCAGAGGAGTCGATCGCACTGATCGCCGCAGGTATCGACGAGGCCTTGGACCAGACCGAAGGAGTGCGTGCCGTCATAGAGACAACTGCGGGGCAAGGCACTGCTTTGGGAAGGACCTTTGAAGAGCTGGCCGCCATCATCGAGCAATGCAAAGGACGCGACCGCATCGGCATCTGCATCGATACATGCCATATTTTCGCCGCCGGGTATGACATTGGCACGGCCGAGTCGTTCCAAAGGACGATGGAGGAATTCGAGCGCATCCTCGGTTTCGACCTGCTATTGGGCATGCATCTCAACGATGCAAAAAGCACCTACGGCAGCCGGGTCGACCGGCATGCCCCGCTCGGAGCGGGCAATCTCGGTCTTGAGCCCTTCAAAGCAATGATGGGCGACAGCCGGTTCGAAAACATACCGTTAATCTTGGAAACCACCGACCCGGAGTTATGGAGCAAAGAAATCGAGATGCTGCGGTCGTTCAGCATCGCATGAAGCGAGGTATCCCCACCATGTCCAGAGAATTGTTCGCAGGAATCGGCAAGCCGGTGGTGTTCGGCCACCGTGGGCATTCGGAGGCAGCCCCGGAAAACACGATGGCAGCTTTCAGGCTGTGCGTGGAACACGGGGTACCGGCTGTCGAGCTTGATGTCCATTTGTGCAAGACAGGAGAATTGGTCGTCATCCACGACCACAAGCTCAACCGCCTAGCCGGCGTAGACGGCACTGTCGAGGAAAGCACCTTCGAGTACTTGCGATCGTTGGATGTGGGCAGCCACAAGGATGCCCGGTTTGCCAGCGAGCGGATCCCTTTGCTTAGTGAATTATTTGCTGAATGCGGCGACAAGTTGTTCTATGATGTGGAACTGAAGGTCCATGGAAAAGCCGACACTGGCTTGGCTGCCACAACATGGGAAACAATCAAAGCTTTTAAACTCGAGCATCGGTGCATGGTGTCGTCGTTCAATCCCTTTGCCGTGAGATATTTCAACCGAGCCTCAGCAAAAAGCATTCCCACCGCGGTCATCTATTGCGAGAGCGACGATGTCCCGAGGATTCTCCAGCATGGCTGGGGCAGGCACCTGGCCCAAGCGACTGTGCTGAAACCCGACCACAGACAGGTCGATGCCGCGATGGTGGCGAAGATGCGAACCGCCAAAGGGTATCCGATATCGACATGGACGGTGAACGACCGCACCGAATGCCGCCGCTTGCTCGAAGTTGGCATCGACGGCATCATCGGCAATGACCCGCTTATGTTGTTGGAAGAGGTCGCCAAGCACGCTCAGCGGTAAAGCTCGCGCGCCATCATCCCCGAACCGACCGTCCCATAATTCTTGAATGCTTGTTGGATGGCCGCTTCGGTGGAATCTCCCCTTCCGACAGCCATGAATTGGCCCGATTCATACACATCCTGATTGGTTCTCAGATCGATGAGCCGCATCTCACCCGAAACCGTCACGGTCGGCACTCCTGCCGCCACAGCAGTATGGGCCACTCCGACTTTTCCCATGACCAGATACCGTTGGGCGGGATAAGCCGCTTTGACTGCAATCAAGAAATCCTCGTCATCGGCGTCGGCATGGGCCATGGCTGAAATCATGAACAATCCGTTGGCCTCGTAGCGTTGCAAAAAAGCTTCGTTGGCATGGTTCGAAGCCAACAACTCGCCTTGCAACGAGTATTCCATGACGGCTACGAGGATGCCGGCCGAGGCCCGTGCTGAAGTACGTTCGTAGGCCATGGTGATCTCTTTGGTGGCAAGCATCGTGGAAATCCGTTGGGCAGCCTCAACCGAGATGCCTTCGAAGGCCGCCAAAGCTTGGCGCATGTCGATCATGAAAGCGATCGTGCCCTTGCCGACGATGGTTGGATTGTCGGGAATATACGTGACCTGACCGTTGCTATCGGTTGAAAACCGTTCTTCATCGACATAGGGTTGTCCCATACCATCCAAGGCGTGGAAACTCGAGCGTAAGGTTGCCCCTTGAACGCGGGGGGCCAATGTCCCCGAACCACGGCGCACCAGCAACGTCACTGCCGGAATGGCTGGGTCAGGCCGTGTCATGACAAGATTCAAGCGAGAGACTATCTTGACCGCCTGCTCCACGTGGTCGGCATACTGCACCATTCCCCGTCCTTTTTCCATCGTGAATGCAATCGAGGCCGCCTGCAGGTGTTTTTCGGCGGCTTCAATGTCGCGGTTGGCGCGAAAGGCCGCTTCAGCTTCTGAACGCAAGGCAGCCACTTGCTGTTGTTGCTGTTGTAGAAGCAGCAAAGCCGAGGTCCTCGCCTCCTCCAGCCGGTCGCGGTCACCCACAGCAAGCAGGTAGGTGGTTGTCTCGAGCTTGTCTTTAGTGGTGGCCTCTTGGGTGATCCGTAAGCCGTACAGTTCAATCCGGCCTGAGGCAATCATCTCACGCGTGAGGGGCGTGGCGATATCCTCACCGATATAATCGGAGACTTGGGCCAAGATCGACTCGATCGCCACCAAGCGGGAGCGACCTTCTTGATTGGAGACACCTTTGCCGACGAACGCCATCTGGTCACGACCCACCTGTGGTTCATACACCCACACGGGCACGCCTTCGACATTGGACCTTAACAACACTCCAAGCGATGAACAACCGCTGAGCAACAGGACAAGGAGGAGTAATAGACTGGCAACGCACACGAAGTTCCTGTTCACCAATCAAAACCTACCGAAGCAGTCAATTTCAAACCCTTCCAAGAAGGATTGTATGCCACGAACGACGTCCCATCGGTCGACACCCATTGACCGAAACCCAATCCGACTGCCCAGTGCAAACGGCTCGATAGCCTATGCCTGAAAGAAAAGTGCACTTCGGCACCATACAAGGCCGACCATGACAGGTCGGCGAGCAAGGCCAGCCCGGCTCCGGCTGAAGCAGCCATGCTCACTGTAGAATTGGCAAACAAGCCCGCTTGGTTGCCCGTCAGCGACGAGACCGGTACGGAGGCTTCGATTTCCACACCGGTTACCGCATCGAATCCAAGCGCTCCAGTGAAGGGAAGAGAACCTCCTAGCCAGAGCGACAACGAAAACGGGTAAACCGGCAAGGTCTTCTTGAACCTCGCTTGCAAGCCGATGCGCTCCAGTGTTGCCTGCAGTGCCACCTCGCCTTGCCACCGCGATACTCGGGTCCTGAGAGGCATGCCCGGAACGAATTGACGCTTGCCCCATAGCCGGTGGAATTCCACAACCGTCTGAGGTTGCCCATCGTACGGTTGGTGAACCAGGGCAGTACCGAGCAGACCCACCACTTCAGAAGCATTGTCGAGCACTTCAACGAAAAGGCCTTCCTGAGGAACACCTTGGGCATATAAGGCCGAAAGAGTCCTTTGGTGGACATAATCGATGACCTCGCTCCTGCTTGTCTCGAACAAAGGTCCGACATCGTACTGCAGTTGGCCGACAACAGCTTGTCGCACAGTGCGGTCGTCCACATCGGTGAAAACAATCGTCCGGGACAATTCGTTTCGACCATAGCGCATCGTGACGGCACATGAGGCAAGCGAAAGGTCGTACATGGTCAAGCCGGTCAATCGGACTTCAAAGGTCTCCCCTGCGTCCTCTGAAAATTCCACCCGCCACCCGAACAGGATCCCGATGGCCTCGCCTACCGCACGGGAAACGGTTTTCCCGATGGTGGCTTGTGAAAACGATTCATCCATCGACAGGTCGAGGCGTGCCTGAGGCAATGTCCCGGCCTGAAGCGGGAAGCAGACCGCCAACGCGATCAGTACAGCCAGAACCATAGCCCGTTTCGACATCAGCAGGTCGCTCCGGCCCAATGGAGGATGATGTGTTCGACCAAACGAGCTGCATCCACCATTGCATCGAGAGCAGCCCATTCATAGCGGCTATGATAGTTGTGACCGCCGGTGAACAAGTTCGGGGCAGGCACGCCCAATTCAGCAAGACGGGCTCCGTCGGTTCCTCCCCGGATGATTCTCTCAACCAGCGGGATGCCGAGTTTGCGGGCACTTTCGACGACCGCCGCCATCACTTGGGGTTGCTTCTTTATGGCCTCGTACATGTTGTAATAGACATGTTTTGAAGAAACCTCGACCTTTCCCGTGGGGAAAAGGGCTTCGATCGCTGCACCCAATCGCTCCAAAGCGGCGATGCGCTCATTGAGGCGCTTCAGGTCGAAATCACGCAGATACAACACCACCCGGGTCTTTTCTGCCGTACCGTGGATTTCTTGGGCACAATAATAGCCGTAACGACCATCGGTAGCTTCGGGACTCTCGCTTTGGGGAATAGCTGAGATGAATGAGGCTGCCATGGTGACGCTGTTGACCATTTTCCCACGGGCTAAACCCAAGTGGAACGGGACTCCGCTGAAATCTGCATACACCGTGGCGGCGTTGAAACATTCCGCCTCGACTTCTCCATACGGCCCCCCATCCAACGTGTAACAACATGTGGAACGGATTTTCCCGATTGGAAATACATCCATGCCCGCTCCAGTCTCCTCGTCGGTGGTGACGATGAACTCGACCTCCCCGTGCACGATGCTGTCATCGGAGGCAAGTTTGCGGGCAACCGCCATCATGATCGCCAAGCCTGCTTTATCGTCAGCTCCCAACAAGGTGGTGCCATCGGTGACTACGATTGTCTTACCCACATACCTGGCCAACTCGGGATTGTCAGTCACTTTCAGTGAGTACTCAGCATTCAACGGGATATCTTTCCCATCATAGTTGGCGACCACCCGTGGCTTGACACCATTGCCCATGATGTCGTCGGCGGTATCGACATGGGCCATGAATCCAATCACGGCACATTGTCTGCCTTGCGGCATGTTCGAGGGCAAACGGGCGATCAGATACCCGTTAGGGTCGAGAAAGATGTCTTTAAAACCAAATTCCTTGAACTCCCGTTCAACCATCCGCACCAAATCCATCTGACCTGCAGTGGTCGGCCTGCGGCCTTCCACATGCGGGTCGCTCATCGTATCGACGGCTACATATCTGAGAAAACGTTCCAACAAATCATGTGCAAAGGTCGTGCTTTCCATCTCCAACTCCTCGTCCACCGCAGTGCGTTCCGATGCATTATTTCATATTCGAGGTGCGAATACAAGTTCGGCTGGAAACCGATAGCCCGCCTTCGCTTTTCAAGCATCGAAATTATATTTTTTCAACATGGGCTTGACCATGTCGATCACTTGATAAATCGCAAACACGGCGATGACCAATCCAGTGACCACCGGTCCGTTGGCCAATGTCTTGCCGACCGTCATCATCGAGGAGGCCATCGCATAGGCGGCAGCCGGATCTGTCGTCACGTCGACAATCCACTCTTGGAACGACATGGCCAATGTATCGGCCCCGTATTTGTAATAGCGGTAGATCGACAAAACTGACGTAGCGACAATCCCTGCCGCCACCGACAGTGCAGCCGCCGCCGTTATCTTGCCCCAGAATACCGTGGTGGGAATGCAGGCATAGACGACTCCGGCAACAAGCAACACCACCGTCTTGGTCACTAATTTTTGCAAATCGCGTAGAAACGGAGCCCGCTGATTGGGAGGCAATGTTCGTGAGACTGACAGAGCGTGTGCATGCAGGCCTCGTTCCAACGATTCGACTTGGTCAGCCATCTCGTTGAAACTTGCTTCGTCCACCAATGAGCGGGCGGCCTCCAAAACTTCCGACGGATTTCCTCCGTAAGCCAAGCGATGGCAGAACCCCACATACCTCTTACCATCCTGTTCCTCCATCGACAATGCGACGATCTCGCTGGCTTGTATATCCGACCAGCTACGGCCGGCCATGGTGCCTGTTTGTTGAGCGAGTTCTTGTTCAAGGTAGGGGCCGACCACACTCCATTGCTCCTCGATGACTTTAGCCACCTCGGGTAGCAGCCGTCCGTCGGGAGGCAAGGGGTTGGGCTTGGCGCTCCATTGCATCTCACACCCGACCAGTGATACCGCCACTAAGAGGCAAACCGCATCAAGGCACGCTTTACGCACGAATTTCTTCATCTTCTCCTCCTTTCTTTGTCCAACTGTTTTCCAGACGGGGCGATCATTCCCATTGCGGCATGCTGAATGGGAAACACCTGACACTGAACCGTAACCTGAACCTGAAACGAGAATAGGCTGGAACCAGCGCATTGATGTATGCCCAGCTTTCCGTGAATGAATCCGAAGGGTCGCGAAATAGCAACACTGGTTCCACGCAATACCTGTCGTTCACTTCGAAGGTGTAACCAAACATCATCCCGTTCAGGAAATGATTCGGCTCCTGAGGACGCCAGCTTCCCACGAACAGACAGGCATGGGCTAACGTGAATCCGACGAACGGACCAGTTTCCCAAGGGTGGTACTTCAATGCGATCGCCAGTTCCAGCAGTTGTTCTCCACCACCAGAACGGTCCACGATGTACGAAACGGGAAGCTCGATGCTGACACCAGGTGCGAAGGTCACGCTCACACCTGCTTCGGCTGCGATGTGGGTTGCCCACAGCGCCTCGACACAGGAGGCATCGATGAATGCCGACACCTCACCGCCGCCCTGTCTATTGCCCGTTTGGGCCAAGCTGGGTTGAATGACCACCAGAACGAGCGCCAATACAAGTGGAATTCGCTTCACAGAGCCTCCCTTCCGGCTTACGGCCGGTTGTAGGCCCAACCGTACGGCAGACAGGAACGGGAGGCAACTCGCTGTTTTTGTTAGCTTGGAGTGGTCAGATGGAGGTCGGCTCCCAACCAAATGCTTTGATCAGATGCTCTTTATGGCTCTTGGCCCTTGTGGATACGAACTTGGCCACATCCTCATGCTCCAATTCCATGAACATGCCGTTGCGCATGCCGACCACTTTCCCGAACGAAATCGACTTGATCGAGGAAATGGGGATCGACCACACTGGGGCAAAACTTGTCGGGGAGCCGGCTGTTTTGGTCTTGATTACCAGATGGACGTGGGTGGAAGTGACAACCAAACGGCCCCGCACCAAGTCTTCGGTCGCAGCGGGCGGGACTTTGGCGCACGGCATGGAGTAGGAGAGCGGCTCGCCGACTGCTTGTGCGGCTGCTGTCGGGCTGACCCAATACGAGACATACCAATACAGCCCCAACAACGCAAACATCAGGACAAAGAGCGACCAATACAACCATGGTGCGGTGGTTTTATCGGGCATGAAGACCGCCAAGCCGAACAAGGCGACCAACGCCACGCTGATCAAACGCTTCATGCCAGCGATGATAGCAGATGGACCAGCACTTGTCGACCTGTGCACGATGGAGTACATAGTGCACAGGGAGCCTTGCCGAATGTAATCGTTTCAGGTATCCTGACTTTATGCCTTCAATTGCGCCATTTCCCGACTCGGTCCCGTTGGAACTGGACCATCTTGTGCTCGTGCAACCGTTTCTTCTCGCCCACAGGGACGGCATTTCCGAGCTTTCGATGGCCTCGTTGCTACCGTTCACAGCCAAACACCGTTACCGGGTATTCACCTATGCAGACCAAAACGGGAAGCTCCAGTACGGATTCATCGGTTGGCAAGCTACCGCCACTGGTGAAGACTGCTACGCGTTTTTCCCGGCAGGTTATCCCAGTCATGCCGTCATGCAGCAATTGATTCCCATGGTGGATGAGATCAACACCATCGGCACGGCAGCTTTGCCCTCATGGTCTGAGGGATTGAAACAAGCAGGATTGAGCCTGGCCATCGAGGAAGACCGGGACAACGCCGACTATCTGTATGATCGTACCAGCTTGGTGGAATTAGTCGGCCAAGCTTTACATAAGAAGCTAGCCCATGCCATGAAGTTTGCCGAGGACAACCCCGACCGGATCTTGCTCCCCGCCCGTTTGTGTGAGGATAAGGACATGCTCGAGGTATTGTACGGATGGGCTGCCGGCAAGGACAATCCAGAAGACATGCTGGCGACAGAAACCGCTATCCGATACCGCACGGAACTCAACCTAGAAGGCGCCGTATTATACTCCAAGGACACTCCGGTGGCCTTCACCCTCGGTGAACAGGATGGACCACAGCGCTTCATCATCCACATCGAGAAAGCCCTGCCATCGTTGCGGGGCGCTTACCAGTACATCAACAGGGCCTTCGCAGCCAGCTTGCCAGAGTCGGTTGTCGAGGTGAACCGCGAACAAGATTTGGGGATCCCCGGGCTCCGTCAAGCCAAACTCACTTACAAGCCCAGCGGATTCGTCATGAAACACAGGATCCGTATCAAAACCTGATCAGCCTCCTTCCTCAGCCTTCGAAGCGTTCAGACCGTGGGTGCGGTCGGATGGTCGGAGGCAACCATGAAAAGAAAGCCAATCATTTTTTTGCTCTGCATGTCGTGTGCACTGTGGTTGGGCACAGGGTGCGACAACGGAGTCGGAACCGCCAGCCTGAGCTTGCGGTTGACCAGCCAGTATGGAAGGGCTGACGCGCGGACAATCGTGCCGACGGGAGAATCGCTGACCATCCATTCCTATTCGATCGAGGGTAGCGGGCCCAATGGGAAAACCTTCTCGATCACCACCCAATCGGCGCAAGTGCTCATCGAGGGTCTGGTGTACGGGACATGGGCGATCCAAGCCACTGGACTGAACGAACAAGGCACCGAGTTGGCCACCGGTTCGACAAGCCACCAACTCACCACCACTTCCACCCAAGCGGAACTTGAGTTGGATACACTCGTGGGTACCGGCATGCTCGACATCAGCTTCTCATGGGAGGAACCTTCCTTTCCGTCGATCGTATTGGACGTGTACATCACGCCCCAAGGCGGTCAGGAGAGCAAGGTGAGCAGCGGTCTGAGCATCGACACAACTACCGCCACAGCCCGCTACGAAGCAGTCAAAGCATCGGGATCTTACGGATTGCGTTACGAATTGTTCTCGAACGCAGTGAAGATCGCCGGAGGCACCGAAGCTTTGCGAATCATCGACGGTGCGACTACTTCGGGGACGATCGTGCTGACTGTCGACAAGGAGTCGTCCACCAGCCAAGGTCTGCGGATTGTCGACGATACGGCGGTACCCATTGAAGGGACGATCACAGGAGTCGACGCCACGATTCTGCCCAACACCCCGGTCACCGCCACATTCAACCATCTCAGGGGCGGCGGCACCACCGATATCACCATCGAGTGGTACCTCGACGGTGGCTTGGTGGGGACAGGCTCATCGACCACGTTTTCCACCTTCACCGGCCCCCATCGCTTGGATGCATTCGCTACAAGCGCACGTTTGGGCAGCTTTGGATCGGCCACCATCCCTTTTAGGGCTTCGGTCAATGCTACTGAAGGGGTACCGGTAGTGCTCGATATGGTGGCGCACGGGCAAACCGACTCGGCCGAGAACACCTTCAACCTAAGCGATGCTTCCGACTGCATATTCTTGCGGGACGGCCGGCTGTTGGTCGCCAGCGCCAACACACTGCAATTAATGGAGATTGTTCAGGACGAACTGCGGGTGGTGAACACGTTCTGCGAAGGAGGAGCGCTGACCGATCCCGCCACGACCGACCAGTACACATACGGTGTCACCGATCTGGCCGTGGACCTGTTCGACGACATCGTCGCAACAGTCTCGCCGTCGACGAAAACCCTCATGCTGTACGAGTATGACAGCGAACAAGCCGACTTGGTTAAAATCGACTACCGCCAGTCGGACAACACCACCGACGAATGGTGGGACTCGATGGGAAATCCGGTGATCGACCCAGTCAACGACTTCCTCTACTTCCTTGATGGCCAAGGAGGCTGGTTGTTTTACTATGGTTATGACAGCACGGGTATGGAATGCCTTGGCATCAGCGAGCTGCAGTCGGCCGTCCAAGGCCTGACCTTGAGCGATCCCGGACGCCTGTCCATCAGCGCCACCGGCGAACGCCTGGGCATTGTGTGTCCAGCCAATGGCTCGTTCCACCTCTTCTACAACCACCTTACCAACATCCCGCCCAATCCGTTGTCGAGCGTGCAGACCTCGATCGCTTGTGCAAGCGGGGCCACCGCCGGCTTACAAGGGATACGGCTGTTCGCATCAGACTTGTATACTTTCGAATCCAGTGGCATCTCACATTATCACAGGTCGACGGGAACCAACCTCTGGACACCGACCACTACCATCACCGATGGGCTGGGTCCAGTGGTCGACATGGTGGTGGACACCTCGCGGACAAAAGGCTGGGTACTCTCCACCACCGCCATCACCGGTATAGCGTTGCTGGAATTCATCAACGGAGTACCATCGTGTGGCGATGCTGTTGCGACCGGACAATTCATCGGGAAACGCTTGGCGTTGGCACCGGAGGAGGACTTCTTGGCGGCAGTAGGGACTGACAGCAACCTCATGTTGTTGCGGGTCTCCGATGACTGAGAATTCAAGATAACGAAAATGTAACGGTCGTGCCCGCTTCCGGATTGCTTTCAATGGCGATCGCACCACCATGGAGGCGGGCAATCCTTTGTGCTATGGTCAAACCCAAACCGGAACCAGCTCTGGTGCGGGCGAATTCGCCGCGATACAAGCGGTCGAACACCTTGGGGAGCTCGTCGGTTGGAATGACGGAACCCCGGTTGTTCACCCACACGATCGATCGACCGTCATGCTTGGCGGCACCGACTTTCACTGTGCTACCGTCCTCGGCATGACTGACTGCATTGGACAGGACATTCGAGAAAGCCCGGGCGAACAGGTGCTCATCTGCTTCGAAAGCAGCGGTTTCCACCGAAAGGTCGAATGAAAGGTGTTTTTCCAAAGCAATCCGCTCAAACCGCTCGATGGCGTGTTGGAAAAACGAACGGGTTTCAATGGTTTGAGGGACCACCACCGTTTCGGGTGATTCCAACCGCATCAGTTCCTCAAGGTCGTTGATGAGCATCTCCATGCGGTGCAATTCCCGCAAACCTTTTTCAAAGCGTTCTTGGCTGGGTTGGAAAATTCCATCGGACAATCCCTCCAACTGGGCTTTGATCGATGAAACCGGCGTACGCAAATCGTGGGCGAGGTCCTGAGACCACTGGGTGCGCAAGGTCCGCTCCTGGACCAGGCGCTTGCGTAACGTCTCGATCGAGGTTGCGATACGGACCAGTTCCTGGGAACCGTGGGCGTCGACGGGCTTGTCCATGTCGCCATCGGTCATGCGTTGCAACTCTTTGGAAATGCTATCGGCCGGGGAAGAAACCAAGCGGGAGAAGTACAACGCCGCCAGCAACGAGACGCACAAGGAGACAACCAGACCGACTGCAGCGACGACCACCAATGACCCCATCAGGGCTTGGTTGGCCAAATCTTGATTGAATTCCTCCGAACCCGTCGAATAATAGCCCAAGACCACCGCCCCGTCCATGACGGCAAAGCGCTCAGTCTGCATGAGGTTTCTGGCCATCCCAAAGCGTCCAGCCATCCCTCGGTTTGTGGCCACCACTTGTCCGGAGGCATCGAACACCGCAATCTGGCCAGGATAATCCAATGCATCGCCCATTGAGGCACCTTGAGCCAACAAAGCCCGGGCGGCGGTCTCGGCTTGGTTTTGCCGGACCGACAACCATTGGTTTTGGGCTTGGCGGTATCCAAACCCCATCAAGAGCGCCAACAAGGCCAGTTGCGCCATGAAAGCGGCCAGGAACAATAAAAAAGTCTTCTTTACCAGGGTCATGACTGCACCGCCTTGCCGACGAAGCGATAGCCGAAGCCGCGGACGGTCTCAATCCACTCGACTCCTCCCAGCTTCGCCCTGATGTTCTTCATGTGGGTGTTGATGCTCCGTTCGGACCCTTCGGCTAAATAATCAAGGCAGGACCCCAACAGTTGTTCGCGGCTCACCACCATCATCTCGCGCTCGGCCATATAAGCCACCAGTTTCCATTCGGTCGCTGTCAGCTTGATTTCCTTGCCGTCGTGGCTGGCCACATGCAGTTTGTCGTCAAGCATCAGCAGGTGATCTGCCTGCTGCCCCACCAGACGCCACGAGCGGGGCAGGTCCACATCGACCTGTTTGGCACTCATCGTGCGGGCTAAAATGGTGCGGACGCGCAACACGAGTTCACGCATTGAAAACGGCTTGACGACATAATCGTCAGCTCCGATTTCAAAGCCGGTGATCCTGTCCGATTCCGAAGACCTGGCGGTCAGGAACATGATGGGGACTTTCGACTCCTTGCGGATACGCCGGGCCATCATGAAGCCATCGCCATCCGGCAACATCACGTCGAGCACGATGAGGTCGGCTCCGGCCATCCTGACCGCCTCCATCAAGCCGGCCAGACGCTCGAACAACACCACCGAATGGCCTTCGATCTCCAAATAGGAGACGATCGCCTCGCTCAATCCCGGATTGTCCTCAACCACGAATATCTTGGCCATCGTTTTTTCCCGCCTGCTCCAATCCTATAACCGCCACTCATCGACGACAACCCCACAATCCATCAAGTGGATGGAAATCGGAACAACGATAGATAAAGAAATGATGAATTTCCTTTATCTGCCGCTTGACACCTTTACTGTTTTAGTGTATTAGTTAGATAGAACACTAACAAACTGTCAAGGAGGCAGTGCCATCATGATAAGAATGCACGATTTGGCATTCAGTTACGGCAAGCGCCCATTGTTCACCCAGCTGAACCTGGACATCCCGCAGGGAAGCATCCATGGTCTTTTGGGCATGAACGGTGCCGGCAAGACAACCCTGCTCAAACTGATCTCGGGTCAATTGTTTCCCCAAAAGGGAATTTCCGAAACATTGGGATACAATCCGGTCAAACGGGACGTGGCCATGTTGGGCCAGCTGTTCCATCTGCCTGAGGAATTCCCATTGCCCCGCTTGCGCGGCGACGAATACCTCAAGCTCTACATGCCGTTTTATACCAAATTCGACAAACCCGCCTTCGACCGATACCGCGACGCCTTCGACATCGACATCACCCAACGGCTTGATGAACTGTCACTCGGTCAGAAGAAGAAGTTCCTGTTATGCTTCGCCCTGGCTTCCAACACTCCGTTGGTCATCCTCGACGAACCGACCAACGGATTGGACATCCCTTCGAAAAGCCAGTTCAGGCGGATTGTCGCCTCGGCCATGACCGATGAACGGACCTTTATCATCTCCACCCATCAGGTGCGCGACATGGAGAACTTGATTGATCCAATCATCATCCTGCATGACGGCCGGGTGGTCTTCAACAGCCGGTTGGAGGATGTGGCGGCCTTGTTCACCTTCAAGCTCGAACGGAGCGAACGGGACAGCCGCTCGGCTGTATTCCAGGAAAAAGTTCCCGGCGGCTACATGGTGGTCGCCAAACGTGCAGACGGCGAAGAGGAGACCCAAGTCGATCTGGAAACGCTGTTCAACGCAGTCATTTCGGCCCCGTCGGCTTTCACCGCACTATCGGGCAGACCGGTTCAAGGAGGTTTGGCATGAGAATGCTGCATGTCCTCAACAAAGAAATCCATGAGAGCCGCAAGGCTTTGGCGGTATACGCCATCACCATCACATTGGTGCTGTTCGTGGTGGAGTTGGTCTCGGTATTGGTTTCAAAGGCCACTTGGACCAGCCACATGGAAATATACGAAGGGATGTTCCCCGGATTTTTGTTTCTGGGCGGTTTCATCGTAACAAGCGTGTTCTTCTCGGACGACATGTTCAGCAAGAAGGCCCAGCACCACTGGCTCATGTTGCCGGCCACATCGCTTGAGAAATTCCTCTCCAAAGCACTGCTGTGCGCGATAGCCTATCCGCTTGCTCTGATTGCACTCTTCACGGCTACCTCCGCCATCGGGGAGGCCATCATCCTGTTGTTCACCCGCGATCCGTTCGTGATGTTCAACCCTCTGAAAGCCTACATCTGGAAGATGCTGCTCCATTACCTGGTGCTGCAATCGATTTTCCTGTTGGGCGCAACCTACTTCCGCAGTGCCCATTTCATCAAGACGGTGTTGGCGCTCGGTGTCATCTCCATCGCAGCGGGCTTGTTCATGGCATTGACCGTCCGGATTGCCTTCGCACCCTACATCGAGGGCTTCTTCAATGCAGCCGCGATACGGATCGTTGAGGATTCCAATCTGTCGATCGAGCGTTTCGGGGTGCTAAAAACCATCTTCATGGTCTTCTACTGGGCGTTGTTGGCTCCGTTCTGCTGGTTCACAGCTTACCAAAGGGTCAAGGAGGTCCAATCCACAGATGCAGTTCAATGAGCACAAATCCATATACTTGCAGATTGCCGACTACATGTGCGACCAAATATTGAGCCGCAAGTGGCCAGATGGGGAGCGCGTACCGTCGGTACGCGACATGGCGGTCCAACTCGAGGTGAATCCCAACACTGTCATCCGGACCTACACCATGCTTCTCGAAGACGGCATCCTGCAGAACAAACGGGGTATCGGGTACTTCACCTCCGACAATGCCCGCCAGAGCGTGTTGGAGAAACGCCGCAACCAGTTCATCGAGCACGACCTTCCGGCCATGTTTGATGCGATGAAGGCGCTGGGAATCACCAGCGAACACGTGCGGCAATTGTATGAAACCTACGGGGAGGGAATGAATCATGAAATTGAGCAATAAATTGCTGCTGTCGGCCACCGGGGTGCTGTGCATCCTGATGATTGCCTTGACGATCACCGCGCGGGTCGAATTCGACCGCGTCATCAAGGCTCCGGGCGTCAGGTACTCATATACCTACGATTATAAACCGTAAGCATTCACAATATGTCGTTGGCTGACTGAAGCGGCCCACCCCATGCAAAAAACAGTTGCCGGGTGGACCGCTTTCCATTTACCATGGTTGGTGAACGCAATCCGACTGCAAGGGGAAAACCCATGGAACGCACCGAAAAACGACTGTATCTGGTCATCTCTTCGATGCTCGCAGCAATGATCGTAGGTGGATTCATCATTGGAGGACTGCGGGAGACGGCCGTCAACCTCCTGCGCATCCAAGCGACAGGGGCACGTCTGATCCAAGATTTCACCGTCACCCATCCGCAGGCGGCCTTGGTGAACGCAGCCTTGGTCGGCGTCAGCGCCCTGTCCATCGTGTTTTTTTCATCGATCCATTTGTCGGGTCCCACCTTTGCCGCCATCATGACGGCAACCGGCTTCGGCTTGTTCGGGAACACCCCGTTCAACAGCATCCCGATCATGATGGGAGTCTGGATCGCCGCCGCGGTAGCCCATAAAAGCTTGGGGGCTTACAGCATCATAGCCATCTTCGGCACGGCGTTGGGACCGCTGGTCACCTTTGTAGCCTTCGAATTGTTCCAAGAGGCCCTTTGGGCCATCCCGCTCGGTTTGCTGGCCGGCTTGGCGGTCGGATTCCTCTTGCCGGCTGTAGCCGGATCGTTGCTGATCCTTCATCAAGGCTACAACCTGTACAACGTTGGGTTCTCGTGCGGGTTTTTAGGACTGTTCATCGCAGCCGTGCTCAAAGCCGCCAACAGGCTGCCAGACCTTACCATAGTGTGGAACACGGGATACGACCCATCGCTGTTTTTCGTCATGCCGGTTTTTGGCCTGTTTCTCATCGTTTGTGGTTTGATCATGAACGGAAAAGGCACCGCCAAACAAGCATTGGAAGGATTTCGCGCCATCCAGAAGTTGCCGGGACGGCTCCCGTCCGACTTCGTCGACATGGTAGGCGGTTCGGCAACGTTGCTGAACATGGGGGTGTTGGCCGTGGGCTGCTGGATCTACGCCGCAGCGGTTGGAGCCCCGTTGAACGGACCGGTCATCGGCGGGATATTCACCGTGATGGGTTTCGGAGGATTCGGCAAGACACTGCGCAATTGCTGGCCGGTGATGGCCGGGACCATCGGCGCCACACTGCTGTTCGGGAAACCCCTGACTGCCCCTGGACCAATCTTGGCGGCGCTGTTCTGCACGACGTTGGCGCCGGTAGCCGGCCAGTTCGGTATCATTGCCGGCCTGTTGGCCGGTTTCGTGCACCTTGCCATGGTTGAGACGACAGCAGCTTGGCACGCCGGACTCGATCTCTACAACAACGGTTTTGCCGGAGGCCTCACAGCATCGTTGTTCCTTGCCTTCTTGCAATGGTACCGCACCAACAGACCCCGGGAGGATTTCAAGACATGAAACGAAAAGAATTCCTTGGACGCTTGATTGGCGAAATAAGCAGTTTCATCTTGGAGGGCAATCCGCTGCGGATGGTCATATCGCTCCATCAAGAGCCGGACGGAGCCCACCTCAGCGTGTTCGATGACCGAAGGCGCGATGAAAAGGAGTTGGAGCGGATTCGCCAGGCCCTCAATCCGAAGGCCAAACGGCCCGAGATGGCCGATTATTACGGCTTGATGGCCGGACACGACGCCCCATGGGACGCCCGCCTGAAACTGGTCGGCTGGCAGATTAAAAAGGCCACTGTCGGCAATACCGACAGCGGCCTGCAAATCGACCTCTGGCTGGGTGGGGATGCTTTCAATCCGACCGACTTCGCCATGTGATCCTCTTCATTGCCCTGTCTGGGTTCGATACATCAAGGCATACTTCCCATGTATCGCCATAAGTTGATCGTGAGTACCTTTCTCAACGATCTCGCCATTCTCAATCATGATAATCAAATCCGAATCCCGAATCGTGGACAACCTGTGAGCGATTATGAACGATGTCCTGCCCTTGCAGAGACTCAGCATGGCCCGACGAATTTTCTGTTCCGTCACCGTATCGACCGAGCTGGTGGCTTCATCAAGGATTAAAATCGGCGCATTGGCAAGAACCGCCCTAGCGATTGTCAACAACTGCCGTTCCCCCTGTGATAACTCCGAACCACCCTGTTCCAGAATCGTTTCATAACCGTTCGGCAGACGCTCGATGAATCCATCTGCACCAGAGATTCGAGCAGCTTCCCGGATGTGTTCAAGCGAGACCTTTGTATGTCCGTAACAGATATTGTCTCTTACCGATTGTGCAAATAGAACTGTATCCTGCAAGACGACCCCGAACGCATTGCGAAGATCGGGCAGTTTATACTCCCGCAAGTCATGACCGTCCAATGTGATGCTGCCGCCCGTCACATCATAGAATCTGGTCAACAGATTGATCGCCGTTGTTTTCCCCGACCCGGTGGGGCCTACGATAGCCACTTGGGTCCCTGCAGCGATTGTCAACGAAAAGTCTTTCAACACAAGCTTGTCCATATCGTAGCCGAATTGAACGTGTTTGAACTCAATATCTCCCCTCGGATTTTCCAAACCGAATGCATTGGGAACATCTTTTGGCTCAGATTCCTCATCGAGTATCTGAAAAATACGCTCAGCACCCGCTACCGCAGTCTGAAAATTATTATACAGATTGGCCACTTCGACAAAAGGCCGGGTGAACTGGCGGATATAGAGCAGGAAACTCGTGATAAGCCCTATGTCTGAAATGCTGGCATGAACAAACAGGACCCCGCTGAATACCGCTATAGCCACAAAGCACAAGTTGTTTATGACATTCATCAGCGGCATCAGGAATCCAGACCAAATCAGAGCCTTGATGGAGACTTTACAAAGAGCGTCATTCTTCTGTGCAAAGTCGGCCTCCATACGCTCTTCCATGGAAAATGCTTTGACAACGGCAATTCCGGAAATACTTTCCTCAACCTGACCGTCGAGCGATCCAAGATGCTTCTGCTGCTGGGCGAAAAGTTTTCTGGTCCTTTGGGTTACTGTCCTCGTAAGAAAGTAGATCAATACCACACTAATGAGGGAAACAAGCGTCAACAGCGGGCTCAGGCAAAGCATCATGACCAAGATACCGATGATGGAGAAGCTGTAAGTCAAAAGCTGTGTCAAAGAATTCGACAACGTGGTGCTGATGGTATCCACATCGTTCGTCAGTCGACTCATCAGCTCGCCATGCTGATGCCTATCGAAGAACCTGAGCGGCAGTCCACGCATCTTGTCAAACAGCGTGGTGCGGATATGATGTATCATGCGCTGACCGATGGAGGCCATCAGATAACTCTGTAGGAATTTTACCAACCAATCGCAGACGTACAGTCCAGCCAAGCAACTGAGGATGCCGATTACCGCATCTCTGTGGCTTATGGCTGTCACAGCTTTACCAGTGATGTAGGGAGACAGTATGGAGGCGGCCGACCCCACTGCTGAGAGGAATAAAATCAGACTGAGCCCTTTCCTCCTCCCGCGCATCAATTGCCAGAGCCTGCAGAGCGTTCCTTTCATATTCTTCGGCTTTACGACTACAGCTCCTCTGCCCGGACGGGAAATTCCGCTGATATGTGCCGGAGGTGTGTAAATCTGCTTATTCGGCATGATTTTTCCCTCCAATTTGCGAATCATAAATATCTTGATAGGTCCGACAGGACGCCAGCAATTGCTCGTGTGTGCCGAATCCCCGCATCTGTCCCTGCTCAAGGCACAGAATGCGGTCGGTCTTCATGACGGTGGAGATGCGCTGGCTGATGAGCAACACTGTCACTTTGCCCGAAAGGCTGTGCAACCCCTGCAGCACCGCCGATTCGGTCTCGGCATCGAGGGCGCTGGTGAAGTCGTCAAGAATCAATATGACCGGATCTTTTACCAGCGCCCTGGCGAGTGAAATGCGCTGTTTTTGTCCGCCTGAAAGATTGACACCGCCCTGACCCAACACAGTGTCGTAGCCCAGTTCCGTCTTTTGAATGAACGAATCGGCACAAGCAATCTCAGCCGCCCGCACAAGTGTTGCATCGTCAGCGTCGGCCCTTCCCCAACGAAGATTCTCCCTGATGGTACCGCTGAACAACAGCGCCTTTTGAGGGACGACCGCAATAGCGTTTCTCAATATCTTCTCGTCCAGGCGCGTCACGTCGCAACCGTCGATCAAAATCCGGCCTTTCCGGACATCATACAAACGTGGGATGAGGTTGACCAAAGTGGTTTTTCCCGAACCGGTCGGTCCGATGATTCCAATGGTCTGACCCGGTGCGATATGGATGTTCACGTCGTGCAACGCATCTTTGCTGCTCCCGGCATAGGAAAAGGAGACATGTTCAAAGAGAATGTCGCCTTTGATATCCGGCGCCAGCGGGCGGTCCGGTCGAGATTGAGCCGGCTTCTCCTCCAACACTTCCCGGATGCGCTCGGAGGATGCGATCGCCCGCACCGTTGTGTTTATCACATTGGAAATCATCGTGATGGTGAAAAGGACTTGCGTCATGTAGTTGACCGACGCCATGAGTTTGCCGATTTGCGATGCGTCGTGATGTTGAGATATCCAAAGCAAGATCACGATACCGAGATTGACGGTTAGGTTGATGAAAGGGGAAAACACCGCCAAAACCTGCAACGCTTGGGTGTTCGAGACTGCCAATTCATGTGAGGCCGTATTGAACTTTTCAGCCTCTTCATCCTCTGCGCTGAAGGCTTTGACGACCCGGACAGAAGAAAGGAACTCGCGTGCGACGCTGTTCAACCTGTCCAGTTTTTTCTGAACCTTGCCGAAACGGGGATACCCAAATTTTATGTTTCCGAGTATCAGGACGGTTACGACTAAAAGAATCACGATCATGACTGGAGCTTGTCTCGGAGTCTGGATGACGATCAGGATGATGGCACCCACACAGGTGATCGGCGATTTGACCATCATGCGCATCATGCTATTGAGGAACTCTTGGATTTTTATCACGTCACTCGTGATACGGGTGATGATGGAGGCTGGTTGCAGGTGATCAAGATTTTCCAATGAAAGCATGTGAACGCAGTGGTACATGTCCCGGCGCAGTTCCTTCCCGATTGTCTGGGAGGTACGGCTTGCAAATATATTGCGCATGACTGCACAAACGGCACCGAGCAACGCGATGCCCAACATGATGGCGCCATAGGAGAAAATTCTTGGGATATCTGCTTCCTTGATACCCTTGTCCACGATATACGACATGAACGTCGGTTGTAAAAGGTCGGCAATGGCCTCCAGTGACAAAAACATGGTCGAAAGGAGAAAAATCCCAAGATGGTGGCGCAGGTATCGCAGAATCAGCCTCATGCTTCGCCTCGTTTCATCCGATGAATGTTGCAGGGGGGCCAACCTATAGTCAGCTTCTCCGGCAACACGCAAAAATCGCCAATCTCCAAGCGCAGCCTCAGGTGAACACCTGCACGTTTGGAGAGCACTTCCCTGCTGGAACCAGTCCGTTTTCGACCGTTTTTACGTCCGGCTGCATGGTGAATGACAGAGCGCATGGTACACCAGCTCTCAACCAGCTTGCCGACAGTCTCAAGATCATGATTGAAAATCATGGACGGATTCTCCTTCCGCTTCTTCGTTAGGCACTTTGCCATCATAACGCTAAACAGGCAATGTTTCACAGCACCATATGAATGCTAAACGCAAAGAGTGCACATGATATGCGACCACACACGCAGAATCGAACCTAAAAAATCTCAGGTCTAGCGCAAAGGGGAATTTTCTGTCATTCTCGTGAAAACCGGTTCATTCCCACTCGATCGTCCCGGGTGGCTTGCTGGTGATGTCATACAGCACCCGGTTGACCCCGGCCACCTCGTTGCATATCCGCGAGGCGGCGGCTTGCAAGACTTCTGGCGGGAAGCGGAACCAGTCGGCTGTCATGGCGTCCTCACTGGTGACGGCCCGCAACGAACACACTTCGCGATACGTCCGCTCGTCCCCTTGCACCCCAACGCTCTTGACCGGCAGCAGGCAGGCCAAAGCTTGCCAAATGGTACCATAGAGACCGGCCTTGCGGATTTCTTCGATGAAAATCGCATCGACTTCGCGAAGTGTATCCAAGCGCTCCTTGGTTACCTCTCCGACACAGCGCACACCGAGCCCCGGTCCGGGAAACGGATGACGCCAGACAATTTCGTCGGGCAGGCCGAGTTCCTTGCCCAACAGGCGCACCTCATCCTTGAACAACTCGCGCAGGGGCTCGAGCAACGCAAAGCGCATCTTCTTTGGCAGGCCGCCAACATTATGGTGGCTCTTGATCGTCACCGACGGCCCCCCCGAAGGACTGATGCTTTCGATGACATCCGGATAGAGCGTCCCTTGGGCCAGGAATGCTATGTCGCCGGCCGCCACAGCCTCGTGCTCGAACACATCGATGAAAACCTTGCCGATGATCTTGCGCTTCTGCTCCGGATCGGTCACCCCTGCGAGGGCGCTCAGGAAACGCTGCTCGGCATCAGCATAGCACAATTGGATTTTGAAGGTATCTCGGAAGACCTTGAGCACTAAATCGGCCTCGCCTTTGCGTAGCAAGCCATTGTTCACGAACACACATACCAATTGGTCGCCGATGGCCTTATGGATGAGTGCGGCCGTGACCGATGAATCGACACCGCCGGAGAGACCACACAACACCAGCTTGTCGCCAACAATCGTGCGGATGCGTTGGACCTCGCTGGCGATGAAACCACTCATCGACCAATCTCCGCTCGCTTTGCAGATATCAGATACGAAATTTGCCAGCAACAAAGAACCTTCAGCCGAATGAACTACTTCGGGATGGAACTGGACACCGTACAGCGCGCGCTGTTGATCTTCAATCACCGTGAAGGCGCAATTCTCCGTGGAGGCAGTACAGGAAAATCCTGATGGCAATCGGCATACCGAGTCCCCGTGGCTCATCCACACCTGACTGCCCTCACTCAGGCCGCGCAACAACCGGGAAGGTTCTTGCGTGCGCGTCAGATGGGCAAAGCCATACTCGCGGCGGTCAGGACGCTCGACCGACCCTCCGTTCATCACGGCCATCACCTGCAATCCGTAGCAAATGCCTAAAATCGGTATTCCCAACGAAAATAAAGCTGGATCGGGTCGGGGAGAACCCTCTGCGGTCACGCTGGCCGGACCACCTGAAAAGATAATTCCTTTCGGCGCAATACGGGCGACTTCTGCAGCAGGGACCGTATAGGGAACTATCCGGCTGTATACATGATTCTCACGGACCCTACGGGCAATCAACTGGCTGTATTGGGCTCCAAAATCGAGCACCAGGACAGTATCGTGGCTGGTTTCGGCCATCTCACAAGCTCCTTTGTTCTTCACCACATCATCGAACGGGCCGGTGGATAAGCCCGTACGGTCGTCTTGGATACGACGATCCCCAACACCACACCAACACCCGCTTGCAACGCATTCAACGGAATCTCGACCAAGGCGGCTTCGAAGCCGTAGAACAGGCTGCCCGCCAAGTAATATCCTCCAACCATCGCCGCCATTCCCAGTATGCCGCCCAAGACCAAGCGCCACAGCGATGCTTCGACAAGCTGCCCCCGCTCCACGCGTGGTTTGGCGAACAATCCCACCAACAGACCTTGGGCACCATGGATGACCAACGAGAAGGGCGCCCACTGCGAATACCCGCCCAACAAGTCGGCAAAGGCCGTCCCCACCCCTCCACTGATGGCCGCAACCCACGGACCGAACAGGTAAGCTGCAAAGCAAATGACTACATCGCACAGACTGATGTAGCCTTTGACGATCGGGGTGGGAAATCTGACGGCGATCGTGAAGACCACCGTTACTGCTGTCAACACGGCCACCAATGCTATGCGCAAGGCGGTCTTCGAGGAAGGTCTCTTGCCGGAGTCGGTCGTTGCCATCTCAATGCTCCTTGCACCGGCTGGTCAATCTGTCAAATCCGGAACACCAGCCAGCAGCTTATCGGCATGATAATGGAAATGGCCATGTGGGTAAAGAGCGCGGCCTGCAACGGCAAGCGGCGAAAGCGGCTACGGGGAGCAGTCCGTCCAAATCCGCGGTGCTCGAGGCTCATAGCCAGGTTGGGGATGGCTTTCAATGCAAAGACCAGGGCAGCCGTCACCGTCGGAACGGCATCTTTGAGATGCTGCTTCTTGGCTGCCTTCTGGCCAAGATTTGCCTCCCGCAAAGCATGTGAGTCGCTGATCATCTTGAACGCCTCGGCGATGAACGGTACGAAACGGAAGGTCAGAGTCAACACCAGTGAAAACCGGTACGGTAAACCAAACCACCCCAATGTAGTCAGGATCGTCCCCATCGGAGTCGTCCAGAAGTAAAGCGTGCACAGGTACGTCAACGTGATGAAACGACCGGCCAGACGCCCGAACTGCATGACCGACTCGGTGCTCGCCACCATATGCGGTCCGATGCTCAGCAACGCTTGGCTGTCGCGATACGTGAGGGGAACAAACACGAGCATCATGGCCAGCAACGGGGCTATCATCGCCAACGGTTTGACAGCCTGCTTGAATCCTACCGAGACAATGGCGAGCAGCATGGTGAAAGATAAGACCACGGCCAACCCAATCCATGAGAGCGGGACAAACACCAAGATGCATAGCAACAGGACCGCCACGGTCTTGGCCCTCGGATCGAACCGATACACGAATCCTTTTCCGGCAATGAACATGTTGGTAGTCATCGTTCTTTGCCTCCCGCTAAGACTCCTTGGTCCATGACGTAGGTCCTGCTGGCCAAGCTCTCGGCGAACGACCGGTCATGGGTGATCAACAGGATACCGGCACCCCGGCTACGCAGCAACCCCACCATCTCGAAAGCGGCCGAATAAGTAACCCCGCTATCCAATTCATCCAAGATGTAGAAGGGTCGATCCAGCAAATAATGGATCGCCGCCTGCAGGTGTTTGCGCATGCCGTAGCCCATGGTCGCCACGGTGGCGTCGACATCGAGGTGAAACAGGTCGGCACAGCGGACCACCAACTGCTCCTTTTCTGAACTCGTCCTTGTACATCCGCGCAACGACCACGCCAACTCATCACGGACAGTACCCATGAACAACTCATAATCGGGATTTTGGAACACATAGCCGACAATCCTGTTCAAGTCCTTGCGCCCGACTTCCTTGCCGTCATACTTGAATGTCCCCTTCTGGACCGCATCCAACCCACATACAGTCCTGCTGAACGTGCTTTTTCCCGATCCGTTGGGACCGACCAATGCGACAATTTCTTCACTTTCCAATCGACAATCAGCTACTTGCAACAGGAATGGAGGGCCGTCGCTGACCGAAGCGCGCTGATGGGTAGCCTCCACATCGTGGCATTCCAACACATGCCTGGTCGACTCGGTGAACTCGACTTCGACTGCCGGGAAAGCTTGATCGCACACCCGTTCGAATTCCAACACGGTCTCCTCTTCCGACCCGACCTTCAAACGGCCATGCGATAACAATGCATAGCGGTCGAAGGTGCCGTGGAATTCATCGATATAGCGCGAGGCAAAGACCAAGACGGTACGGTCACTGGAGGCGATGCGCCCGATAAGGCGCTCACGCCATGACGAGTCCAAATCGTCAAACGGTTCATCCAAAATCCATACAGGTGCAGCGATGGCCTCTGCCACAGCCAACAACAGGCGTTTGCGCTCTCCACCCGACAGTTCTTGTGGATTGGCACCGGCCACATGGTGCAAACCCCATGAGCGCAATGCAGAGCCGATGCGGGTGGCGATGACCGCATGATCCAATCCCAGCGACTCCAAGGGAAAGGCAATCTCGTCTTCGCAAGTGGTCATCAGCAACTGATCTTGCGGGTCTTGGGCCACCAACGTGCACAGATGGGTCAAATCCCATGGTTCGCAAGATCCGACATCTTTGCCTGCCAACTCGACAGTGCCTCCGACGATACCGGAACGGTACTTGGGAATGAGGGCGCACAGGATATGGGCAAGAGTTGACTTTCCACTGTCTGGAGGGGCAAGGACCAACATATGCGATCCCGCGGATACTGTCAGATCAAGGTTTTCGAACAACCGTTCACCCTCATTTCCATAGGAGAACGAGAGATCGCGGACCTTCAAGGAGCCAGTATCCATGGTCACCCCTGGACCAATTGCCCATACCGTTCGGCAATGGCACCGAACACTTGCTGGGGCAAGGCCTTCAACTGTTCTTCATCAAGGTCTGCAGTCGGAATGGGTTGGCAGACCGACATGCAAATCGGCACACGCCGGATGCCCTTCTTGGTTTCAAAGGCTTGGCGGGTTCCCACTATGGCGATTGGGACTATCACGGCTTTGGCCCTGGTGGCCAATTTCAAACTACCGCTTTTGAACTCGCCCAACGAACCGGTCTTGCTACGGGTTCCCTCGGGAAAGATGAACATCGGGATGCCGTTGCGGATATTCTCGACCCCTTTGAGGATGGCCTCGATCGAAGAACGCGGACTTCTGCGCTCAATGTATACGCAATGGATGGACTCGATCCAATAGTTCAAAATCGGGACTTTTTTGAGCTCTTTCTTAGCAATGAAACCTGCCCACACACGCAATGCGGCAATCACGGCCGGGATGTCGAGCAAGCTCTGATGGTTGGCAACAAAACAGACCGGGGTACCGTCGTGCGGGACGACATCGCTTCCGTCGACCGTGATTTTCACATTGACCACCATCATGATGGTCCGGGCGATGAGAATCCCGTTGAAACGCACCCATCGGTCGGCGGCAGCATAGCGTTTGAAGGCCCGCAATAGCGCGGTAGGGATGATCGCGACAAATACCGAGAGGATCAATACCGGAATGACCAATGCGAAGGCAAGCGTCAGATGGATGTATTTCAACACGATGCATTCCTCCTAGGCACCTTCGGATCATTGCTTTCAGGCATGCTCCAGATTGCGGTGCAGTTTGGCATAATGCCCCCCCCGGGCAATCAATTGGCTATGGGTGCCCGATTCAGCCACGGTATGGTTGGCCAACACAAAGATGATGTCCGCTTCCTGGACCGTAGTCAAGCGATGGGCGATCACGATTGCGGTGCGGCCTTTGGCAAGGCGCTTGAACGCCTCTTGGATTTGAGCCTCCGATTCGCTGTCCAACGATGAGGTGGCCTCGTCGAAAATCAAGATCTTGGGGTCTTTGAGAAATACCCGGGCAATCGAGATGCGTTGCTTCTGACCGCCTGAAAGCCGGGTTCCCCGCTCCCCGACTTCGGTATCGAGCCCAGCAGGCAACGATCGGACGAACGAGCCGATATTGGCTTTGTCGAGTGCATCGTACATCTGATCGTCGGTGGCATCATTCTTGCCGTATTTCAGGTTTTCCCGGATCGTCCCGTCGAATAAGAATACATTCTGCTGGACAAAACCTACTTGGCGTCTGAGGGAGTCTTTGGTGACCGCCGCCACATCCTGCCCGTCGACGAGAACCTGGCCTGCTTCCGGTTCATAAAACCGGGGGATGAGCGAAGCGAGCGTAGTCTTGCCGGCGCCCGATTCGCCCACCACCGCCACCATGGAGCCACCCGGGATGGTGAGGCTCACCCCGCTGAGGACCTGCCGATCGGTCGATGCATCGTAGCTGAAGCGGACGTCGTTGAATTCAATGCGGCCTGTCCGGATGTCCAACGGAACCGCACCCGCTCGATCTTGGATGTCACTCTCGACATCCATAACCTCGACAAAACGCTCGAACGAGGCCATCCCTTGTTGCAATTGTTCGGTAAAACCGATCAACCGGTCGATTGGCGGCAACACGATGCCCACATAGAGGATGAAGACGACCAGGTCGTACACTTCGACCACGCCACGGTAGATCAACAAGGCCCCCCCCGCCACGGTCGTGAAATAGTAGATTTCTCGAAAGAAACCCATCACTGCCTCGTATCTGCCCATGACCTTGTACTGATTGCTGCGGGCTTTCTGGAACACTTTGGTGACTTTGCCGAACTTTTCCCGCTCATAGGTCTCGCTGGTGAACGACTGGACCTCGCGCACCCCTTGGATTGAATTCTCAACCGTGGCGTTCACATCGGCCACGGTGGTCCGTACGGAGCGAAAGTTCGCCCGCAACTTCAAACCGTAATGAATGCCGAAGGCCAGCATGAACGGCAACGGTATGATGGAGACCAAGGCGAGCCAAGCGTTGCTGGCGAACATCACCGCATAGGCGCTCAAGATCACCACTACGGAGATGAGCAAGTCCTCGGGGCCGTGGTGGGCGGTCTCGGTGATCATGAACAGATCGTTGGTGATGCGTGACATCAGATGCCCCGTCTTGGTCCGATCGAAGTATCTGAACGACAACCTCTGCAGATGGGCGAACAGGTCGCCGCGCATGTCGCCTTCCATCAACACTCCCAGCTGATGGCCCCAGCGGATGCGGATGTAGTTGCAGCAGGTCTGCACGGCATAGATGGCCAGCATCACCCCCAGAGTCGAGACGATCATGGTCCAATCCTTGCCGGGGACATAGCTTCTCAACAATTCTCTGGTGAGGATTGGAAACAGGATGGACAGCAACGACCCGATTGCGGCCGCTGCCATGTCCAAAAAGAACAAGCCTTTGTAAGGCTTGTAATAAGCAATGAACCTTCTCAACATTTCAAACGTCTTCACGATGTCTCTTGAACAGTCGGGCCAGCAAGCCGGCCTTTTTCTTCTTTTCAGGTTGCGGCTCAGGTTGGATTGCATCCTGAACCTGTTTCGGGGAAGTGGTGGCTTTCATCTGGGGCTTGTCATTCCCTTTCACAGCTGCCGGGGACGGACTGTGCGGCTGTTTCTTTGCCCGTGCAACAGCAGCGGGATTCGGCTTGGTCCCTTGGATCCCCGTTTCCCCATCGGCTTTGTAAGCCTGCTTGTAATAGGCCATGCGCTCTTCGAAATCCATCTTCTGGATGTCGGAATAGCTTTTGCGTTGCGAAGAACCACCAGTGGGTGTCCTTCGACCTGCACCCGCAGCAGCAGTCCCCCCCTTGCGTTCGGTTGGAGCCGGGCGCCCATCCTTGCGTCTCGGGGCACCAGCGGGAGCTCCCTCTGGCTTGTGGGGACGTTTTGCCCTGGACCGGGAACCGGTATCTGCCGAACGTCTTTGGCCTCTGTCGCCCGGGCGGCCTTTCGAGGAAGGAGAACGGCGGTCTTCATAGCCATGCCCGGCATACTCACTCTCGTCGACCAGGTCACGAAAGCGCATCGAGGCACTCTTGTCCTCGACCAACGGCAAGGCTTCCTCAGTCGGCCATACCACGGGAATCTTCATCTGGATGTAGTTCTCTATGGCTTCCAACCCATAAACGAATTGCTCGCAAGCCAAGGTGACGGCCTTGCCTGATTTGCCGGCCCGGGCGGTACGCCCGATACGGTGCACGTAACTCTCAAAATCCTCGGGGATGTCGTAGTTCACCACCAGTTCCAGATCATCGATCTGCAATCCGCGGGCGGCTACATCGGTGGCAACCAAGAAACGCAGTTCTCCCCGCTTCATCCGGTTGATCACTTGCAGGCGCTTGCTCTGGGGCAAGTCTCCCATGATATACTGTGCCTGAAAGCCGTTCACCACCAAACGCTTGGCGATCTCGACCGCCTTTGCCTTGGTGTTGGTAAAGATCAGACCGTTGGCAGGATTCAGCTTGGAAATCAAACGCAAGAACAATCCGAATTTCTCCGCTTTTGAGATATGGTACAGCTCTTGGGTGATCAGCTTGACCGTAATTTCCTCGGGCTGGACCTCGATTTCTTCCGGCTGGTTCATGTATTCCCAAGCGAGATTGCGGACCTTGGTCCCCAGTGTGGCGCTGAAGAGCATGGTCTGCCTTTTTTCGCGCGCCACCATCAGCGAGAACATTTTTTGCACATCGGGGTAAAACCCCATGTCGAACATCCGGTCGGCTTCGTCAAGCACGAAAGTGTCGACCTTGCGGAAATCGATTTTATGCATTTGTTGGTAATCGAGCAGGCGGCCCGGAGTCCCGATAATCAAGTCGATTCCTTCGGCTATCTGCTTGTCCTGTTTTACATAGCCCACTCCGCCATAGAAACAACCGATGCGGAAATCGGGGATCCCGGAAGAGAGGGTGCGGGCGTCTTCCTCAATTTGTACGGCCAGTTCGCGGGTCGGAGAGACAATCAATGCCACCGGCAGCTTGATGGTGAAAGCCTCCTCGGGACTCACACTCTTGGCTTGCTCGCGGGCAAAGACAAATTTTTGTAGGATGGCCACCAAGAATACGGCGGTCTTCCCTGATCCGGTCTTCGACTGGACCATGACGTCCTTCCCTGCTAACACCGAAGGAAGGACTTTCTCTTGAACGGGCATGCAGTCGGTGAATCCGGCAGCATCGATCCCATTCATCACGTGTGGATGCAATGGTAACTCAGAAAATTTCATGTGCAAACTATACCTTGTTTTACGATGTTAGTGTAGGGTTTCCATTTCCCATTGCCGAATGAGGGCGTGAATCGCCCGGGTACGGCTAAAATCTGAAGTACAACGACGACCATCGATCATCGCAATAGGCAACGCCCCCATGCTGGTGCTCGAAATGAACAATTCATCATACCTACCGGCTATCAAGTCCGCCTGCCCGACTGGATCGAAACACAATCTGAAACCGAGTTTGGCAGCCGCCACGAGGATCTTGTCTCGCGTCACTCCCTCAAGGACGAGCGAATCGTCGGCAGTATACAGCACATCCCCATCGAAGGCGAAGAAATTGCTTCTCGTCCCCTCCAGGACCCGCCCGTAACGGTCGACCAACAACGCTTCGAAGGCCTCTTGCTGATTGGCCATCCTGAGGGCAAGGTAGTTGAGCAACAACGAACAGGTTTTATAGCGGGGCAGCAAACGCTCCCCCGGATATGTCGTCACATTGATGCCGTGCTTATACCAATCGTCGGGATACGACAAGATCGGATGGGCGGTGATTGTAAGCGTGGGCTGATCGCCACCCATCAACAGGATCCGCATCGTTGCCTGTGCGATCGCGTCGGTCTTAATCAATCCGTCCACCCATGCCGCCATCTGTTTCAGGCTGAACGGATGGTTGAGGTCGATTCCCAACGCCGAGGCAGCCAAGCGCTTCAGATGCTCATCGAGATATATGGCCTGCCCTTTGATAACCCGCAACGATTCGTACACGCCGAAACCGTACTGGACTGCTTTGTCGCCGACAGGCAAGACTGCTTCAGACGCCCCTATCAACATGCCGTTGCGAACCGCATGAACTCCTAAAAATTCCATAACCGCTCCATCCATTTCATTCGGGATAACGCAACAGCTCGCGGGGTTTGCTTCCCCGTGCCGGCCCCACATACCCGTCTTCTTCCATTTGTTCCACCAAGCGGGCCGCCCGGTTGTAGCCGATCTTCAAGCGTCGTTGCAGATACGATGCCGAGGCCCCGTTGCGTTCGATGACGATCTTGAGGGCCTTCTCTTTAAGGGCTTCGTCGCTATCACCAGCGAGTTCCCCTTCATCGTCTTCATCCGATTCTTCGACTTCCTCGTCCTCGAAGAAGGCCTCGTCGAGGTAATCGGGTTCCCCTTGCGATTTAGCGAACGCGACGAGTTTTTCGACCTCGTCATCGGAGAGGAATGCGCCTTGGATGCGGATGGAGTTGGGGTTCCAACTCGAAACGAACAACATGTCGCCTTTGCCCAGTAGCTTTTCAGCCCCGACTTCGTCGATGATGATCCGGCTGTCGATCTGGCCTGCCACCATGAAGGCGATGCGGGCCGGGATATTCGACTTGATGATGCCGGTGATCACGTTGGCGGAAGGCCGTTGGGTCGCCAGCACCAAGTGGATGCCGACAGCCCGCGACATGGCCGCCAAGCGCCCCAGCAAGGTCTCCAACTCTTTCCCGACACTGACCATCAGGTCGGCGAACTCGTCTATCACTACCACGATGTAGGGCAACTTCTCGCGGGCCAGCTTCAACTCCTGGATTTTCTTGTTGTAAGCGGTCAAATTGCGTACCGCCAATGCGTTGAGAAGCTTGTAACGCCGTTGCATCTCGTACTGGCAGAACTCGAGGGCTTTGATGGTTTTCTTGGCTTCCGTGATCACTGGAGTGAGTAGGTGGGGAATCCCGTTGTAGATCTGCAACTCGACGATCTTTGGATCGACAAGAATCATCCGGACGTCGCGGGGGGATTTCCGGTATAAAATCGAGGCGATCAACGAGTTGACGCAGACCGATTTCCCCGAGCCGGTGGCTCCCGCGATAAGCAAGTGGGGGGTTTGCGTCAAGTCGATGACGACCGGGTCTCCAGTGATTGTCCTTCCCAGCACCATCGGGATGTTGAACGGTTTGGTATCGATCGTCGGGATCATCTCGCGGAATCCGATGATCGAACGGCTCTTGTTGGGGACCTCGATCCCCACAGCTTGCTTGCCGGGAATGGGAGCAACGATGCGGATTTGCATGGCCGCCAGACGCAACGCAATATTGTCCGCCAAGCTGGTGATGGAACTGACGCGTACTCCGGGTGCTGGAGAGACCTCGTACATGGTGACAGTCGGTCCCTTCACGATATTGGCCAACGAGGCATCCACCCGGAATTGCGACAACGTGTCGATCAGGCTGTCACCCGCCTTGCGGGTTGCCTCGTCGATTTCGGTCGAATGGTCGGGATACTCCACCAGCAGGTCGCTTGGTGGGAAATCGTAGCTCAGTTTGCTTCGGCTGAGCAGGGCATTCAATCCGGCATTGCTCGACACGAGACCGGCAATGCCGGCGGCAAGCTCCAGGTCGTCCTCAACCTCAAGCTCGGGTTGCGGAATTTCTGTGCTCACGGGAACCGCTTGTGCTGCTGTCTTCGAGCACTCTTGCGGCATGTCTTGGTTTTCCACACCAGGCTGCGTTCCAGGAGCGCTTTGTCGGTCCTGTGCCAGGACAACCTCCGCTTCTTCCTTCTTAATGTGCGGAAGGGCGCTGGGGACGGTCACCCGGTCGGTCACGGCATCCTCGGCCAATCGCTTGCGCAAGCTCTCAAGCGCATCGTACGGTGTCCGTTTGGCGTTACTTTTCAGCGGTGTATCGTCGGGTTTTTCATCTTCTTCAACCGGGGTCTCGGTCAGTACGACCGAATCCGCCATTATCCGCACGCTCCCGACAAACACTTTATTGCCGGATGCATCGGAGGATACGCTTGATTGCGGCGATTGTTCTGGGAGGGCGGTATGCGCATCGACTTCCTCGGGTTCTGGACTCTGTACATCCTTGGACGAGTGGTTTTTCCGCCCGATGGTGACAAGCGGAGCCATTTCGGGAATTTTCGGAAACACCAACGGTGCATCAGGGTCGATGTATCGCGAGCTGTCGGTGCGTGGATCGACCATTGCAGTTGCTGTATCGTCCAGAGTTTCCGGTTGACGTGGAACGGTCACCACCGCCTCTTCGGCGGTCTCTCGTTGTTCGGCCTCACGACGGGTGCGTTCTTGCTTGAGCAGCGCTTTCCTCTGACGTCGGGCTGCACGGATTTCCCGCTTGGTCGGCTCAGGGACCTCTTTGAGCGGTTCTTGGGCAGCCCCCTCTTGCGGGGGGACAGCCGGTTCATCGGCTACGGGTTCCTGCTCTTGTATGGCTTGATCCCGTTTGGCCTTGGCTTGCTCACGCCTGAGTTTTTTCAGATAGAGCTTACGGCGATGAATGGCAACATAACTGAAGAGGATCAAGAGGACGATCTCCAGCAACAGGCAAAGACCGAACAACACATGGACCAAAGTGAGGTTGGGAGTCGCTGCCAGTTCAGCTAGAAAGGCCGGCTTGATGGTGGTTGGATCAAGGTTCCGGTGGGTATAAAATCGTGAGTACAACAATACTGTGGCGTACATCCCCGTCAAGTAAGGAAGCAACCACCACCAATGCACCATCCGTTTGCGGACCGCGAGGATCACGATGGATCCCACCAACAGGAACACAGCAATAACGACCAACGAACCATTGGGACCGAACATCAACCATCCAACCCGTTCGCGGATGAACGATGCTGCCGGTTCCAACAACGATGCGCCTGCATTTTCCGGTAGGATATGGAAGCCCACTGCGGCCATGACAGCCGCCAAAACGGCTGTAACCAAAAACGTAATGGCCACTATGATCGGTAAAGCACGCAATCTCACTACCGGAACCCCCTTGCACCGTTCTCAACGAACCATTACGAGCGTAATGATGGCCACAATGCCCAAGTACAGGCTGAAATACCACAACTTGGCTTTTTCCACCATCCACAACAACACCTTGATCGCCACCAAACCAGTGGCGAAAGCCGCCACGGCAGCGACAGCTGTCTCGAAGCCGGTGAACAGGGATGCCGTCCCGCCTGAAGCCTCCGTAGCCAAAGACAACACCAAGGCTCCGGCGATGGCGGGTATGGCCAAGATGAAAGCGAAGCTACCGGCAGCTTTACGATCCAAACCACCCCACAAGGAAGCCGACAAGGTGGCCCCGGATCGAGAAATACCAGCCAAAGTTCCCAATCCTTGACTAAAACCAACCAAGATTGCCGTCTTCCATCCGATGACCCCGAGGGATTTCGTACCCTTGGCAAAACCAGTGGTCGCCAACAACAGGGCGGTTGCCAACATAGCGAGTGCAACACCCCGGACACCGTACTCATCTACCTCGGCGGCACGGAAAACCAAGGCGAGTGCAACGGTTACGACCGTGGCAAGCACCACCGCCACGATGAACCGCAGGTTCCCCGCATCGCTCTCATCCGCTTTGCCCATCGTGAAGCGAAGCAATGATTGCAGCAATGTACCGATCAATTTCCGGTAATGGATGCAGACGACCAACAACGTGGCTACATGGAGCATTACGTCGAACAACAACGAGACTTCAGGCAAGTCCATCATGTGGCGGACCAAGACCAAGTGCCCCGAACTCGAAACAGGCAAGAACTCGGTGGCTCCTTGCACGATTCCCAAAATGATTACTTGTATCAACGAACCATTAGCTTCCATCGCCACGCTCCACTTACCTAGTATACTCCATGCAACGACGTTCAAGCACCCACAGATGGCGGGGAGCTTCGAGGAACGGCACGTTCAACGGGATGATCGTACTGCCCCATGCCGAACCGGCGTCCGTCCCTTTTGCGGCATGCAACGTTCCCAGGACGTACAGTTCTTCGTCCAGCGCCTCCCGACGGCCTTTGTAGGCACAGATGAGACCCCCGGGGGCAGTGATGGCCGACAACTCGTCGATCATCGTCTGCAAGGGGTGGACAGCCCGCAAGACCACGCAGTCAAATTGTTGCTTGACCGCCGAGACATCCATCTCTAGAACCTTCACACGGTCGAAAAGGTTGCAAACTGCACAAGCATTGCGCAGAAAACCGCAACGACGCCCCGATCGTTCGATCAGCGTGAAACGAAAGTGCGGCAATGCCAATGCCAACGGAATGCCGGGGAAACCGGCACCCGAGCCTACATCGCAGGCAGCAGGAGCAATCCAGTGACGCTCGCTAGCCAATCGCTGCAACTCAGGAGCCCCTGTCAACGAATCGAGCAGGTGTTTGACCACCAGTTCCTCTCCCTCGGCACCAACTAACTTCATAGTCGGATTGAACAAGGTGAGTTCCTTGAGAAACGCGGCGAACTGCCCGGTCTGAGCATCGTCGAGCGGCATACCAATCTGTCGGGCACCGTCGACGAGCAAGCCCAGCTGACGCTCAAGCATCGACATCGGACGATCTCCCTTGATGGCGCAGCCTGACCATGAGGATCGCCAAATCTCCGGTACGAACGCCTGAAATCCGGCCGGCTTGCCCCACTGAGGCCGGTTGCACCGCCTTGAGTTTCTCGCGGGCTTCGGTCGACAACCCATCGACGCGATCGTAATCGAATCCGGCCGGTATCGCGATACGTTCCATGCGAACGAACCGGTCGACCTGACGGTCCTGGCGACGGATATAGCCTTCGTACTTTACATCCAAATTAGCTTGATAGCGCACGGTAGCCTCGAAATTGGCCAACGCCGGTATTTCGGAAGCCAAATCATCGATGGTGATCTCTGGCTTGCGTAGCAGCTCGATACCGGTACGTCCTTCGATTCTGGTTGCGGCCAATAACTCCTTGACTGCCGAGATATTGTGCAATTTTTCGATCAAACGTTCCATGGCCTCGCTCGAGTGCAGACCAATGGCGAAACCTTTCGGAGTAAGCCGTTGATCCGAAGTATCGTGGCGCAAATTCAAGCGGTACTCGGCCCGCGATGTGAACATGCGGTAGGGTTCCTTGGTTCCTTTGGTCACCAAATCATCGATCAGCACCCCGGTGTATGCTTCGGTACGGGCCAAGATCAGTGGTGGTTCGCCCCTGAGGGCCAAAGCGGCATTGATGCCGGCCATCAGTCCTTGACAAGCCGCCTCCTCGTAGCCACTGGTGCCGTTAGTCTGACCGGCCACAAACAGACGCTTGATCCGTTTGGTTTCCAACGAAAGGGACAGTTGCATCGGATCAAGGTAATCGTATTCCACAGCATAGGCCGGGCGCATGATTTCGGCGTGTCCGAGTCCGGCAATCGAATGGATGAAGGCCGCCTGCACGTCTTCGGGCAACGAAGACGACAATCCGTTCAAGTACATTTCCTCGCTGCCGACCCCTTCCGGTTCCACGAATATTTGATGCCGGTCGCGATCGGGAAACCGTACGACTTTGTCTTCGATCGAGGGGCAGTAACGGGGACCGCGCCCGACGATTTTACCGCCGTACAATGGCGAGCGATGGATGTTGGCCCGGATGATCGCATGGGTGGTCTCATTGGTCCAGGTGATATGGCAATCGAGCGACGGCCGTTCAACCGCCGGATAATCGAACGAGAACGGTAACATCGGCAGGTCGCCCGGTTGCACGAGCATGGCTTCGAAATCCAAACTCGATTGTCTGACTCGGGCAGGTGTGCCTGTCTTGAGCCGGCCGACCGTGAAGCCTTTGGCCCGCAAGGCCGTACCCAAACCGACCGCAGCGGGTTCACCCAAACGTCCCGACGGCGCATCGTATTCACCGATGAAAATCCTTGCCTCCATGAAAGTGCCGGTGGTGAGCACAACCGTCTTTGCGCTGATACGATGGCCTCGTTCGGTCACCACACCGCACACAACACTTCCATTTTCTTCTGTAAGGATATCGGTGACGGTATCCTGAAACAGTGCCAAACCATGTTGCGCCTCGAGGGTCTGCTTGGCATTGCGGTGGTAGGTGAACTTGTCGGCTTGGGCTCGCGGGGCTTGCACGGCCGGACCGCGATGACGGTTCAAGATGCGGTATTGGATCATGGACTTGTCGATCAAATGTCCCATCTCGCCGCCGAGGGCATCGACCTCCCGCACAAGATTCCCTTTCGAGAGTCCACCCACGGCCGGATTGCACGACAACCGGCCGATGGCATCTAAGCTTTGTGTGATGATGAGGGTGGAACACCCCATGCGGGCAAGCGCTAAAGCGGCCTCGATGCCGGCATGCCCCGCCCCTATGACGATTGCATCGTAATCCATATCATTTCCCTACGCAGAATCCGCTGAAGATCCTGTCCAAGATGTCATCGGAAGCCACCTCACCGGTCAGGCTTCCCAAGGCATCGACAGCTTCACTGAGATCGAGTGCCACGATATCCAAAGGAACAGCCGAACGGGCGAAGTTGACGGCCGAGTCTATCGCTTGAAGCGCGCGCTCAACCGCATCGTGTTGCCGTTGCGATTCGATGACCACATCGGCGCTCTCGGTACTCAAGCGGTCCAGTTTCAACCGCCGGGCCATCTCTTCGAGCAATGCCACCATGCCCGATCCGGTTTTGGCACTGATTGCAATGCTGCCGGCCGGGGCATGCTCTCGGACGGCGACATCGGCCTTGTTCCACACCACGATGCAGCGCTTGTCGTCCATCAAGCGCTTGACTGCCTCGCTGGCATGCCTGATTTCGGTTCCATCGATCATCAACAGGATGAGGTCGGCTTGGTCGAGCAAAAGAGCGGTGCGGTGGATCCCCTCCTTCTCGACGGAGTCGGAGGCTTGCTCACGCAAACCGGCCGTATCGTACAAACGGACGGGGATTCCTGCGACCGTCATGGCCGCTTCGATGAAGTCGCGGGTGGTACCGTGCTGATCGGAAACGATCGACCGCTCTTGGCGGAGCAACAGGTTGAACAAGGTCGACTTGCCGGCGTTGGTCGATCCAGCAATCACGACCTTGGCCCCTTGCGCGTAGAGCTTGCCGACGTGGTAGGTGGCCGCCAGTGCTTCAAGTCGCTCTTTGGCTTGGGCCAACCGGTCGAACGGGAAATCGAACTGGTCGGGCAATTCGTCCTCGGCGTAGTCGAGTTGGACTTCCACCGCTGCCAACACATCAAGCACGGCTTGTTTGATCGCTTCGATTCTGGCAAACAAGGCCCCTTCAAGACGATTCAATGCCAAAGCACGGGCTGTGTTCGACCTGGAAGCCACTATTTCTCGTACAGCCTCCGCTTGGGTCAAATCCATCCTACCGTGCATGAAGGCTCGGAACGTGAACTCCCCGGGTGCGGCCGGGCGCATACCGGCGTGTTCGAGCAAGGCTAAAATCTGCTCGATTCCGATCGTGCTGCCATGCACCGACAGCTCGGCACTCTCCTCGCCGGTGTAACCGCGACCGTCTTTGAACAAGGCCACCACCACTTCATCGACATGGGCAGCCGAAAGCGGATCCACGAGAAAGCCGTGGACCAAGCTGTGCGAGGGAGCCTTGTGCAATGCATTCGGTCGGTCGAACAGCGTAGCTAAGCGGTCAAGCGAACCTTCGCCTGAAATCCTGATCACGGCAAGGGCGCTGTTGCCCCACGGGGTCGCCAGAGCATAGATGATGTCTTTGGTGTCGTATACATCCGTTTCCACTCCAACGAGTATACTTAAGTGGCCCGGCAGTGTCCATGACAGGACCCTGTGGTGCTCGCTTCCTTTACAAAACGGCCCTGTCCCGCTACTATCGGCGCATGGACATCCAAGCAATCGAAGGGCGCAGCGACCTCATGCAAGCGATGCGCGACTGGTTCAGGACGCATGCCTACCTCGAAGTCTCCACACCGACGTTGGCGACCGATTTGATCCCCGAGCCGACCATCCAAAATTTTTCCACGACCTTGGTCAGCGAATTCCTCGGCGATCGTGAATTCTATTTGATCCCCTCCCCCGAAATCCACATGAAAAACATCATTGCCGAGACCAAGCGCAGCATCTATCAATTTTCCCGTTGCTTCCGCAACAGCGAGCAAGTCGGCAACCTCCACAATCCCGAATTCACCATGCTCGAATATTACACGATGGGAGCTGATGACGAAGACTCGATCGGCATCACCGAGGAATTGTTGGCAGCCACAGCACTGCCCGGCACACCACAGGAGGTCAAACCCCCGTTTCGGAGGATGACAGTGGCCGAAGCTTGCCGGACGTATGCCGGATTCGATCTTGCCCGCAACCAAAATCCTGCCGACCTGAGGTCAGTAGCGAAGGGTTTGGGGCTTCAGACACCACCGGGCGGGGAGAGTTGGGAGGACACCTTCAACCGGATCTTCCTCAATGTTGTCGAGCCCAACCTCCCGCAAGAACGCCCGCTGGTCTTGCAAGACTACCCCATGCAGATCGAGTGCTTGGCACGGCGCAAGGGCAAGAGTCCTTATCGACGCCGTTGGGAGTTGTACATGCAGGGAGTCGAGGTGGCCAATTGTTATGATGAGGAGACCGATACCGCCATCATCGCCGACTATTACCGCCGTCAATCGGCCGTGTTGGCCGCACAACGAGCCGGCAGCCCGGCCGTGATTCCCGATACCGATCCCTCATTCGCCACGATGTTCGGCCCATCGTATCCGTCATGCTCGGGAGTGGCGCTAGGATTCGACCGTTTGCTCATGCTCCAATTGGGGCGCAAGAGTCTGAGGGGGGTGATTTTATTTTCACTTTCCGATATACTCGGCTGATGTTGTGATTCCTGGTGCGCCGGCTGTCGCCGAGCGCCTACATATAAGAGGTTTGTATGATTAAAGCTGGTCAAATCGACAAGGGAACAGCACTGCTGATCAAAGGGCAGCCGTTCATCTGCGTGGAAAGGGAATTCGTGAATCCCGGCAAGGGGTCTGCTTTCGTCCGTCTCAAGCTCAAGAGCCCTTCGACCGGGCAGACGTTGCGCGAAACCATGAAGTCGCAGGACAACGCCGAGGACATCACTGTTGAGGATCGTGACTGCCAATACCTGTACAACGACGGTGAAAATTTCCACTTCATGATGACCGAGACCTACGAGCAGATCGAGATCCCCATGGCCACCTTCGAAGATTACCAATACATCATGAAAGATGGCGAAACCTACCGGGTCACATTCTGGGAGCACACTCCGCTGGACATCCAAGTTCCCTCGAAAGTCATCTTCACTGTTGCCGAAGCCGAGGAAGCCATCAAGGGCGACACCGTCACCGGAGCCACCAAAATGGTCACCACCGAAACCGGACTGAAGGTCCGAGTCCCCATTTTCATCAAGCAAGGCGAGAAAATCTTGGTCAACACAGAAAGCAAGGAGTACTTGGAACGGGTCAACAAATGACTGTTCGAGACTATGCAAGAAAGAGACTGGTTTTCACACCAGTCTTTTTCTTTTGATGCTGTTCCTTTAGACGATCGGTTTGACGTTTGCCAACGGTTTGACTGCTCGGGCTTCGATGTAGCCCCGGTAACCCATCGGAGCCAACTGGAAACGGGGAGATTCCTCGTCAGCCCATTGGAATCCGTACAGGGCCGGATCGAAGCTTTTCATCACTCCCCACACGTCGGTGATGGCTGCCTCAAACCGCTCCTCTTCGAATGGAGGTCCTTGGAACACCATGAAGGCCCCTGCCGGCATAGCCATCAGGGAGAATCCTTCGGGGACCTCCCCGGTGAAACTTGAGGCCACTTCAACTCCCTGGGCATACTCCCCCGTCCCGGCTGGCCGCAACCGTTCGGGAAACCATAAACCGACCGGCTCGTAGAGCGCCTCCTTCACTGCCGCCAAGATGTCCCACACGCCACAACCATTCTCTTCGCAATACTCGAAGTAGTGGCTGGCCCGCTTGGCGAACTTCACGATGAGCTTACGTTCAGGCCGTTGGACTACCTGGACAAACACCGTCATGGGTTTCTGATCAGAATTCATGACTTCTCCCCTTTGTATGGATTTCCATCGCTTCCGCAACTGCGGAGGGAGGAATACGGGCACTGGCTGCCCTTCTTGCCTGAAACGGCTTGGACTCATTCCGAATTCGCGCGAGAATGCCCGCGTGAATCCTTCGTGCGAATCGAAGGTGAAGTCGAAGGCGACATCGACGATTTTCACAGCGCTGTCGCCTAACCGTCGGGCCGCTTCGGTCAAGCGCATCCGCCGGATGTAGGTGAACGGCGCAAGACCCAAACGTTCCTTGAACAGTCGGGCGCAATGCCACGGCGAGTATTGTCCCGCGTCGGCCAGGTCTCGTAACGTGATGACCTGGTCGAGATGGGACTCGATGTAGGCCACCATGCGTGAGACCACCCTGTCATGGACATCTTCCACGTGTTCCTCCATCGCTACAGTAACGCACTGCACCCTTTTATGCTTGACTGTCCTTGCTCAGTTGCACTGGCGGATCATCGTAGGTGCGTATCGAGCCGTCGACAGTCTTGAACATCCAAGCCCCCCGTGAATCTCGGCCTACCATATAATGCCGTCCAAGAGGAACCTTGCCGCCCCCTTGTGGCAGGTCTACGGCATAGACCGGCATGGCCAACCCCGACAGGCGGCGGCGCAACTCTTCTTCCAAGCGCAAACCTTCCTCAATCGGCACGCGCAGGTGGGCAGTCCCACCAACTAGGTCCCCTTGGAAGAGGTAATAGGGTTTGACTCTGATCGAAACCAGTCGTTCCATCAGGGCGGCCAATACATCCGCATCATCGTTGACGCCCTTGAGCAGGACAGTCTGGTTCATAGCCGGTATTCCCGCATCGATGAAACGCGCTACGGCTTCGCTGCTTTGGCATGTAATTTCCCGAGGATGGTTGAATTGGGTGAACAGGTAGAACGGGGCGCTCCGGTAGCGCCCGAGCATCGTGATCAAGGCTTCGGTCACCCGTGACGGAAGGGTCACCGGGATACGGGTGCAGATGCGGATGACCAGATCGGGTCTGACTTCACGAAAGCGAGCGATCATCCGTTCCAGATTCGAATCGGATAGGGTCAACGGATCACCCCCGGTCAACAATAGTTCCTTGATCCCGGCATGGAAACCGACGTACTGCACGGCTGCTTCGAGTTCAGCTTCGCTCGCTGGACCCGTACTGCCTCCGGAGAACCGGCGGCGAAAGCAATGGCGGCAGTAAGTGGCGCAGATATCGGTGACCAAGAATGCCGCCCTGCTTGCATAGCGGTGAATCAACCGCGCAGTGGCCGAATGGCTCACTTCCGCCAAGGGATCGGTCGATTCCGAAGTGTACGAAACCAACTCCTCGACAGACGGCACTACTTGACGCCGGATCGGATCGCGTTCATCGGCCGCATCGATGAGGGAAAAATAATAAGGACTGATCAACACGGGCAATGTCGCATCGGTCTCGTGCCAAGCACGTTCCTGTCCGGTCAGTTCCAAGCGCTCGCTCAACGAACGCATCGAGCCAATCGCAGCACTCCCATCGGGAAGGTCATCATTCACATCCATGAGGATGATGTACCAGATATCGCCACAAGAGTCCAGTTTGCACAGGCACGCTTATTGTTTGCACGTCAGTCGAATTGCTGGTACACTCTCTCAAAGAAGACACACGAGAGCGAAGCGAGGAGCATATGGCTGGCACACATGAACGGAAAAGCATGAAAGGCTACTATCTCACCACATTCCTGATCGGTCTGGGTTTTTTCACGATGGGATTGATGGATCCCCTCTACGACACCTACGTTCCCAAGTTCTTGGAACGGTACATCGAGCAAAAGTCGTTGATCGGCACGATCATGACGCTGGACAACATCTTCGCCATTTTCCTGATCCCGGTTTTCGCCGCCCTATCCGACAGAACCCGCACCCGCATAGGCCGTCGGATGCCCTTCATCATCACATTGCTGCCGTTGAGCGCGATCGCTTTCGGTTTGATACCATTCACCGCCCTGAACTCATTGATCCTGCTTATCCTGATGGTGTTCGGCTTGAACATCTTCAAGCAATCGGTCCGCGGTCCGGTCGTCGCCCTGATGCCCGACATCATCCCCGGCGAAATCCGTTCGGAAGCCAACGGTGTGATCAACACGATGGGGGGCATCGCTACGATCGTGGGCACCCTGTTCTTGGCCCGCTTGATGAACGTCAAGCTCGACCTGCCCAAGTACGGACCGACCGATAGCATCTTGGCATTCCCTGTGGCCAGTGTGTTGGTCGTGGTAGCCGTCATCCTGCTGTTTTTGTTCGTCAAAGAGAAAAACGCCAACTACAGCGAGAAGGCAGCTAAAGAGCGGGTCCCCATCATCAAGTCGTTGAAGATGATTTTCGGGGAGAAGGACAAGAGCGCCTTTTTCGTGTTGTTGTCGTTGTTGTTCTGGTTCATCGGGTATCAAGGAGTGCTGCCGTTTGTGGGCTTGTATTCCAAAAACATCCTCAGGACATCGCCCGCCAATGAAGCCTTGGCAGCCGGCATGGTGGGAGTATCTTATGCAATTTTTGCCATCCCCAGCGGCATCGTCGCCCACAAGATCGGACGACGCAAGACCATCAGGGGTGCTTTGATCGGGATCATGACAGTCTTGGTGCTCATCTTCGCCCACAATGTGTTCATGACAAACCCGGAGGCGACCCCGGCCGGCAGCTACGCCCCGATGGACATCACCTTGATCTCGTTCTGGCTGCTCATGTTCGTGTTCGGAACCTTCTGGGTGACGGTAATCACCAACTCGTTTCCGATGCTGTGGCAAATGGCCGACTACGCCAACATGGGCATCTATACCGGCTTGTATTACTTCTTCTCACAATTGGCCTCGATCATTGCTCCACCGATCACGGGTGCGTTGATCGATACCTTCGGATACGGCACACTGTTCCTCTTTGCGGCAGCCTGCATGCTGGTGGCCTTCTTCTTGATGTCGAAAGTGACCCGTGGCGAACCCAAGGACGATGCCGCTCCTGTGGCTTCCTGAAAAGCACATCCTAAAACACCAACCGCCATGGATTTGCTGTCCATGGCGGTTTTTCTTGCTCGGTCGATCATTCCCAAACAGGGATGCTGAGTTGCGAAAGTATCTTGTCGACAGCCTCTTGGCGCAATTGCGCAGCGGTGTCGAGATAACTGACCGGATCGAAATAGAGCGGGGTCTCGCTTGGTGCCACCGGCTCCGGGGTGCTCCATAACGGCGAAAGCTCGTCACTTGCTTCTCCAGACACCTTGCCCTGAGTCTTAGCAACCCCAGCTAATTGCGCAGCCAAGGCAGACAGCGGTGTGACGCGTGGGTACAACCTCGATTCTGGTACGAAGGCCTTGGGAACCTCAGCAACAACCGGAATCTCAACGGGTTGTGGTTCAATGACCGGTTGCTCCACTTTTTTTGGAACAGCGGCACTGAGTTTCTCAAGCAACGAAGCCAGGGGCTCAGTCTTTGGATACAAGGTCGACTTCGCAACGAACGGCTCTACTTCAGGGGCTGCCGGAACCACTTCGGCTACTACCACTGGTTCAGCTACGACCGCAATGGGTTCAGCCGCCACGATGACTTCACTGACAACCGGTTGGGGAGCCTTCTTGGGAACAGCGGCAGACAATTTGCGTATCAACGAGGCCAGGGGTTCAAGCCGAGGATACAAGGTGGACTTCGGTACAAAAGCCGCCACGACAGCGACGGTCTCAACCGCGGGAGGAGCGATGATTGGCTCGGCGACTGGGACGCTTTCCACCACCGGTGGGGCTGGCGGGACTTCCGCCAAAGCAGGTTGTACTTCAACCACAGGTTGGGCCATAGGCACTTGTGCAACGACTGTGGGCTCTTCGATGACTTCCGCTTTGGCTATGGGTGTTGCGGGTTCTGCTCCAACGACCGGTTGGGCTGGAGGAGCGACTGTTTCAACTACCGGTGGTTCTGGTTGCACGGGAAGCGGTTGTTGTGGTTCGACAACGTTGACAGTCGGGACGAAAACGGGTTGGGATACTACTGTCGGTTCAGGTAGTGCTTGTTGGATGATACTCGCTGGAGGTGCCGGTGGTTGTTTTGTCTCGACTGGCACGGGTGCGCTTGAAATGACAGCTTCTGGAGTCGGGGCGACGGTAGGTTGTTCAGTAACGACAGGCTCTTGGGGAACGGCAGCCACTTGGAAACGCGCTGCTAATTGCTCCTTAGGACGGAAATAGATGATTCCAGCGAAGGAGAAGAGTGTCAAGGCGATTGAAATTCCGAGAAATATGGGCAATAGCGTTCTTTTCATGCAACAATCCACATCCTATTCAGCCGACCCATCGCGACATACACCTATAGTAGCGCACAATGCGCGTACTTGTCGATGAATAATTCCCAAGCTACCGCCATTACTCATAACGTACACATCGGGATTTCCATCGACAAGTGCAGGTTTGATATCCTTTTGCGACTGCATCCTGCGGATGAACGAACACAAAGTCGAGCCGTCCCGACGGCGGGAACGCAGGTAACGCACTAGCGTGCAGGCATGTACGAAGCATACCACATCGCACAGGACATCCAACCGCATGCGGTGCAACAAGGCGGCATTCAGCACTACCGCACAAGCTCCTTGGGAGCGGAACTTCTCTATTTCCTGCAAGCACTTTTGTTTCATCAGCGGGTGCAAAATGGCTTCAAGATCGGCCAATGAGGAATTGCCGAACACCACCGCTCCCAACCGTTTGCGGTCGATCGATCCATCTGCAGCCACGATGTCTGCTCCGAAGCGGGCAATAACCTGTGCGGAAGCTTGATCAAGCACCTCATGCCCGAGCGCATCGACATCGATGACCGGGCAACCCAACTCGGCAAAGACCTTGGCGTATTCGTTCTTGCCTGAACAATAGGGTCCGGTCAAGCCTATGGTTCTCAATCCAATTCCCCCCAATCATGGCCTACCGCCAGGCCCACCCTGAGGGGAACCGACAACTCGACAGCATGTTCCATCTCATGGCGCACAAGCAATTGCATCGCAGCGATATCTTGCTCTGGCACCTCGAAAATCAGTTCATCATGGACTTGCAACAACATGGTGGAACGTTGGTGCTCCTGGTGCATCCTTCGCGAGACCTTGAGCATGGCCATCTTCATGATGTCGGCAGCGGTCCCTTGGATGACGGTATTGACTACGATACGTTGAGCCGCGGCCTTCTCGGTCCGGTTGCGGCTGGTAATCTCAGGTACTTCACGCTCACGCCCGAACAAGGTGGCCACCTTGCCCGACTGTTCGGCCTGCGCTTGAACCCGTTGGATGAAGGCTTGCACTCCGTTGAAGCGGGTAAAATAATCGTCGATGAATTTCTGGGCTGCTCTTTGCGGAATCTGCAACTCATTGGCCAGCCGGAAAGCCGACATGCCGTACATCACCCCGAAGTTGATCGTCTTGGCCATCCGGCGTTGTTCCGAAGTGACCAAGTCGGGATGGATGTCGAACACCAAGGCGGCTGTATGGCGGTGGATGTCCTGTCCGTGCATGAAGGCCTCTTTCAAAGCCTTGTCATCGGCCATGTGGGCCAAGACCACCAATTCGATTTGCGAATAGTCTGCCGACAGGAAGACATGGCCGTCACCGGCCGTGAAAGCCGAGCGGATCCGTTTGCCGTCATCACTGCGGATGGGGATGTTCTGGAGGTTGGGATTACGGCTGGAAAGCCGTCCGGTGGCCGTCCCGGTCTGAACGAAGGAAGTGTGGACCCGCTTTGTGCGTTTGTCCACCATCAGCGGCAACGAGTCGATGTAGGTGTTTTTCAACTTGACCAAAGCCCGGTTCTGTAAAATCAGGCGGGGTACTTCGTCGAGGTGGGCTAACTGCTCGAGCGTCTCGGTGTCGGTGGAGAATCCTGTTTTGTTCTTCTTACCGGCCGGCAAGCCCCGTTGTACGAACAAGACCTCCTGCAGCTGTTTGGTGGAGTTAATGTTGAACTCCTTGCCGCACAACCGGTATATCTGCTGCTCGATTGCAGAGACGCGCTCGATCACCTCATGGTCGAATTGGACAAGCTTGGAGACATCCAAAGAGACCCCTGCCAGTTCCATGTCGGCCAAGATTTTCACCAACGGCATCTCAAGGTCATGGAACAACCGCTCGAAACCCCGACTCTTCAAGGCTTCACCAAAGATCAAGTGCAACCTCCAGGTGATGTCGGCATCCTCCGCGGCATAACGCACGGCAGCTTCCAAAGGCACATCGGAGAACAGACCGTCTTTGGTGGTGACCACCTCATCGAAATGGATTGTCCGGTAACCGTCCAGATGGCGTTGGGCCAAATGGTCGAGATTGTAGGAACCCGAAGCTGCATCGAGCAACCAAGCGGCAATCATGGTGTCGAACCATGGCTGGATGCCGCAGATGCCCCACCGATACATGATTTTATAATCGTATTTGATGTTCTGGCCGACCAATTTGATCTGTGCATCGACAATGCAGTGCTTGAGCAACTCGCGCACTTGATCGGCAGGTAGCACAGATTCACCACCAGCGCGCAACGGGACATACCACGCTTCGAACGGACGGTTGGTAAATGAAAACCCAACTGGTTCGGCATTCATCTCGTCAATCCCAGTGGTCTCGAAATCCAACGCCATGCAACCACTTCGGGCCATTTCCTCAAGCAACCGCTCCAACTCCCCCAGGTCGGTCACCGCGTGGTAGACGCCTTTGCCCGACATCGGTGCATGGTGAGCGGGAGATTCGGCAACCGGTTGCACTGGCGCAGGTACGACATCAGTCGGGCCGGACATCTGTTTGACAATGGAGACGAGCGAGCGCGCCTGAGCCCGCTCCATGTAGGGGATGGCTTTATTCCAATCGACCGTCTTGAGACTGAAGTCGAGCTGGTCGAATTCCTCGACTGTCAGGACATCGGAGCGAAGCCGGACAAGGTCTTGACTCAGGAAAGCCAAATCGTGCGAAGTACGCAATTTTTGAGCTACTCCAGCAGGACATGCATCGATATGCTGGTAGATGTGTTCAAGGCTGCCAAAATCTTGCAATAATTTGACAGCCCCTTTCGGGCCGATACCGGCCACGCCCGGGACATTGTCCGAGCTGTCTCCGATCAAGGCCAGATAATCGACAATCAGTTCAGGGGCCACCCCGAATTCTTCCAGAACCTCGGTTGGGGTGGTCAACCGGTATTCATTCTCACCTTTCTTGGGTGGACGCAGGGCGGACACATGCTCACCGACAAGTTGCAAAAGGTCTTTGTCGCCAGTGACCATCACGGTGTCCAAACCTTTTTCGGCTGCTCGGGCGGCCAACGATGCGATTACGTCATCGGCTTCCCAGCCATCCTTGCCCACTTGCGGCACTCCGGCAGCAGCGAGTGTTTCAAGGATCATGGGCACTTGGGCATGGAGGTCTTCCGGAGCACTCTCCCGGTTGGCTTTATAGTCGGGATACAAGACATGGCGGAAGGTGGGCGCTGCGGTATCCATCGCCACGGCCAGATGATCGGGAGCATATTGCCGCACCAACATCAGCAAGGTGTTGAAAAACCCGAAAAAAGCCGAGACGTTATGACCTTCCTTGTCGCGCAGCGGCCGGTTGATGAAGGCGAAATAGGAGCGGTACACCAAGCTGTAGCCGTCTATGATATAGAGTTTTGGGCGTCTTTCCATAACTTCAGGCATGGTCGGCTCCTGATTTGTCCTCATCGAACTCGATTGTCATGCCGTCGTAGGCCGGTTCGAACCCCGACGGCAATTCTGCTGCCAAAGCAGCATGGGAAATCCGGTGGGTCATATGGGTGAAACATACCCGTCGGGCGCCGAGGCGTCTTCCCGCCTCGATGGCCTCGTCGATATTCATGTGGGTCGGGTGGGGAGCTTTACGCAAAGCATCGATGATGATCGTGTCGACCCCTGCCAGCAACCCATAACCTTCCTGTGATATCGTTTTGCAATCTGTCAAATAGGCGAACGATCCGATACGGTATCCATACACGCTGCGACACCCATGTTCCATAGGAACAGGAAGGACATGAAACGGCCCCACCCACACCCCGTCGGCGGTAATGGATTTCAGAATCAATTGCGGGAGCCCTCCCCGCCAAGGATTCTCACCAACCGCATAGGGAAACCGCTTGGCGATGTCTTCCAACACTTGGGCAGGACCATACACAGTCAACGGATGTTGCTCAGAAAACACCCGCAAGTCGTCGATTCCGTTGAGATGGTCGGCATGGTTGTGGGTATAGAACACCGCATCGATGCGCTTGATACCGGCCCGGATGGCCTGCAACCTGAATTCGGGACCGGTATCGATCACTACCGAACAATCACCGCTATGGATCCAAGCGGAGGAGCGCATCCGCTTGTCCCGCGGATCGTCCGAACGACACACCGGGCAATCACACCCGATTTTCGGAACCCCGTGTGAAGTCCCGGTCCCGAGCAATTCGACAATCATTTAAAGATTCTCGAGAGCGCCGGAGAACAGACGTTTGATGGCAGCCACTTGACGACGTGAAAAATTTGCCAGAGCAGAATCGGAGAAGGCCTTCTCAAAGCGGGACTTCAATCCATTGAGGTCGAGGCCTTGGAAATCGATGCCGTCCCCGAGCGATGTAAGGAAATCGACGGTGGCATCTTTACCTTTGGCTGTCGCTTCCACCAATTTTTTCTGGAAATCGGCTTCATCCCAACGAGCCATGTATTCTTCTATTTTCGATTTGGGCAGGTCGGCGTCCTCCAGAATCTCCTGAACGACCGATTTCATGGCTTTCGTATCTTGTTCACCCTGCCAGCTGAATCCGAAAAACTGCATGGAGACAGAGGGTACGAAGAAGTACAGAGCGAAGAACACCACCGCGGCGAAGATGACCGCAGTCAATAAAGAACCGAAGAATCCGAATTTCCGCATGGTTTAGGCTCCTCTACAATTCGAGAGACATTCTACCATAGCCAGGAATTTACCGCCACCGGTCACCAGAACATGCTGACGAGCGCGAAGCCCAGTTTGCCTTGGCTCCATTGGGGAGCCAGCGCCGCTTGATTGAACCTGGCGATTGAGAAATCGGCTGACGGGACCTGATACATGGCGCTGAAAATGAAGTGGGCGATCCTGAGATCAAATTTGAAGCGGTAATCGAAGGTGATGTTCCGCATGAATGTGGTGCGGTCCTCAGTACTGAAAATATTGTGGGGCCGCCCCATCCAAAAGTAAGGGACGTAACCGGTGGCGACATCGATGCCCATCGGGAAGGCCAAGGCGAATCCCAACCGGGTATAGGATGCAACCTCTGTGGAGAAACCGATGGCGAGGGCGCCAAAGAGTTTTTGGGCGATATCATCCTCGTAGACCGGCTTGCCCTCTTCGGTCACATCCTTGATGTTGCCTTGGCGCAGGAACAAGTGCCCGTCCAATTCCAGCTTTTGAAGGCGCACACGCGCTTCATATCCATTCAGGTAATTGCGGGTATCAATCCATGTCGCATATCTGGTCTCGGGCGAAAACGGATCGGCCTGGAACTGGATGAACGGTCCCACTCCGAAATCCATGGCATCGCCGGCAAGGGGAAGCGCAATGAGAAGAAGTATGACTAGGAAGGTTGCAGCACGGAATCCCATGATTTTCCCTGTCGAACGAACGGCCCCGTTTTTTCAGAACGGGGCCGCATGTCGAGATTGTCAGCTCCTAGAACAGGATGAATGTCACTGAAGCGCCCAGCTTGCCGTAGTCGAACTGCGGGGCGAGCTTGGTCGTGTCCATGTTAGCAAAAGTGAAGCCATCGGAATCGACCGTATAGTTCACACCAACCATGAGGTTGCCCAACTTGAGATCGACAGTGGCCCGGTAGGTCATCGGGGCGTTCATGAAGGCATCCTCGAAATCGGTGGTGGCGGTCAACTCGCCATTAGGTCCATAGATGCTGGCGTTGCCCTGATCGTCGATGAGGGCGTACACCCGCGGTCCCATGCCAAGGCCGACGCGGACCAGTCCGAGCAGGTCGAGCGAGATACCACCGGTGATCAATCCGGAAATCCCATGATACGTGGTGGAATCGACGGTTTCCTGGGAATACAGGCCAGCGATGTCCAACTCGGCGAACATGATCCTGGTGCGGATATCGGCACCGAAACCATAGTTCTCGATATTGGCCAACTGCGCCCAATCGAATTCGGCAGTTTCATACGGGTTGAAGCTGGGGACGAATTGAGCTGTCGCTCCGATTCCGAAATCGAAGAAACCGGCAAACAAGGCAGCCGGCACCATTGCCAAAACCAGTAAGGCAACCAGAAGTCTCTTTTTCATAACACCCTCTCTCCTTGGGGAAGCAGCTTCCCCTTAATCTCATTATCATTCTTCATGGCTGAAGGCGAACAACCTCGTACCATGAGACATCCTAAAACAAAGCCAACCGCAACACAACTCCTAAGTGGGCAGGACCGTTTGGTTGGAACAACTTGGCCCAGCCACCTTTGGAATTCAATCCTGTGAAGTCGGCCTGTGATTCCCAATAATAGGCGAATCCCAAGTTGGCTTTCCCGAACAAGAAATCCACAGCGGCCCTGAAGTGGATTGGCGACTCGTTCACCACTTGGGTGAAATCTGTTTCCGACACCAACCGCCCATTCACCTTGGACTCCCCCGTTTCGGGAAATTCAAAATCGGTATGCAATCCAGCTCCGAATCCCAAATAGGCGAAGTCGGTGACGATCGGGAAACTCACTCCGGCCGAGGACAACAACGCAAGGCCGTTCGAGGAATCATCACCGGGTATCGCCAAAGCCGTCACATTGAACAAAGCCAGCCGCATGCCGACCTCGACGCCCAACAACCAATTGCCACCCGATACCATGTCCTCGAAAAACTCATCGGCTGTATCAAGCGAACTACCTGCATACACCCCAGAGAATCCGAGGTCCAACTCGAATAAATCCCGTGCGACCACCGGTCCTGCACACATGATGAAGAGCAATGCGATCGCACAAAGTTTCTTACAAGCACCAGTACCGAACATCTATCCACTCCAAAAACTTATTTCATACCAATATGATTTATGTATCGCAAGTATAACAGCAGTCAAGACAATATGGATACATATTTCCCATCATTTTTCAGATAAATGGCCAAAATTCAATGATTCCAACCATATCGATTGTTTTTTACACTAGGCGTACAATCCGTCATGAATTTTCAGGATAAAGATTTGTAAAAATTAGCTTTATACTTGCAACATCCATACTGGAAGGCATGGCATTACTGAACAGCACCCTCTTGCAGATCAGCGAGTTCGCGCAACCAAGCAACCACACTCGAGTCACTGCTCATGCGCCAGTCCCCACGGGGCGACAAAGCCACCGAGCCCACCTTCGGCCCATCGGGCATGCACGAACGTTTGAACTGTTGCGAGAAGAAGCGCCGGTAAAACACCTTGAGCCATGTGATGATCACTGCCCGGTCATAGAGCCCTTCAAACGAAGCGCATGCGATGCGCACGATCTTGGCCGGACGGTAAGCCGACCGAATCGTATGGTACAAGAAAAAATCATGCAACTCGTACGGTCCGACGATGGTCTCGGTTGTTTGGGATATCTTACCCTCCACCGCCGGCAACAGCTCTGGACTCACCGGTGTATCCAGCACATCCTTCAAGACCGCCTCCAAAGGTTGACCGGCATGCAAGCGTGCCCAATAGGAGACCACATGGCGCACCAAAGTCTTGGGGACCGAGGCGTTGACGCCGTACATCGACATGTGGTCGCCATTGTATGTGGCCCACCCCAACGCCAGTTCCGACAAGTCTCCGGTTCCGACCACGAGGGCACCGTTGGCATTGGCGATGTCCATCAGTACTTGGGTGCGCTCGCGTGCTTGTGAATTTTCAAATACGACATCATGCACCTGCTCGTCGTGACCGATATCGCTGAAATGACGGCGGACGGCAGCGGTGATGTCGATCGTCCTCAGGCTCACTCCCAGCAAACCACACAGGGATGTGGCGTTGGCCAGAGTCCGCTCGGAGGTACCGAAACAAGGCATTGTCACCGCTTGGATAGCCGTGCGCGCCAATTTCAGCCTATCGAAGGCCTCGACGGCCACCAACAATGCCAAGGTCGAATCCAACCCGCCGGAGATTCCGATCACGACCGAAGAGACTCCGGTATGGGCAAGACGGGTTTTCAAGCCACTAGCCTGCAAGCGCAGGACTTCGGCACAGCGCTCGTCCAAATCGGACACATCCGCGGGAACGAACGGATGACGGGGGAATATCCGTTCCAACCGGGTTCGCTCGACCCGGAGATCGAAGGGAACGGTCATGTACCCCGCCACGCTCGCGTCAGGATAGGTCGACATGCGTAGACGCTCGCTGGCCAAGCGGTCCACGTCGACATCGGCAGCCACCATCCCTTCGTCCAAACAAGTCGTCTCAGCCAGCAAGACACCGTTCTCGGCAATCAGGTCATGTCCTGAAAACACCAAGTCGGTACTTGATTCACCGCTGCCGGCATCGGCATAGACATAGGCGCACACGCATGCCGCACTATGGCTCTGGACCAGTTGCCGACGGTAACGGCTCTTGCCGACCATCTCGTTGCTGGCCGAGAGGTTTGCCACGATCAGCGCTCCGGCAGCAGTATGGGACGACGAAGGAGGAACCGGCACCCAAGCATCTTCGCAAATCTCAACACCGAAGATGAAATCGGCAACCGAGCGGCACTGGAACAACAACTTGGTTCCGAATGGGTACTCCCCGCCTGCCAGACACATAGTATCCAGTCCAGCCGGAGCCGGGGAAAACCAACGTTGTTCATAGAACTCGCCATAATTCGGCAGATGGGATTTGGGGACGACCCCCAAGATGGTCCCGCCGGAAAAGACGACCGCGCAGTTGTACAATTTGCTGCGGTGTACAAGCGGAAGCCCGACCACGCCGACTAGGTTTAGGGCACGGGAAGCCTGCACTACCGATGCCAACGCATCGACAGCCTCAGATTGCAGCAATGGCTGCAAAAACAAATCTGCACAGGTGTAGGCGGTCAGTCCAAGTTCGGAAAAGACGACCAGACGGGCCCCCCGGGCGGCCGCCTGCTCCATCAGGGCAATGGTCTGCCCTGCGTTATAGCGGCAATCGGCAACCTTGACATGGGTAGTAGCCGCGACGACCTTGATGAATCCATCCCTCATGGACCAACCTCCCGAAACAGGACCGTATGCACCAAGTGTAGCACAGACAGCGGCAATCGAACAGGCGGGCGACAGGCCCCCTGCGCCAGGCAAATTTCGGTCCGTTTCGTATTGACCTTGACAGTCTGTGGAAGTACATTTGAACTACAGTGATCGATGCTTTCCCCTTGAGACACCATTCGGCTACGAAAGCTTCATCATATCGTTATACAGCATGCCGTCCGGGAGTTTCCAGGACGGCATTTTTTTGCCCTTCACAGATCGGCTAAACCGTCGGCGATGTCTTGTAGACGCGCTCCATCCAAGAGAATCACGCCTCTCTGTCCTTTCAAGGCTATCAGTCGGGCTTCTTGGAATGCACGCAACTTCCGACTGAGTGTCTCTTGGGTCATGCCCAAGTGTGAAGCCACGTCGCCTTTGGACATGCCCAGCGAGCATTCGTGAGCTCCTGCTGCCGCATCCACCAAGTAGGTCGCCAAACGTTGCTCGGCAGACTGCAACGTGATGTGCTCGATATTCCGCTCGGTTTCGTCCAGGCGCCGGCTCAATTCGCTTAGGACCTTCAATGCGATGGAGGGATGATTCGTCATGAGGGTCTTCAGCCGGCGCCCTTCGATCATGCACATGGTGCAATCTTCGACAGCATCGGCATGATCGGCGACCGGCTGATCGTTGAACAACGCCAGTTCCCCGAAAAAACCGGTTGCAGAGATGGTCCGGATGACTTGCTCCTTGCCATCGGCACTGATGCGGTAGATTTTCACCAATCCTTGGTGCAACACATAGAGCCGTCCGATCCGGTCTCCGCTGCGGTAGATGCCCTCTCCTTTAGCAAAATGGCGCTCAACCGTGATTGAGGCAATCTCGGCCATCTCAGTTTCATCAAGGTGGCTGAAGATCGGTACGAGTGCGATGCAAGGATGTGTCCTGTTTACACAGTGCGTGCATGAACCAGACGTTTCCACGAGAACCTCCCAGTCCGACTATAACGCAGGAACAGCCATGCGGCAACCAGCGGGAACCGACCCACCCGGTACTTGGAAGCCGGGTGGATCGGGCAACTTTCCATCAGGCCGCGTTCGTTTCCTCGGCACGGCGGACCCATAGCGAACGATACAGCACTGTCATCGATCCGACCACGAATCCGAAGATGGCCAGCACCATGATGATGGTCGGCACGCTGCCCCACAACTTGGAGAGGGTGGCATAAGATCTGTCGGAAAGACCATACAGGCGGTCCATCTGATCGATCGCTTGAGCATTGAAGATACCGGCAACCTTGACCAGGAACACACTGATCAACATCGAGGCTGCATTGCAAGCGATCGTAATGGCCGCCATGAGCGGCGTGTAGCGACCGAAATACAGCTTGGTGATTTCCACGCACAGATCGATGGCGATGGAGATGTTGATCAGATACAAGTAACGGAGGAACACAGCCCTGTCGAACAACACGATGATCCGACCGGCCCACGCTGCCGTGACACTGTCGAAAAAGGCGGGGCCCACATTGACCAACACGAAGAAGATGACGATGAAGACAATGCTGGCAATGGGATCGCTTTTCGGGATTTTAGCCGTCTGGCGGGGCACTTGCGGCAAGTCGGCCGGTTTCCAATCGAACTCTTCGAGCATGTGGGTTTTCGACTCATAGCGCTGAATGAGGGCAAACACGATCGTCACCCATGCGAAACCTTGCAACATGGCCGAGGCGACGGTCCCGATGAAGCTGAAGAACATCGTGAAAAAGCCGGTCGGGGGTTGCACCACATACTTGATGGCAGTGGCAATGGCAGTGCCTCCTGCGGTGGCGGCCAGAACAATCTTGACCAGCAGTTCATACAGGTCGAACCGCTCGGGCCCGACTAAGTAGCGTTTCTTCTCCCGATAGTGGTCGGCGAATTCATACGGTGGTCCGAGCTCAATCAGGACCGCTTCCACATCACCCAAAGTAGAGGTTTTTCCTTGGCAGCGCGTTTCCAGCATGTCGTCAACCAACGTGCGCAGCTCACGTTCCACATCGGCTTGTTGGGCCGACCCCACATGTTTTGCAACCGCATACACATACCGGTCCACCATATCGGCCTTCCGGTTCTCAGCATCCATACTATGCTACCTCCCATCCTCGATCAGGCTGTCCATGGCCTGTTCGGTAATCTTCCATTGCACCCTAAGCTCATCGAGCACCGTCAGCCCTTTCGCACTCAAGATGTAGTATTTGCGGGGTTTCCCAGTCGAGGTTTCCCATTCGCTCGACAACAATCCCTGTTTTTCCAACCTGCGCAACAACGGGTACAACGTCCCAGGCTCTATCTCGACCTGCTTCTCTTTGAGATGCTCGACCAACGAATAGCCGTACCGTTTGTCGCGCAGTTGGCTCAATACACCAAGGACCAAGGTTCCCCGCCTGAGTTCCTGCATCAAGTTGTCCACGATCGTCCGAATGTCGTCCATCGGTTCCCCCTTGCAGCCATACTATACTGTATGTCACACACTATTGTCAAGACTATATTAATAATTATCAAATATTATTTTCATACTATGTGCACTTCTCTTAGCAGCTTAAAAAAATACACGCGTCGGGGAACGACACGTGCATGCATGCGAGGGGCAGCGATTGGTGGGCTTTTTCACTCATCCATGAGGAGCACAAGCTTGTTGTTGTTCGACAGCCTCGTCGAAATAAGATATTAAGACATTTCCCACCTTCGCAGCGAATTCGGCCATCAGGCACTTCAATTCCTTTGGATAAAAGCGTCCCCATTCTTGGATTTCGAAAGTGAGGTCCCCTTCATAGCCAATGTCGGCGAGGGCGCTCATCGCATCCTTCCAGTCGATGGTACCATGGAATGGGAGCAGATGATCGTCGGCAAGGCCCTTGTTGTCCTGTACATGGATCGCCTTCAACCTCTTGCCCAAGATGGTCAAATTTTGCCGGTGGAAGCCACCTACGAGATGGGCATGTCCGAAATCATAGCAGGCCCCCACGTGTACAGGATCATTGAAGGAATCGATGAGTTGGACCTGTTCATGGACATTCGCACAATAGATGTGTTGGTAGGGGGGGCTTTTGTATTCGAAGTCGTTCTCCAAGGCGATACCTATGCCGTATTCCTTGGCTGTGGCCACATGCGTTGCATAATACGCAAGGTTCCTTTCCAGTGAGACCGACATGTCCACTCCGGCGCTGTAGACGGTTCCGGGATGGGTCACTGTCCACTTCACACCCAAACGCGCAGAGGCGATGATGGAACGGCGAATGAGTTCCTCCATCAGCTTGACTTTGGCCGGATCGTTGGCAGCAAAGATGTCGTAATAAGGCAAATGGGATTGAGGGAAGACCACGTTGCAGCGCTTTCCCGTCTCGGCGAGTTCCTCGACATATGTTTCCCAATCATCATCCCGCATCCTGGAGGTGGGATTCATCGCTTCGCAGAAATTCAGGTCGAGACAGGTGAAGCCAGATTTGGCACACTCTTCAATGCAGAAGACCATAGGGTACCGTTCACGGCCTGCCGAGAATGCACACAGGTTCGTGGATGTGGACAATTTCATGAAATCTCCTTGTGCAACCGTGGGCCAACTGGCCCACGGTTTGAGAAAAAGGAACAAATAGTCGGGAATTACCGATTCGTGCGGAGGTAATTGTCCAGCAATCCTTGCAAGCTGGTCTCCATGCTCTTGACGGTCTCGTCGACAGTCTTTCCCTTGTTGAACATGTCGGTGACTTCGTTTTGGATGGCATAATAGAAGTCTACCGTGGGACCGACCGTCACGCTTCTCATCGAGGCGGGCGTCTTGGCAAGCTGAGCCGGAGCAACTGCGAACTGCGGCGTTGTCGCCAACAGGTTCTTATAACTGGCATTATCGACAGCAGCTTTGTAACCGGGGGTGTACCCAGTGCCGGCAGCAAAGTCAGCTTGGACCTTCTCTCCGGTCATGTACTTGATAAATTCCCAGGTCGCCGCCTTCCTGAGGGCGTCATTGGAATCGAACATGACAAGGCAGGAACCGGACACCGTGGCACCGTGCTGTGCAGAAGCGTTCACCCGCAGGAATGTGCTCGCCCCGACTTCGAACTTCCCGCCGACTTTGCTCAGCAGGCTGTTGATGGTTGAAGAGGAGCCCGTGATGATGGCGACTTCGCCGGCGACAAACTGGTTGGTCGAAAGGCTCTTGTTCTGCAGCGCGCCTGCATCATAGAGGGCTTTCCATTCGGTAAGGAACGTCTTGAGGGCGCCATTCTCGATGCAAGCCAGCTTCGTGGCGGTGGCATCGGAACCGTTGCTGTTGTTCACGACATAGCTGCCCAGCTGACCAAGCCAGTTGGCGAGGCTCGGCGTGTTGGGAACCGTCCCATAGGTCGCCATGGCGATGCCTTTGGCCTTCATGTCTTTGCTGAGTTGGATGATGTCGGCGAACGTGTCGGGAGCGCGATCCCATCCGGCAGCCTTGAGGACGTCCTTGTTGTAATAGGTGATCGTGGTCGATGTGGCAAACGGAAGTCCCAACTGGGTGCCGCTGAACTGCCAGTTCCCAAGAGCTCCAGCGAGGTATTGGTTGACGATGTCATCCTTGAAATACTTCACGGCATCGTTGATGGTGAAGGCCTTGCCCGAATTGTAGAAATCAAGCTTGCCGGTGGCATCGAGCTGCATGATGTCGGGCAGTTCTTTGTAGTTCTCCGCTGAAAGGATCGTCTTCAACAGGGTCGTGGCATCCGAATACTGTCCCTGATAAATCGCGTTGACCGTAATCTGGTACTGGTTGTTCGCATTGAACTCCTTGATGTACTTGTCGACAAGAAGTCCGGCATCGTCGGATGCGCTGTGCCAGAATGTGATGGCTACCGGCTGTGAGCCAAGCGCCGCTTGGGCTGGCTGGGCAGTTTCTGTCTGTGCGGCAGCAAATGCGGCAGTCATGGTGAAACAGAGTGCGAGCAACACCAACAAAAGTTTTTTCATTTTTATCCTCCTCAGGATTGTTGAGATCAGCATAACATGGCCATTAACCGACAAGAGCTCCGTCCATACCCCCTTTTTTCATGTTTCTTCTCATGATGATGAAAAGGATGAGCGATGGTATGAGGGATATGCAGACACCCGCCAGCACCAATTGATAATTCTCATCCTCCCAAGAATTGAGCTTGGTGATTCCGACCATGATCGTCCTCATGTTGGGGGAAGATGCCGTGATGATCAACGGCCAGAGATACGCGTTCCACAACGTGATGAAGCTATGGACAAAGAGGGTCGTGATGACCGGTTTGCTGATGGGGATCAGCACGTTGATCATGTAGCTGAAATCACCGTAGCCATCGATCTGGGCCGCCTCGCGCATGTCCTTGGGTACGGACATGAACCGTTGCCTGAGCATGAACATTTGGGAAGCGCTCACGAAGGAGACAACCATGACACCGACATAGGAGTTCAGCAGGTGGAGACGTGACACCGTCAGGTAGTTCGTAGCCAACAGGACGTCGGCGGGGATCATCATGGTCCCCAAGATAAGGAAAAAGCAGACTTTTTTGAACTTGAAGTCATAATAGGCGAAGGCATAGGCAGCGAGTATGGAAAACACCAGCCTGATGCTCGTCCCGCACAGCGCGATGATGAAGGAATTGACTGTGTACCTGAGCAGATTGCCCTTCTCAAGGGCCTCCTTGAAGTTGCCGAGATAGGTGAAGCTACCGGGCAGCAGATTCGGCGTCAAAAACTCGCGGGGTGTCTTGAAGGCCCCGAACAGACAATAGATCAAAGGGAAAATGATGATCAGGCCAAGCAGGATGGCCACCACAGAGACTACTGAATCTTGCACTAGATGTCTGGTTTTACGATTCATCATTGGTAGTGGACCTTCTTTTTCTCAAAAACGAATGAAAGGATGGTGAATCCCAAAGTCAACAGGAATGCCGAGATGCTCAACACAGCGGCGAGACCGTAATCGGAGCTTGAGAAACCCGACTGGTACATCATCGACATGAGCGTATTCGTGGCTGACGAGGCGGAGCTGACCCCCATGATGATGATCATGGGAGCCGAGGTCATCATCGCCAGCACGAGGTTGGTGCAGAGGACATAGAAGATGGTGGGTGAGATCAACGGAATCTGAACCCTGAAAATCCTTCTGAGCATACTGATGCCATCGACCCGGGTGGCTTCGATGATCTGGTCGGGAATGGCGCGCAAGGCCGAGAGCATCAACAGGAAGTCAAATCCTATGCCCATCCAGATGGTCAGGATGAGGACTGCCGCCAGCGCTGTCTCTTGGCTCTCATACCACCCGAGCTTCAATCCGAAGAAATAGTTGATGAAGCCGACACTCGGACTGAACATGGATTTGAATATCATGCAGGCGGCCGACATCGAGACCGACATGGGCAGCGTGAACATCGTCTCATAGACCGGGCTCAACGCCCGCTTTTTATTGGCCAGCAAAGCCAAAGAGATGGTGATGATGAGGGTGATCGGCACATTCACGGCAGCGATCGTCAAGGTATGCCGCAATGCCGGCAGGAAGTCTTTCCTCCCGTAGGTGTAGGTGAAATTGTCAAGACCGGCAAAACCTTTGATGACACCCTTCGCATTGACGAGGCTGAAGCTGTTGACGATGGTCCGAGCAAAAGGATAGTAGATGAAGAGCGTGGCGAACAGCATGATCGGCAGTAAAAGCACAAAGACCTTTTTCCTGGCCTTGGACCGTTGCCTGTGCTGCAGTGTCGCTGGTGTTTTCATGATGGCGGCACTCCTCATACGGCCAGGTTCTTTCCAGTTGCGATGTCAAAGAGGTACATCGACTGGGGCGGGAAAGAAAAATGAATCGTACTGTCGGTCTCGTAGTCCATTTTCAAGTGATGGTGTTCATCCTTCGCCTGGGTCACCAAGATCACGTCTTTGCCGTGGTATTCAAGGTGGAGGTGCACATGCGTTCCCATCATCTCGACCACACCCACATGAGCGGTCGGAAAGTCTTTGGATTCTGTCAGTGAAAGTGAATCTGGCCGCAGTCCAAGCATGATGGCTCCCGTTTGCACCCCGTTTGCTCTCATGGTGGCATTGTCGTCATCCCCCACGGGAACCTTGAACCCGTCAAGGTCCACGACATACTGTCCACGTTCTTCGGTGAGGATAGCTTGGAAGAAATTCATCTGCGGTGTTCCGATGAAGCCAGCCACGAACTGGTTGGACGGTTTATCAAAGACTTCTTGCGGTGTACCGATCTGTTGGACAAAGCCATCTTTCATCACCACGATCCGGTCCCCGAGCGTCATCGCCTCGGTCTGGTCATGGGTGACATAGATGAATGTCGTGTTGATTTTCTTACGCAACCGGATCAGTTCCGCCCTCATCTGGTTGCGCAACTTGGCATCGAGGTTCGACAGCGGCTCATCCATCAGCATGCTTTTCGGATTACGGACGATGGCGCGTCCGATCGCCACCCGCTGCCGTTGACCGCCCGAAAGGCTTTTGGGTTTTCGATCGAGATATTCGGTGATCCCCAAGATATCGGCCGCTTCTTTGACTTTTTTATCGATCTCCTCCTTGGAGGAGGTGCGCTTTTTGAGGGCGAACGCCATGTTGTCATACACCGTCATATGGGGATAGAGAGCATAATTCTGGAAAACCATGGCGATGTCCCGGTCCTTCGGGTCAAGCTCATTGACGAGTTTTCCATCGATATAGAGTTCTCCTTCGGTTATCTCTTCAAGACCGGCGATCATCCGCAACGTTGTCGATTTGCCGCATCCGGAGGGACCTACCAACACTACGAACTCCTTGTCCTTGATCTCGATGGTGAAATTTTGCACGGCGACCACACCGCGTTCGGTTTTCTCCAAATTTGCGTTGGGCTCATCCGTCGGGGTATGGTGCTTCTTGCGTTCACCAGCCACTGGTGGATAAATTTTCTTGATGTTTCTCAATGTTACACTAGCCATGCAATCCTCAAAAATGGCGTCGTTTAACGCCTGTGCAGTGATAAAATGAACGTATGTGATTATACTGCCACCCTAAAAACGATTAGTCAACAAGTAGTTTGAATCATTTGGTGGCCACATTTAAGTGATAATTACAAAGTTGTTATTTGTTCAATTCTGTTGATTCGATTTTGACGGGACCCCCCGTCTGTGCAGTCGGGAGAAATCCTTGGATGCATGAGGGCGCATTGCATGACAAGACCGGCTCGGAAATCCGAGCCGGTTCATCGTGCGGTCCTAGTGTTGTGTGTTTCAGCGCGTCTTCAGGATTGCTGTATAGCGTTCTTGAGAGATGTGTTGAGGTTCGTAGCTCTGGCGGTAAGCGGACAACTGTGAGGTGAACGCCCTCAAGTGTTGTTCGGAGCCCCGCACCAGATTGGTGTATACCAAGACTGTGTCCTTGTCGTCGGTTTGGGCCAGAAGCTTATCAAGGTCGGCAATGTCGAGATCCTCGACCAAAGCCCCCACCCGAAGCGCCTCCACAACCGATGCTTTGCCCCGCTCCACCAGGTCGGCATACAGTTTGGCTAATTCTGGGTTGCTGAATTCACCGGGCTTCAGAGTGGCGACAGGATCGGCAATACCCTTGGACTGCAGCAAAACAGCCACCAAATCCATGTGGCGTTGCTCGGCTTTGGCGATATTGGCGAAGGTCCTGATACCCCAGGTTTGGTATAATGCGAGATACACATCCCGGGCCAGTTTCTCCTCCTCGCGCATCCACAACATTCCCTCTTCAGCAGAATCTGATTTAGGGTCCCAGTTCGCTTGGAACTCGGCATACGATTGGGCGGAAAGCAGTGTGGTGGCCACCAAGGCCACCATCACAGCCGCCACCAGATACTTGGCTGGCTTGTTCATGACTTACCGTCCTCGGCCGGGCCGGAATGAGCGCGAAGCGCCACCACGACCGCCCATGCTCTGGGTGTTGGACATCTGGTGGTACCCCTGCTTGCCCATCCTACCGCTGCGGGCAGCCATAGCTGCTTGCCTTTGCGCGGCAAACGGAGCACCCTCGATCCCTAACGGACACTCTTCGCTCACAGTGCGCTGTTGCATCATTTGGGCCATCCTGCCTTGGAATCCAGCCGGAACGGTGCTATCATCGCCGGAGGCAAGCTCCTGCATGCGCGCATAGCCATAACCTGGTCCGAAAGCGACGGGAAGCTCTGCATCGGTCTGGGTGGTCTCAGAACCCTCTTGCACTGTCGCGGCCTGCTGCATCATGGCGAAGCCATAACCCGCACCCGCTTGGTTGCCATACCCGCGTGCAGCAGACAGGGAAACCGCCACCATCAAGAACACCAGTACCATCACGATACCGAAAGACCGTTTGTTCATCGTTGTCTCCTTCGAGGTCCATCCGAACCTCTTGTTGTTGTTTCTGAGCCAAGGATACGGGTCAACGATGTCCAACTGGAAAACCGTTGGTAAAGATTGCGTGAATTGATGAGGAAATTTGCGATGGATGCTTGTTACTTCCTAGGGAGGTAGCCGCCTTGGACTTTCGAGTCGGTCGTCACAATGACCGCACTCTTGGAAAGCTCCCTGACCAGGTCAACCGCCATGGGGATGCGCTTGCGTTTGGAATGGAGGATCAGCACGTCACGGATACCGTCCTTGCCGGTTCCTTTAAGGACGGTGACTGCGAAATTGTGCTCGCGCAAGGTCCTCACCAACATGTCGCTTTCTTCGCCGGCCGACACGATCACTTGGATCGAGCCAAGCCCGAAGGCAAGTTTACCCTCGAGCCACGACCCCAGGTAATTGCCGACAGAGAACGCCAAGGCAAAAACAACGACCCGCAACGGATCCTCGTCGAAGCCTTGCAATACCGTGCCGGTGATGAACAACCACAGCAAGATGTCGAAAAAGGCGATGACGGCGCCGACGGCCCGTTCACCTCGGTTGATCATGACCATCCGCATTGTTGAAATGGTCACTTCAAGGATTTTTCCAAAGAATATGACGAAATAGATCAGTACGCCGGAATTTTCCAGAAAACCCATTGAATCCCCCCAAGACACCAATCCGATTGTAGCATGTCGTGTCCGTTACGATAACCTCTTTGCCCAGAGGAAGCAACGGGCACGTTGTGTTTGTACCTGAAATGGGGACCGACAGTCAATCGAACGGAGGGCTTAGGAAAGCTTATCGGATCCGATTGCCGTCGATCCCAACCGTTTGTCAACCGCTTCACGCGCCATCACATAAGCCACGGCACACATCGGAACTCCCGCAATGATGCCCAACGGTCCGAACAGCCCCCCACCGAGCACTACCGCTGCCAAAACCCAAAAGGCGGGCAATCCGACCGATTTACCAACCACGCGCGGATAGATAAGGTTCCCTTCGATTTGCTGGAGGGCCAAGAACAACACGATGAACCAGACCGAACGGAGCGGATCCGAGACTGCGATCAGCAGGGCACCGACGACGCACGCCACGAACGCACCCACCACCGGCACCAACGCACACACGGCAATGAGCGACGAGATCGCCACTGCATGCGGGAACCTGAAGACTAGCAACGAGATCAGGAACATGGTCGCCAAGATCAAAGCCTCGGCACATTGGCTGGCCATGAAACTGGCGAAGGTTTTATCGATTAGGCCTCCGATGCGGAACAAGCGGTCAGCACGGGCTTCGCTCAGGTAGGCATAGGCGAACCGGCGCGCTTGCTTGCGTAGGTTTTCCTTGCGATACAGCATGTAGATGGAAAACACCAGACCCAACACGAAGTTGGCCAGTCCCGTCATCACGGAGGATGTCGCGCTGAAGGTGGCATTCACCAACGAGTCCTCGCCCTTGCCGATGTTATCCAACACCAGCGTCTGCAATGAGGTCCAATCGAATGAAAACTCGTCCACCCAGACAGCGAGGTCGGGGAATTTTACCACCACCCCATCGGCCCATGTGCGTAAGCGTTGCAGGAATGCAGGCACTTGATCGGCTAAATTATGCAGAGTCTCGACCACATCGGGAATCACCACCAACATGACGATTCCCAAGATGACCAGCACTAGGAAAAAGGTTGTCAGCATGGCGAAGAGCCGGCGTACCGATGCCCTGCCTTTTCTGAATACCATGCGTTCCAGAGCCCGTACCGGGACGTTGAGGACGAATGCAAGCGAGGATCCGATCACGAAGGGTGTCAACAAACCAAAAATGACGCGGGCCGCCTGGCGGGCTGATTCAGGATTGAAAAGAATCCACACCAACAGTATTGACGCAACCACAAGGATAGCCAATCGCCAAAATTTCAGATCGCGCATAGATCAACTCCATTTCGCCCATCATAGCACACAATGGTCC
>CAZJAK010000004.1:0-18291 GCA_964543935.1 uncultured Spirochaetaceae bacterium
TGCACAAATCTACGTATATTCATACGCTTTGCTCAGCATTTTGAAATTTGCTCTATTATCTTTAATATTCATACTTTTCCTCACTCCTCAGCTCTAGACAGCCCAAGTGACTAATTCGTCTTGGTATGACATAACATTCATGGAGCTTCCAACTACTGGACCAAGTCTGTTCAATGGGACTATCGATGTCTGGAGCGCCAGTCTCACCAATATCAATTTTGCCAGAATCCTGACTGGTATGAAGATGGTTCCACCGGCCGGGTATCAGAATCTAAAAGTCCGTTTCAATTCGCCCAGCGGAGTCTTCCGGTTCGTCAAGAAAAACGATCCAACCAAGTGGATGGATGCAGTCGTACGGATGAAACATGAGAACTTGCCTGCTCAGAATGTCATGTCGATGGTGGATTATCCCATCGTTGCAGGAAGTGTCGGTGCACCGCGTACAGTAACGGATCTGTTTATGGATGTCACCGTTCTTCCGCCTAACAGCGGCCAATCATACCGCGGGGACTATTATTTCCCGTTGCTCATCCAGATCTTGGATCCAGATGGCTACGTCCTCACGGAGAAGACCCTACAGATGACCTTGTATTTCCGTACCCGAGATGTTCCTGCGACCCCCGTCACCACACTCACGCTGGCACGGTATCCCGCTGCCGATGCAATCACGGCCCCTTATCCATATCTGGGCACCACGCCCTTGACCACGGTTGGCAGGGTCGATTTCCAATCAAACGAAGACTATAACAGATACCGAGTGAAAGTTTCACCCGTTGGGCAGACTCTGTTCCAATTCACCAACACCAACACCAACCTTGGCGGAACAATCCCGTATGTAGTGGCGATCCCCGGACGAACCGTGAGTCACGATCGATCGTTTGAGTTCAACCTCGATTACAAAGGATCGATCGGAAACTGGTACGATTCATTCGAAATCGGTGTCAGCAATGTCAACTACTCCAACGTCAGAAATCCAGCAGGTTCATACATCTCGACCATTTTGATTGAACTCATCGCTTTCTAGAAAAGAAATGGTATGTTCTTGGGCATGGATGGGTTGTGAATATCCCGTGGCTCGGTGCACGGAACACGTTTTCCTCGTTCATCTGTGATACAAACGCGCCTTTTGTGTGAACGATGGATCGGTGAGGGTAATATCGGAAAATGATTCAACCTTGACCGTCGTGCTGTCGATGAGCTCGACCTTCAGCAATCCCAGTGCAGTGCCATACGCCACTCCGTGCCAATTGATCTCTTCAGGATCGTACAACGTGTAGGTGGCAGTCTCTCCAACCGTGATCTCATCGAAGGCTACATATCCCGATTGGTCCTTGCGGATGGCGTAGCGTCCACTAGGATAATCGGGCAGGTCGAACGGCTGCGAACAGGAAATCCTGCTCTGGGCAGGATACCAGGCATCATAGGCAAAAGCGATGCCTTCCAGCCACAAGCCGTTGTCCCCTTGGACGAACCAATTGCCTTGCAGTGTGCCAGGCACGTCATACTCGAAGGTGCCGTCAACTGCCTTGAAAGCGGGCGCGAGCCCTGCGTAATGGCGGGCGAATGCATCTTTGCGGCCATCGCCAGTACCGCTGTAGATGCCGTGCTCTTGGGATATGTTGTCCAAGTAGGCCTGAGTGTGTTCACCATCCAAGGACGAATCGTGTTCCGGTTGGTCGTCCATCGTCACAGCTTCGATGCTTTGGGCCGGCACATGGGGGACGATTTTCCCATATAGCGTCGTGCGCAGGTCCTGTGTAAAGTAATCGAATGGATTTTGGGCGTAGCTGTTGGTGAACGGGTACTTCTCATTGTCGCATGAGTTCTTGCCATTGCTTTTATCGAGGACCAACACATCCAGGTTGCTCCCGTTGACGCACCTGCCCAACCTGTCGCCGGCTTCGACAAGGTCGCCGACCTTCAGCGTGTCATCCATGTGCAGATGCCCCAACACATAGCTGATGGAGTTCGAGATCGAGATATGGACACTGTTGTCGTTGTAAGGAGGACCGGCCTGCTCGATATAGAGGATCCTGCCCGCTGCCGGGGCGAGCACCGGCACCTCTTGCAGCGCTTGGGTGTCAGGATCGATCGGCGAAAGATATGCTATGTAGATGTGGTCGGTGGGGAAGGTGTGGCTGCCCATCAAACCCAACGGGTAGACCTTGGCCAGCATGGCCTCGTCTACCGGCAAGGCAGTGAAGATCAAGACACCTTCTTGGGGAAGAGTTGGATCGAACCACTGGTCCATCGGGTCAGGGCCCGGAATGTACACCTCGGGCTCCCCCTTGCAGCTTGGAAAAACCGCCAGGAACATGAAAACGAGCAACAAAACCTTCGCGAACCTATTGCCCTTTGATTGCACTGAAGCTGTCCGACACATGTTCTTGGCAATCATCATGCTCCCGTTCGGATGATAATTCAAGGAGCATGATTGCTAAAGAAGTCTTTATTGCTTGGGTTTTGTTGCCGGAACCTTGATCGTGGCGGCGTACAACGTGTTGATCAGGCCAAGGATGGCCGACATCGAGAAAAGCACCTCGATACCCATCGACTTCCAAATCCAACCGCCGAGCAAGGCGATGGCAACGCTGATAAGGTGGTTGACCGAAATGCCGGTAGTGATCGTGGCGGTCACTTCCTCGCGGTTGTCGGCGATGTCCTGCACATAGACCGACGATGCCAAACTGGCCAGCGATATGATCGAGTCGAGCACATAGTTCACGCATACGACGATGAAAGCGATGTTTTGTGGAAACAAACGGTGGGCGAAGCCATAGAAGAAACACACCACCATGAGGATCAACGTATCGCCCACCATCACCGTTTTATAACCCAATTTGTCGATGATCTTGCCGATGATAGGGGCGAAGACCATGCCGCTGGCCGCACAGACCGCCATGAGCAGCGAGATGACCGACGTCTCGGCCCCGTAGTGCAAGATCAGCACATAGGGGGCGAAGGTCAAAAACACCTGTTTCCTGGCTCCGTAGAAGACCTCGAGCATGTAGTATTTGCTGAATTTCTTGGCAAAGTACAAGCGTGAGCGCCTGACGGTCTTGCCGGTGTCCTTCATCGAGGTGACGATCACCGTCGAGACCACCAATAACAGACAGGCGATCAAGAATATCGCCTTGAAGCCATTGCGTGCCGACCATCCTTGGGCGCCGATGACGGCGAACAGGCCGGCCACCCCCAAGTACCCGACGATGTTGCCGCCATGGCTGATTCCCGACATGATCCCCAAGGCCGCTCCGCCCTTGCCCGACTGGGCATACCCCAGCGAGAGCGAGCTTTTCACCGGCATCACGATGTGCTCACCAGTGCTGAACAAGACCATGAAGATGACTACCACGATCATGTTTGAACCGCCGATAAGCAAGCCGGCGATGCCGGCAAGCATGATGGCGGTGCCGATCTTGAACACCTTGTTTTCCGAAAAACGGTACATGGCGGCCAAGATGAAAATCAGCAACAGGCCGGGCATCTCGCGGAAGAATTCGACCACACCGCGTCCGAATTCGGAAATCCCGACGATCTCGGCCAGATAGTTGTCCTGAATGCCACGGTAAAAACCGTAGGCAAGCCCTGAACACAATATCGTTGCCAGGAAGCGGCGGACTTGGGTGCCGTCCTTCCAAATGGAATGTTTTTCGCTCATATCACATGAATCGGTAACGGTGGGAAACCATTGAATTCGATCGCCGAGTAACTTGCCGTGTAGGCCCCGGTGGAGAGCCAATACAGCCGATCCCCGACCGCAAGGCTCAACGGTAGTTCGTATTGATAATCCTCGTACAGGGTGTCCATGCTGTCGCAGGTCGGCCCTGCCAAGATGGCCCGCTCGGTCGGGCCGTTGCGCTCGCACACGATCGGATACTTGATCGATTCGCTCAATGTCTCCATCAAGCCGTTGAACTTGCCGCAATCTTGGTAGATCCAGCGTTCCAAAGCAGTGCGCGATTTGCGGGCGATCAACACGATCTCGGACACAAGCACACCGCTGTCCCCAACCAACGAACGACCCGGCTCGATGATGATCTCGGGCAATTGGTCGCCATAATCCTCTTGCAAGAAACGGGTGATCTCAGCGGCATAGGTTTCCACAGGATGGGTCTTCTCACGATAGGTCGCCGGCAATCCCCCGCCCATGTTGATGCACTTGACTTCAAGGTCCTCGTTCTCTTTCAACCACGAGAACAAGTAGCTCACTTTCGACAATGCGGTATCCCAGGCGGTGATGTCGCGCTGTTGCGAACCGACATGGAAGGAGAGCCCCCAGGGTATCAATCCCAGCTTGCGGGCCAGCACGAGCAGATCGCCGGCAAGGTCTGGACTGCAACCGAATTTGCGCGACAGCGGCCAGTCGGCAGTCTGACCGCCTTCGGACATCAGGCGGACCATCACCTTGGCCCCGGGAGCGGCCTTGGCGATATTGCGGATGTCGGTTTCGCTGTCGGTGGCGAACAGCTCGATACCGGCTTGGTGGAATTCTTGGATGTCGGCAAACTTTTTTATCGTGTTGCCGCACGTCATGCGGCTGGCGGGAACCCCCAGACCAAGCAAGCGACGCATTTCATACACCGAGGCAATGTCGAAATTGGACCCGAGACCGGCCAGAAGGCTCAACACTCCGGGAGCAGGATTGGCCTTCACGGCGTAATGAATCTTGCCGTAGGGAAAGGCTTGCTGCAACTCGCGGTATTTCTGCTCGATCACCTCGGAAAGGATCAACTGGCAGGGCGTCTCGTGGCGGCTGGCGAAGTCGAGAATCTTGCGCCACTGATCCTCGCTGAAGTAATCGTATGCTGTATTGTCCATAGGGGGACTATGTGGGGTTTTACACTACATGTCAATATGTCAACAAACGATTGGACGAGAATTACTCCATCCGTTGCCATTGTATCTGGTTGCGACCTTCACGCTTGGCCTTGTACAACGCTTCATCGGCTTTAGCCAAAAGCCCTTCCATGAGCGGTACGGTATCGAACATGTCGGTCGAGGAGAGGCCCATACTGATGCCGGGTTGCAGCGGCGGGTCGAAAAAAGGCATCTCAACGGTTGTCAAGACAGCATGCAAACGTTTGACCCGTTCGATGACGTGTTCAAAAGGTGAGTCGGGAATCAGCAACACGAACTCGTCCCCTGCCAAGCGGGCGAACACCTCCGGCGGAAGTTTTTCACGCAGGCAACAGGATGCCACCACGGTCAGGGTTTTATCCCCCACCTCATGCCCGTAAGTGTCGTTGATGTGTTTGAAGCGGTCGATGTCGAACAAAGCCACTGCCAACGACCTGCTGCGCCCCTGCTGGACATCCTGCAACAAACGGGAGCCCACATCGAACAGCATGCGACGGTTGTACACCCCAGTCAGAGGATCCCGTTGGGCCAGATAGGTGATTTTCTCATACAAGCGGGTTCGGGCGGTACAATCGTGCACGATCAGCGCAGTGCCGGTCATCCTGTGTGACCGGTTGCGCACGACGATCTTGCGCAACTCGAACACCCGCTCCTTGTCGTCATGGACGTGGATTGTCTGTATGCTTTCGGAAGAATCTAAGAAGGCAACCAAAGCGGTCTTGAAGCCTGCCAGGGGGAAAATGTCGGTTTTCTTGCCGATATCGGCAGCCGATGAACCGAACAATGCATGGGCGGCAGGATTGGCGTCGACGACATAACGGGCAGGATCGACGGTCACCACCGCATCGGCCATCTGCTCGATGATGGTGTCCCGGGCAGTCGGCACGATGGTGAGCAGGTTGAATTTGAAGATTCCCATCACCAACAGGAGCGCTGAAACGGGGAAGACCAACGGGGAAACGTTGAAATACGGGATGGGGCTGTAGCCAAGCAGGAACAACAAATCGGTCACCGTCGATGGCAGTATCGCAGCCACGATGTACACGATGTAACGCTTGTACAGGCCGTGCAGGGCCAACGTCACATAGATGAACAACGCATACGCTGCTATTTGAAGCACCAGGCTGTAGGGAATGTGCACGAACGAATACCAAAATCCAAAATTCTGGTTCACGACCGGAAACAAGGCAGCACTGATCAGCTCGGGCTGTCCCCAAAACAAGTTGGGACGTGGTAGGAAAACCGCTTGGGCCACCGTAAGCAGGGGAATGACCGATAACGCCAGCCATCGTTTGAAGGGCCACTCCTTGCCACTGTAAGCGACCGCGAGGGCGACCCATGCCACCGGCAGAAAGGGTATCCCCACAAACCTCAGCCGGGCAAAGAACAACTTGACCGGCAACGTGGCGGCGGTGACCTCGAAGAACACCGCCGCAGTCCAGAGCAAGGAGATGAGGTTGGCTGCAAGAAAAGCTTTGCCAAGGCGCGTGTTGCGCCGTAAGAATACAAACAGACACAATGCCGCCAATATCGTCATCGACACTGCCAAGAGCATCGATACCATGGTCTGGGTCATTGCCAATACCTGATTGTCTGCCAGACCCGGTCATACTTCTCCAAATCGCTGCCCAGGTCGAGCTTCAACTCATAATTCATCACATCCTCTTTATCATAGAACGGCGTGGTCTCCATGTACTGCTTCGCAGCTGGATTCACCGTCGGTGCGAAGTGGAACTCATCCAAGAATATCGCATAGATATCTGGTCGATGGAAGAAATTTATGAAAGCATGGGCGATGTCGGCATTGGGAGAGCCTTTGAGGATCACCATGCTGTCCAGATACATCGGACCACCTTGCTCGGGAAGAAAGAAATCGACCTTGTCCCATGAACGGGCCGGCAACTCGCCGAATATTACCTCGGGGAAGGCATGCGAAACCCAATACTCGCCCTGGGAGAAGGCCTTGCCGAATCCCTCCGAGTCGAATTTGACGATGTTGGGCTTCCATTGTTCGTTGACGAGCTTTCCGGCCAGCTCGATTTCCTGCTCGTCGCGGGAGTTTACCGAGAATCCCAACGACTTTTGGGCAATGCCGATGACCTCGACCATGTCGTCGAGCAACTGCATCCGCCCGGCATAACGATTGTCGGCGAACAACGACCAATCGCGCACATAATCCTTGACCTTGTCGGTGTTCACAGCGATGCCGGCCGCCCCGAGGAAGTAGGGCACGGCATAGTCCATCTCGGGATCATAGGAAGCCAACGACAGGACCCACGGATCGATGTTCGACAGATTGGGCATAGCAGACCGGTCCAATTTCTCAAGCATGCCCAGCCTTATCATGATGGAGACATAATCGGCCGAAGGTACGACCACGTCGTATCCGCCGTTGTAAGCCCTGAGTTTGGCGAACATGTCCTCGTTGGAGGCATAGACGTCCAACACGACATCGACCCCATATTCTTTTTCGAACAGGTCGATGATCTTTTGGGGAGTGTAGTACGTCCAATTGTACAGGTAGAGCGTCCGGCGCTTGCCGCTGGATGGATCGGAAGAGCCTTTTGAACAGCCGGTGAAGAGAACGATCGAGGCGAGAAAAATCAGAACTACGGTTCCGATTATCAGGACAGACGCCCTGTCAGTGCGTGTGTCGCGCATGGCATGACCTCCCCAATAATTGGTTGCCGCTGAAATTAACGGCAATTCAACAATACTGGATATCTATGATAAAAGCAAACCGATGGACAATCTTCCCACCATATATGTTTAAGTGGAACGGTAGTAGATTTCTTAAAAAAAGCGGTCGCCACCAATTGGGCGGCTATTTACAACTTCATGATATTCTGCTATGTTTCTGTGAGTTGCGGGTCGAGTCCGTCTCTTGCACCACTGCTCATGGGAACTTCGTTCCTGTGCAAGGTTTGCGGATGTCCGCTTGCATGATAGAACCAAATGTACAAGGTGGATGGAAAAGATGGCACGAAGATGTGATCTTTGCGGAAAAGGTACGGTAACCGGCAACATCGTTACCAGAAAAGGGCAAGCCAAGAAAAAGGGCGGCGTCGGCCAACATATCGGCGTAACCACCCGGCGCGTATTCAAGCCGAACCTCGTCAATGTCAAGACCATGATCGACGGGACTACCCGGACTATCAAGGTATGCACTCGCTGCTTGAGAAGCGGACGGGTTCAGAAGGTCGTATGACCGTCTAAACGGTCGTTCGAGTACCTGAGGAGAGCCCGCATGGGCTCTTTTTTTATACGGATCGTGTCGATAGTCGGGGAGGTCCTGCAGTGTCTGGTTCGATAGAGGTCCATGCCATAACCGGTTCGATGATCGCGGTCCCCGATGGCCCGCGCCGCCTGATTTCCATCCGCCGCGAAAGTGTCTCGGAGACGGTCGTGTTTCTTGTCTCACCAGTGTGTGAAGCCCGTTTTGAATTGGCCTCCCTGCTCGAGATGGCCTGCCATCGTGACGAACGGCTGTGGTCCGTCATGGAGGCGAAAACTGTTGCGTGGAACGCCTTGGCCGAGGAACGCCTGCCACAAGGCAAGCGGTCCTCTGTGCAGGACGAAGTCAAGCGCGGATTCGGCGAAGTCGAGGAGATCCTGCGCACCGTCTGGTTGATCGGCGACATCTCCGTCGGAGCACGCCGTTTTTTTGACGCCATCGTCGGGCGTTGGGCTGCCCTCATGTTGCACCATGCCTTCGAGCTGCAAGGTTTGTCCGTAACGGATGAGGAGTATGAGACTCTGATGGACCGTGCTCCCGATTCCATGTTGCCCTCCGGTACGGTGATCGCCATCGGAGCTTGTCACGAATTGGATACCAGCGGGGAACGGGCAGCGGCAGGCTTGGCGGCTCGATTCAACGCCGCCTGCCTGACCTATTGGAATGACGATGAATTGGTCACCACTGCCGACATGGAAGATGTGCCGGGTGCCCAAGTGATCGACCGCATTTCCTACGCCGAGGCGACCGAGCTCTCCTTCTTCGGCGCCCATGTGATCCATCCAATGAACATGGTGCAGGCTGTGGCGGCCCGCATCCCCATCCGTTTGCGCTCCTTCGCCGACTTCAAGCATCCCGGGACGTTGGTCGACGAAAGTGGCGGAGGCCCCGACAGCAAACCGGTCAAAGGCTTTTCTGTCGTCCATTCGATCGCTTTGGTCAACGTCGAGGGCGCCGGCATGATCGGAGTGCCCGGCATCGCCCAACGGTTGTTCGCCGCCATGCGCGAAGCGGGCATCTCGGTTGTCCTCATCTCCCAAGCTTCCAGTGAATATTCGATTTGTTTTGCCGTTCCGGCCGAGCAAGCCGCGTATGCTCGTGCCACAGCCCGCAGTGCCTTCTCCCCCGAGATCGCCGACAAGCGCATCCACCGGGTCGAGGTCGAGACTGGTTGCGCCATCTTGGCCGCCGTCGGCGACCGCATGCCGGGAACACCGGGGATCGCCGGGACGTTTTTCGGAGCCCTCGGCAAAGCCCACGTGAACGTGCGGGCCATCGCGCAAGGTTCGTCGGAACGCAATATCTCGGCTGTGATCAAGGACGAGGATTCCCGCCGGGCCTTGCGCGCCCTCCACGCCGGATTTTTCCTCTCCAACCAAGCCTTGAGCGTGGGCCTGTTCGGCCCGGGCAACATCGGAGCAACCTTGCTCGATCAAATTGCTGTCGAGGCGAAACGGTTGAACAGCCAATTCGGAGTGGACATCCGCATCAGGGCGATCGCCAACTCGACCAGGATGCTGCTGGACGAGCAGGGCATCGAGTTGGTTAATTGGCGCAAAGCCTTCGCCACCGAAGCGGTGCCCCTCGACCTCAAGGCGATGGTCAAACATGTCGGGGCCTCTTATTTCCCCCATGCCGTGCTGATCGACTGCACCACCAGTGCCAGCCTCCCATCGCATTATCCCGAGTGGATTGAACGGGGCATCCACGTCATCACACCCAACAAGAAGGCCGGGACCGCTCCCTACGAGCAATACAAGCGGTTGATGGCCGCTTCCCGCGCCTACGGCAAGCATTTTTTATACGAGACGACTGTCGGGGCCGGGTTGCCGATCATCGGGACATTGAAAGACATGATCAAGACCGGCGACCGCATCAAGCGGATCGAAGGGATCGTCTCGGGTACGTTGGCCTACCTGTTCGCCTCGTATGACGGGACGGTGCCGTTCAGCACCCTGCTCAAAGAGGCCAAGGAAAAGGGCTACACCGAACCTGACCCCCGCGACGACCTCTCCGGCATGGATGTAGCGCGCAAGACGGTCATCCTCGCCCGCGAGATCGGCTTTAGTGTCGAAGTCGGCGACATCCAAGTGTTGTCTTTGGTGCCCGAGGAACTGCGCGATGTCCCGTTGGCCGAATTCATACAGCGCTCAACATTACTCGATGAGCCGATGATGCGCCTGTATCGCGAGGCGCGCGCCCACGACCAAGTCTTGCGCTATGTCGGGACAGTGGAAAGCGACGGCAGCTGCCATGTCGAGCTCGGGCTGTACGATGCCGACCATGCCTTCGCCCGGGCCAAGGGAACCGACAACGTCGTGGCCTTCACCACCGACCGTTACCGAAATCAACCTTTGGTCATCCGGGGGCCCGGAGCCGGGCCTGAAGTCACTGCCGGCGGGGTTTTTGCCGACTTGTTGCGCTTGAGTGCCTATCTTGGAGCCCGCTTGTCTTAGGAAGCGAAAGGAGAAACCAGTGAAGTTCGTCAGCACGCGGGGCACATCACCCGCTCTAAGCGCCAGCGACGCCATCCTGAAGGGCCTGGCTCCCGATGGGGGGCTCTATGTTCCCCAATCCTTCCCGCATCTAGAGGTGGCTTCGTTGGGATCGGTCTCATCGTTCGCCGAGTTGGCCTACGAGGTGTTGCACCCTTGGTTCGAAGGCGACCGCTTGGAACCTCACTTGGGTGGGTTGTGCTACGAAGCCTTCGATTTTCCGGTGCCGCTCCACTGGCATGACGCCAAAGATGCCGTGCTCGAACTGTTCCATGGCCCCACCGCTGCCTTCAAGGATTTCGGGGCACGCTTCTTGGCTGCTTCGATGGAACGCTTGGCCAGTGCCCAAGGCCGGACTGTCACCATACTGGTCGCGACTAGCGGCGACACCGGTTCGGCGGTAGCAGCCGCATTCCATGGCCGCAAGCATATTGCTGTGAAGGTGCTCTATCCGCGCGGCAGGGTATCCGAGCGGCAGGAACGCCAATTGACCTGTTGGGACGGCAACGTGCAAGCATATTCGGTCGAGGGGACCTTCGACGACTGCCAACGGATGGTCAAACAAGCCTTCATGGACCGCCCGCTGGCCGAACGGTACGGGCTCTCGTCAGCCAACAGCATCAACCTCGGCCGCTTGTTGCCCCAAATGACCTATGCCTGGTCGGCAGCCTTGGAAGTAGTCCTGAACACCGGTTCCGAGCCGGTCATGATCATTCCGAGCGGTAATGTCGGCAATTGTTGCGCCTCGTATTGGGCCATGGCCATGGGTGCCCCGATCAAGCAAATCCGTTTGGCTTTGAATGCCAACCGGACTGTCGAGCAGTACCTCCAGACCGGTACTTACCAACCCCGGGCGAGTGTCGCCACCCTGGCCAACGCCATGGATGTCGGGGACCCGAGCAATATGGAGCGCTTGCTTAACCTGTTTCCCGATTTCCAGCAATTCTCAGCGGCAGTGCAAGCCACCAGCGTCGATGACCGCCAGATTGCCGCGACGATCGCCGAGGTGTATGGGGCACACCGTTACGTGGTCTGTCCCCATACCGCCACTGCGGAATATGTGCGCCGCCTGAAGGCGACCTTGGATCCGACTGTCGTCTACGCCACCGCCCACCCGGCCAAGTTCGATGCGATTGTCGAACCTATCGTAAAGGCCGCGGTGCCCGTGCCGCCCCCGTTGGCAGCCATGCTATCCCGCCCGCGGCACGTGCTCGAGATCGAGGCCGATTACCACAACCTGTTCTGACAAGGAGGAGTCGGGCATGAACCTACGGACCAACAAACTTGTCGCGTTGCTGTCTGTGGCAGTGGCGTATGGATTCGCCGTGGCATCTGCCGCAGCAACGGTGACGCTAGTGGGGGATTCGGTCAGCCTGCTGGTGAAAACCTTCTTGGCCGACTTGGTCGCAACCGGAGTAGTGTTCATCTGCAGTGCCGTAGTCGACAACTCCAGCATGTACGATCCGTATTGGTCGCTTGCGCCACCGCTCATGGTGTGGTATTGGATGGACAGCCTTGCAGTGGCGTGGTCGCTTCCGGTTACCATATTCTTTGTCGCAATGTGTGCCTGGAGCCTCCGCCTTACCTGCAACTGCCTGCTCAACTGGAAGCATCTGGGTGACGAGGATTGGCGCTATGTGGGATTCAGGAAGCGGTTCGGAGTATGGTATTGGCCGGTCAGCCTGGGGGCTGTGCACCTCTTCCCGACAATTATTGTATTCGGTTGTTGCATACCGGCCTACACCTTCATCGCTCGTGGCGGCGTTGTCGAAACCTGGCCATGGTTTTTGCTTGGGGCGACCGCGATGGCGGGAGCTTTCTTGCTGCAATTGGTGGCCGATAACCAGATGCGTCTGTTCTTACAAGAGCATCGGGGCTCACGGCACGTCTGTTCGACAGGCTTGTGGGGTATCAGCCGACACCCCAACTACTTGGGTGAAATCCTGTTTTGGTACGGGATTACAGCCTGTTCTTGGGCGACGACGGCCGGCAAGTGGACACACATCGTCTTTCCGTTGGCCATGACCGCCCTGTTTCTAGGGTATTCCATACCGGCAATGGAAAAACGGTTGCTAGCCAGACGCGATGGCTACAGCGGCATCCAAAAGCGCATCCCCATGCTGATTCCTCGGATTGGCCGCCCTCATGAGGGTGAAGCGCCCTCCGATCCAACCTCGGAAAAACGCTGAACAGCTTGCTTGACACTTCGCTACGCACACCATATATTGTCTATACACCCCACGGGGGTGGGGTGTATTGATTGTCGTGACGGGAGCTTTGATGAAAAAAACTTATGATATCCACGGGATGACGTGTTCGTCTTGCGCCATCCATGTCCAAAAAAGTGTTGAAGGGCTGCCGGGCGTGAGCGATGTCAACGTAGACCTGATGGCAAATCGGTTGACTGTAGAATTGGCCGATGGCAGTCACACCGATGACGCGGGCATTGTCACAGCCGTTCACGGGGCAGGGTATGAAGCCCTCCCCTTGAACGGCACTGTCGTTGCTGAAACGTCGGTGCGGCCGTTCGCCGAAGAGCTGCGCTCGATGCGTAAGCGTTTGGCTGTCTCGTTCGCCGCCTCGTTGCCTCTGTTGTACATCGCCATGGGGCACATGTTCGGCTGGCCGTTGCCCGCATGGTTGCATGGTGTGGAAAATGCGTTGGTGTTCGCCTTGACCCAATTCCTGTTGGCTCTGGTAGTCAGTTTGGCCAACCATCGGATTTTCTCCGGCGGGTTCAGGACTTTGTTCAAACGCAAACCCACCATGGATTCCCTCATAGCCGTCGGATCATCGGCAGCCCTGGTGTATGGTGTCTTTGCATTGTACAAGATAGGTCATGCCTTGGGTCACGATCTCGGGGCTGTAGCCATGAAATATTCGATGGACCTCTATTTTGAATCGGCGGCCATGATCTTGTCGCTGGTCTTGCTCGGAAAGTATCTGGAATTGCGCGCCAAAGGCCGCACGGGTGAAGCCGTGCGCAAGTTGATGGACCTGTCTCCCAAAACGGCCACAGTCATCCGGGACGGCGCTGAACTGGAGATCCCGGTTGAGCACGTCAAGGTGGGTGACCGGTTGGTGGTCCGCCCGGGACAACGCATTCCTGTCGACGGTACGGTGCTGTCGGGCCAAAGCGCTGTCGATGAATCGGCCTTGACCGGCGAGAGCATGCCGGTGGACAAACATGCCGGCGAGCGTGTGCTCAGCGCCAGCATCAACACCTCTGGCATCCTCACCTACCAAGCCGACCGGGTGGGGGAGGATACCACATTGGCCCGCATCATCCAGCTGGTGCGCGATGCCGGTGCCACCAAAGCCCCCATTGCAAAAATGGCCGACTCCATCAGTGCGGTGTTCGTACCGATCGTCATGATCATCGCCTTGGTGGCCGCCCTTGTCTGGTTGCTCGCCGGTGCCTCGTTTGAGACAGCCCTGTCCATCGGCATCGCGGTGTTGGTGATCTCATGCCCATGCGCTTTGGGATTGGCTACTCCAGCTGCGATTATGGTCGGTACCGGAAAAGGTGCCGAGTACGGAATATTGTCAACCTCTGGTGAAGCGCTTCAGACACTAAGCACCATCGATACGGTTGTCCTGGACAAGACCGGCACCATCACAGCCGGCAAACCGGTCGTGACCGACATCCTGCCGGCCGAAGGGATCTTGCCCGATACCGTTTTGGCTGTAGCGGCATCGTTGGAACACTCCTCAGAACATCCGGTAGCACGGGCCATCATGGAAGAAGCGGAAAAACAGGCCGTTGCGATTCAAGAGGCAACCATGTTTCAAGCCTTGCCTGGATTCGGCATCTCAGGGCACCTGAACGGTAGCCAAGCTGTGGTGGGCAATCAAGCGTTGATGGAACGCAATGGCTTTGACCTTGCTGCACTCGTTCCGGATGCAGATTTCTTGTCACGCCAGGGCAAGACGGTGTTCTATGTCGCCCATGACGGCCGCCTGAGCGGTCTGATCGCTGTAGCCGACGCCGTCAAACCAACCAGCGCAGAAGCGGTTGCCACCATGAAACGGATGGGTTTGGACGTGGTCATGCTCACCGGCGACGGGGAGAACACCGCCCGTGCCGTCGCCGCCCAGGTCTCGATCGACCATGTGGTGGCTTCGGTGCTGCCCGATGGGAAAGTGCGCGAGATCACCCGCTTGCGCAACGAAGGCCGCAAGGTCGCCATGGTCGGGGACGGCATCAACGACGCCCCCGCGCTTGCTTCGGCCGATGTAGGCATCGCCATCGGAGCCGGAGCCGACATTGCCAAAGAGTCGGCCGACATCATCTTGATGAAAAATGATGTGCGCGATGTCGCCAAAGCGGTCCAACTAGGCACATCGACATTGCGGACTATCAAGCAGAACCTATTCTGGGCCATGTTTTACAATACCTTGGGTATCCCGTTGGCAGCCGGTTTGTTCAAACCTCTGACCGGTTGGACCCTGAACCCGATGTTTGCCGCAGCAGCGATGAGTCTGAGTTCGTTGTTCGTTGTCGGCAACGCCTTGCGACTCGGTTTGATCACATTGCATCCGACACATATCAATCGTAAAAACCATAAAGGAGAACCACAGATCATGAAGAAAGAAACAACCTCCCACATCGAGAAGGAACTGCTCATCAACGGCATGAGTTGCGGACATTGCAGCATGCGGGTAGAAAAAGCACTGAACGGCATCGCGGGCGTGCATGCCACGGTCGACCTGGCCAGTAAAATCGCCCGGGTCCACATCGACGGTGAAGTCACCGACGACGCCCTCAAGCAAGCTGTCAAGCAAGCCGGCTACGAAGTTGTGGCGGTCATCTAGATGAAAGCCGCCAAAGAACCGGTCGTGCGGGCGCTCAAAACGGCCAAGGGTCAACTGGAAGGGATTTTGCGCATGGTCGAGGAGGACCGCTACTGCGTCGACATCTCGAACCAATTGCTGGCCACCGAGGCCTTGCTGAGAAAGACCAACAAAGCCGTCTTGCAAGCCCATCTGGAGCACTGCGTGGCCCAATCGCTGCAAACCGGCGACGATGTCCAAACCAAGATGGCCGAGATCATGGCCCTGCTCGACAAGATGACCCGTTGAACCTACAGGACGCGGGTGGTGGGGACACCCCTGATGTTCACGACCGTCGTGCATCCTGGACCGAACAGATCTTCCATCGCCGTCACATAACCTAGCGTGCGGCCATGTGGCACATACGCTTGGATGGTGCCGGCAAAACCGCCCCCATGAACCCGGCTAGCACCGCTTCCATCCAAGTAAGCCTCACTGGCGGCCAAAGCGACCGCCAGGTCTTGCCGGTGTGGCTGTCCGTTCACGGAGATGTTCTGCAGATACTTGAAGGAGCTGTCCCCGGAGAGGGCGACAAGTTTCACATAGCGCTCGATGTCCTTGTCGCGTAAAGCAGCCGCCATGTGGTCGACCCGCTCATTTTCCTGCAGGAAATGGTATGCGCGCAAGAGGGCCCGGTCGTTGGCGATTTGTCCGCGGAGGGAGGCCAATCGGGTGATGAACGATTCGAGTTCGACTTGGCGCATGGTGGCGCACCCGAATAATGCCGCTACTTGGCCCATCTCGGCCGGGATCGCGGCATATTCCTCCGTCAGGCCGGCATGGTCGGCTCGCGTGTCGACGATGACCACATCGTATCCCATTGCTTGGAAATCGCCCTGAACGTGTTCGACGACAGGGTCCGAATCATTGGCGAAATCAATCTCGACGATGCCGCCATAACCACAAGCGATCTGGTCCATCAAACCGCATGGTTTGCCGAACCAGCGGTTCTCCGCCTCTTGCGACACGATCGCCATATCGACCACACTCATCCGGTTGTCGTTGTACATGTCGTTGATGATGGTGGCGCACAACATTTCGATGGCGGCTGAAGAACTCAAACCCGATCCTTTGAGGACGTTGCTGGTTGTGACGGCCCTGAAGGCACCGATTTCAAAGCCCCGTGATGCAAAACCCGCTACGATTCCCCGTACCAAGGCATGGGTGGTCCCGTGTTCGTCGGGATGGACGCTCAAGTCGGAAATGTCGATCACGACAGGCGGGAAACCCTCCGAGATCAGGCTGATGAAAGAACCCGCAGTCTGTGCCGCTGCTGCGATCGTATCGAGTTGAATGCTGGCGGCAATGACCTTGCCATGATTGTGGTCGGTATGGTTTCCGGCTAACTCGGTCCGCCCAGGAGTGCTGTACAAGCGAACTTCTTCACCTATGTTGATTCCATAGTGTTTAATGTATGAATATATTAAATTTTTATATCGTATAGATAGTAAATCACTATCGACATGAGGACCATACAATTCTTTCAACCGAGGTACAAACAACGGTGTGTCGAACTGCTTCAAGAGAGTGTCGGTCGAATGCATGGCGGACCTCCGTCTGATGGGGTGTTTCACCACCAACTCCCGACGATAGTGGCCGCATCACGATCCGTCAAGCCTGTTGCTGCGCTTTCAAGGAATTAACGGGCACAGCGGTACTGCTTTGGGCTGATACCCATGGTTTTCCTGAATTGGCGTGAGAAATAATTGGCATCGGAGAATCCCGTTGCCTCGGCAATCCTCGCCATGCTCCATGTGCTGGTCCTGATCAACCGGCAGGCCTGCTCGATGCGTGTCTGGATGAGGAACTCGATTGGTGAACAGCCTGTGGCCCGTTTGAAATTACGGTTCAAGGTACTGGCCGACATGTGGGCCACCTCCATGAGTTCTTCGATCGTGACGGTCTTGTCCAAGTGGGCTTCGAGGTAGCCGAACGCATCGGCCAGACGTATGATCGGTAAATTGTCCTTGCGGGGAAAGGCACTGTACAAGCGGAACAGGTACACCAACAACTGGATGAAGCAGGCGGTCGCCAGACTGTGCGAGCCAGTGTCGTTTTCGGGGGAGTCGCACTCCTGCTGCATCGTTTCGATGAGGGCAAGGACGTGGGCCATTTGGCTTGGCTCAAGATGCATCAACGATGAGAGGCCTTGTTCGGTCCGGTAATTCGGTTCGATGTTCAACAATGCATGCAGACCACTCATGTTCTTCAGGTCCGACCACGATTCGTTCAATACTGATCGATCGAACAAAATGTTGTACAGCCGCAATTGGTGTACGTGCCGGTAGCCGTGTTCGGTCCCCGGGGCGATGGCGAAGACGTTGCCCGCCACCACAGGATACTCGGCATGTTCGTAACAATGGAGGCCAGTACCCGACACGATCACCACCAGCTCGAAAAAATCATGGCTATGCAACGAGTAGGGCAGTTCGGGATCTCGTTCGATGACCTTGAGGTGGAAGCTGTCATCATGGAAGAAATCGTCGGTGGTGAGTTTCATGCCGCACATGACAGAATCGTGCTAACAATTGCCTCTTTTGTCAAGGCAATGCTGCTTCCAGCGTGCTACGATACGTGCAGGAGACACTGCAGAAGGAGGTCGTCATGCCGGATCGGGACGCGATGTTCACACAAGCCAAAAAAGCGTATGAAGCGATCGGGGTCGATGTCGAGCAGGTCCTGGCCCACATGGACCGCTTGGAAATCTCTTTGCATTGTTGGCAAGGCGATGATGTGGGGGGATTCGAACGCCCCGGGGCGACCCTCACTGGCGGTGGCATCCAGGCGACCGGGAATTATCTTGGCAAAGCCCGCAGCGTGCCCGAATTACGGGCCGACTTGGAGCAAGTCTTCGCATTGGTGCCGGGG